>JAXDQC010000144.1:0-23317 GCA_034668045.1 Betaproteobacteria bacterium | reverse complement strand
GAGCGTGGTCTCGAGATGCACCGCGTTCGGCGTCGTATTGATGATCGCTTCGACGTTCTTGTCGCCGAGGATCTCCTCGTACGAGGCGGCGGCCTTGCAGCCGTACTTGGCGGCGAATTTCTCGCGCTTGTCCTTCGAGCGGCTGAAGCAGGCCGCGATCTCGAGCTTGCCCGAGCGCTTGATGGCGTCGGCGAGCACGTCCGACCACCAGCCCATGCCGATGCAACCCACCTTCATTTGATCGCTTCGGCCGCTTCGCGCGCGACTTTCTCGTCGAACTCCCAATTGCCGCCGGCGACGCCGACGCCGCCGATGCATTCGGCGCCGGCCATGACCGGGCAGCCCCCCTCCATCGCCGTCCAGCGCTCCGGGCCGGCGGCGAGGGCGAGGCCGAGGGCGTGCGCGAGGTCGAGCGGCTGGCCTTGCGCGCCTTTTGCGGAAGTCACCCTCTTACTGGAAGCCGCGCAGACCGCCTTCGTGGTGGCCGAGTGCACCGTATGGAACTTGCCGCCCTCCATGCGCTCGAGCACCAGCAGGTGCCCGCCCGCGTCGACGACGGCGACCGTCACGGCGATGCCGGCCTGTTCCGCGGCCTTGACCGCGACGTTCTTGATCTTGCGGGCGCCCTCGGTGGTGAGGCGCTTGGCGTCTGAGATGTACATCGTTATATATTAGTGCAATGCCTCTCTCGCATATCGAACACATCCTCGTCGCCGCCGACGACATCGACGCGACGCGCGACTGGTACGCGCGCGTCCTCGGCATGAACAGCGGCCCGCATCCCGATTTCGGCTTCCCCGTGCACTGGATGTACCTCGGCGACGTCGACATCGTGCACATCGGGCCGAGCGCGAAGATGGCGGGCGAGAACCAGAAGAAATACCTCGGGCGCACCTCGCAGGGCGGCGCGGCCGGCACCGGCGCGATCGACCACATAGCCTTCCGCGCCACCGGGCTGCGGCAGATGCTGGAGCACCTGCGGAAGGAGAAAGTGGCATTCACTCAGCGCCGCGCCAACGGCCAGGCATTGTTCCAGCTGTTCTTCTTCGACCCGAACGGCATCAAGGTCGAGCTCAACTACGATGCCGCCGAAGCCGAGGGCATCGCGCCCGAGCTGATGGCGTCCGATCTGATGAAAGCCCGCTGATGGCCGACGTGACCTCGCCCAGGCAGGCCGCCGCTGCGCTCACCGAGCTGTGGTCCCCGCGCGTGATCGCCGAAGTCGACGATGCCTACATCAAGGTCGCCAAGGTCAAGGGTTCGCTTGCGTGGCACAGCCACGAGAATGAGGACGAGCTCTTCCTCATCCTCAAGGGCCGCTTGCGCATCGAGATGGAGAAGGGCGCGGTCGAGCTGAAGGAAGGCGACATCTACGTCGTGCCCAAGGGCGTGCGCCACAACCCGGTCGCCGCAGAGGAATGCCACCTCATGCTGATCGAGCGGAAGACCACGCTCCATACCGGCGACGTGGTTACCGACAAGACGCGCTCGATCGCGGAGCAGCTCCGTCCGGTCGGGCGCTGACGCTACCTGTGCCGGGGATCGAGCGCGTCGCGCAGCCCGTCGCCGAGCAGGTTGAAGGACAGCACCAGCAGGAAGATCGATAGGCCTGGCCAGATCGCCATCCACGGCGCCTGGTCGATGTAGTTCTTCGCCGTGTTGAGCATGCTGCCCCAGCTCGGCGCCGGCGGCTGCTGGCCCAATCCCAGGAATGACAGGCTCGCCTCGGCGATCACCGCGGCGGCGATGGCGAGCGTCGCCTGCACGATCAGCGGCGCGACGATGTTCGGCAGGATATGGCGCAAGGCGATGCGCAGATGCGGGTTGCCGAGCGCGCGAGCAGCCTCGACGTACTCCTCCGCCTTCGCCGCCAGCACCTGCGCGCGCGTCAGGCGGATGAACACCGGCGTCGCCGAGATGCCGATCGCGATCATGGCGTTGGTGAGGCTCGGACCGAGGAAGGCGGCGAGGGCGATGGCGAGGATCAGGAACGGGCAGGCGAGCATCGCGTCGGTGATGCGCGAGATCAGGACATCGGTCCAGCCGCCGACGTAGCCGGCGAGCATGCCGATCGGCACGCCGAGGGAGACGGCGATCGTCACCGAGACGACCCCGGCGAGGAGCGAGGCTCGCGTTCCCCACACGATGCGCGAAAGCACGTCGCGGCCGAGCTCGTCGGCGCCGAACCAGTACGAAGCGCTGGGCGCCGCACGCACCGCGCTCCAGCTCGTCGCCAGGGGATCGTGCGGCGCGAGCCACGGCGCCACCAGGGCGAGGAGGACGAAGAACGCCACGACGAAGACGCCGAAGGCGGCGCTCTTGCGCTTGAGCAGCCGGTTCACTCGATTCTCATGCGTGGATTGACGAGGAAGTAGGCAATATCGGCGAGCAGGTTGAGCGCGATGTACACGGTCGCGGTGAGCAGCACCACGCCTTGCACCACCGAATAGTCGCGATTGAACACCGCATCGACGATCAGCTTGCCGAAGCCGGGGATGCTGAAGATGGTTTCGGTGAGCACCGTGCCGCCGAGAAGCTCGCCGAAGCTCAGCGCGCCGAGCGTGATCACCGGGATGAGCGCGTTGCGCAGCGCGTGCTTGAGGACCACGACGCGCTCGTTGAGGCCTTTCGCCCGTGCCGTCCTGACATAGTCGGAGGAAAGGACCTGCAGCATGGCGCTGCGCGTGTGGCGCATCAGCACCGCAGCGAAGGCGTTGCCGAGGACGAACGCCGGCATGATCATTGCCGAGAGGTTGCCCTTCAAGTCCTCGAACGGGCTGACATAGCCCGAAGCCGGCAGCCAGCCGAGGTGCACCGCGAACAGCATGATCAGCAGGATGCCGAGCCAGAAATTCGGCGTCGAGAGGCCCCAGAGCGCGAACACGTTGGCGGCGTAGTCGAGCCAGGTGTCTTTCTTCACCGCCGAGATCACGCCCGCGGTGACGCCGATGAGAAGCGCGATCAGCATCGCCATGGTGGCGAGCTGCAGCGTCACCGGCAGCTTCTCCAGGATCAGCTCGGTGACCGGCCGCTGGATGCGCACCGACTCGCCGAGGTCGCCGCGCACCACGCCGGCAATCCAGTAGCCGTAGCGCATGGGCAACGGCTCGTCGAGATGGAATTTTTCTCTCAGGTACCTGATGACTTCCGGACTGCGCTCCTCTCCCGCGAGCGCGAGCGCCGGATCCCCGGGCAGCAGCTGCTGCAGCCCGAAGATCAGGATCGAGACGAAGAACAGCGTCGGGACGATCTGCGCCAGCCGGCGCAGGAGGAAACGTCCCATGTCAGTTCATCTTCAGCCCTTGCACCCTCACGAGTCCGTCGGGAACGGTCCGCAGCCCCGAGAGCTTGGCGCTGTGCGCCCAAAGCCAGTGGCGGTGAAAGATGAAGACGATCGGCCGGTCCTTGGCGATGACCTGCGCCGCGATCTGCTCGTACAGCTTCGCGCGCTGCTCCGGGTCGAGCGTGGTGCGCGCCTTGTTGATCAGCTCGTCGACACCGGCATTGCAATAGCCGGGGTAGTTGAGCGCCGCCTTGCAGCCCAGGTGGATCTGCAGGTTGCCGTCGGGATCGGCGCGGCCGCTCCAGGCGAGCACATACGCCTCGTACTGGCCCTTGTCGCCGAGCGCGAGCGAGGAGGCGAACTCGGTCGACTGGATCTTGATGTCGAAGCCCGCATCTTTCGCCATTGCCTGCACCACCTGCGCGATCCGCTGCGCGGCCGATTCGGTCGGCGTCATCATCGTCACCGTCGGGTTGGGCACGCCGGCCGCGGCGAGCAGCGCCTTGGCCTTCGCCACGTCGCGCTTGGGAATCGGCACGTTCTTCGCGTAGTAGCGATTGTTCGGTGCGACCCACTGGTTGCCGGGCACGGCCTCGCCGTCCATTGCCACCTTGACCAGAGCGGCGCGGTCGAGCGAAAGCTCGAATGCCTCGCGCACGCGCGGGTCGCGGCCCGCCGGGCTGCTCTGCCCCGGCTCGCCCTTGCCGACGTTGAAGTAGATCCCCTGGTAGCCGATCTCGACGATGCGGGCGACCTTGAAGCGGCTGTCGCTCTTCAGGCCGGCCACATCAGAGCCGGCGAGGCGCTCGATGAAGTCGAGCTGGCCCGAGCGCAGGTTCGCCAGGCGCACCGTGGAGTCGATGATCGGCTGGTAGACGACGCGGTCGAAGTGGATCTGGCCCTTGTTCCAGTAACCCGGATAACGCTCGAGGACGATGCGGTCCTGGGCGATGCGCTCGACGAAGCGGAACGGCCCGGAGCAGACCGGCCTGGCGCCGAACTTCTCGCCCGCGGCCTGCGCCGCCTTGGGCGAGACCATCATGCCGGCGCGATCGGTGAGCACGGTGAGCATCGGCGCGAACGGCGAGGAGAGGTTGAGCCTCACGGTCAGCGGATCCACCACCTCGACGCTCGCCACCGGCGCGAGGTCGCCGCGCCGCGTCGAGCCAGGCATGGTCTTGTGCCGCTCGAGATTGAACTTCACCGCCTCGGCGTCCATCTTCTCGCCGTCGTGGAAGGTGACGTCGTTCCTGAGCTTGATCTCGAGCGACTTGTTGTCGGCCGACCATTTGTACGAGGTCGCGAGCTGCGGCACGACGTTCAGCTTCTCGTCGAGGTCGAACAGCTTGTCGCACAGGCCGGCGAAGACGATGCGGCCGACGAAGGTGCGCGCCATGGTCGGGTCGAGGATGTCGGGATCCTCGGCAAGGCCGATGCGCAGCGTCGTTTGTGCGTTTGCAGTCATCGCGAAAAGCGCGATGACGAAAGCGAGTTTCCTCATGACGGTCCTCCTCCGGGGTGGAACGCTGCCTGAAGCCGCAGCAGTCTCTCATTGACGGCGGTCAATTGCGAGGCGGCAGTGAAGGGCGGGAGCTCCCGCCAGAAATGGCAGGCGACTCCGTCTTCGAGAACGGGAACCCGCGCGGCGCAGAGCGGCTGCGCATGGGGACAGCGGGTGCGAAACCGGCAGCCCGACGGCGGGTCGTAGGGGCTGGGCACGTCGCCCTCGAGAATGATTTTCCTGCGGGCCAGGGTCGGATCGGGCACCGGGATCGCCGAGAGCAGGGCGCGCGTATACGGATGGCGGGGCTGGGCGAACAGCGACGTCTTCCCGGCCAGCTCGACGATCCTGCCGAGATACATCACCGCGACGCGCGTGGCGATGTGCTTCACTACCGCCAGGTCGTGGGCGATGAACACGTAGGCGAGGCCGAAGCGCCGCTGCAGGTCCTGCAGCAGGTTGATCACTTGCGCCTGGATGGAGACATCCAGCGCCGACACCGGCTCGTCGCAAACGATCAGGCGCGGCTCGACCGCGAGGGCGCGGGCAATGGCAATCCGCTGGCGCTGGCCGCCGGAGAATTCGTGGGGGTAGCGCGTCGCATGCATTGCCGAGAGTCCCACCAGCCCCAGCAACTCGGCGACGCGGCCCTTCCGGTAAAGGCCATGCAGGTGCAGCGGCTCTTCCAGCATGGCGCCGACGGTCATGCGCGGGTTGAGCGAGCCGTAGGGGTCCTGGAAGATGATCTGCATCTCCCGGCGCAGCGAGCGGATTTCGCGCTCCTTCAATCCCGTGATGTCTTTCTCTTGAAAGAAGATCTTGCCGGCGGTCGGCTCGATGAGCCGCAGCAGCAGCCGCCCGACGGTGGACTTGCCGCAGCCCGATTCGCCGACCAGCGCCAGCGTCTCTCCCTCCGCGAGCTCCAGGCTCACGCCATCCACCGCCTGCACCGCATCGAAGTGCTTGACCAGGTTTTCGGCGCGGAGCAGGGCGGTCACAGCGGCGCTCGCCAGCAGGCGACGAAATGGCCCGCGCTGATTTCCTCGAGAGGAGGAATTTCCCTGGCGCAGCGCTCGATGGCGAACGGGCAGCGCGGGTGGAAGCGACAGCCCGTCGGCAGCGCTGCGGCGTCCGGCACGAATCCCTCGATCGCCGCCAGGCGCTCGCGCTCCATGTGCAGGCGCGGGATCGAGCCCAGCAGGCCGACGGTGTAAGGATGCTGCGGCTCGGCGAACAGCTTCTCCGCCGAGCAGCGCTCGATCACCTTGCCGGCATACATGACCGCGACCTCGTCGGCGAGCTCGGCGATCACGCCCAGGTCGTGGGTAATGAGGATGATTGCCGTGCCAAGCTCCTCGCGCAGCGCGCGCATGAGCTCGAGGATCTGCGCCTGGATGGTGACATCGAGCGCGGTGGTCGGCTCGTCGGCGATCAAAAGCTTCGGGTTGCAGGCGAGCGCCATGGCGATCATGACGCGCTGGCGCATGCCGCCGGAGAGCTGGTGCGGATAGTCCTTCGCGCGGCGCTCGGGGGAGGGCATGCGCACGCGGCGCAGCATTTCTACCGAAGCTGCTTTTGCATCTTTTTTTGAAATGTCTCTGTGTCTCAGCAACGTTTCCGCAATCTGGTCTCCGACCGGGAAAGCCGGGTTGAGCGAGGTCATGGGCTCCTGGAAGATCATCGCCAGCTTGTCGCCGCGCAGGTCGCGCAGGCGTTGCGCGGGTGCCTTCAGCAGATCCTCGCCCTCGAACAGCACCTCGCCCTCGGCAATGCGCCCGGGCGGCTGCGGCACGAGTCCCATGATGGAAAGGGCGGTGACACTCTTGCCGCAGCCCGACTCGCCGACGATGCCGAGCGTGCGGCCGCGCTCAACTCGCAGGTCCACTCCATCCACCGCCCGCACTTCGCCCGCCTCGCTGCGGAACGTCGTCCGCAGCCCCCGCACGTCAAGAAGAAGCGCGGGACTTGGCATGCGCGGCGATGCGCTTCTCGATTTCCTGGCGGTCGAAGATTCCCCAGGGACTGGCCTTGCTGGGGCTGCAGGTCAGGTAGCCGACGAAGCGCTCGTGCGCCTTCTCGTAGAGGCGCTTCAGCTCGGCGAGCGGCTCGGCGTGGTCGTCGACCCGGAGGTTGAGGTCCGCGTATTCCTCTTTCGAGTAGACGAGGAGCGCTGCCGACTGCTTGCCGCGCTTGTCGCCGCCCGCGGCTTCACCCGCTTCCAGGGCAGCGATCAGTCTTTCGGCAAATGATCTTTTCGTGCTGCGAAATGCGTTTGCCGTCTCTTCGACGACCCGGGGACCGGCGAGCATGTTGCCAGCAACCGAAAAACCCTCGCCGGCGACGGCTCCCGCCCATTCGACGCATTGCTTGCCGGTGAACTGGCCGATCCGGCCGGCGGCATCGATGACGTGAAGCTGGCGATGCTCGCGCCCTTCGTCGGGTGCCGTAAGACGCTTGACGAGCTCCGGCGCCGCTACGCCGGCGCGCAGGAACTCGAGGCCCTGCCTGCCGTAGTGCGGATTGACGAGCGCTTGCGTGGAGAGGGCGCCGACGCCGCTGGCGGCATGCGGGCAGAGCGCGCCGACGGCGAAGAACCGCGTCGCGATGGCGACGCCGAAGGCGCCGCTCGCCGGATCGCGCGCGATGATGGACCACGTCATGGGCCGCGATCATAACCGCGGCCGCTGGTCGAGTTCTACGTCAGCAGCAAAGCAGCGAGTCCCGCCAGGCCCGCAGGCAGGGCATAGCGCTCGAGTGCCCCCGCCTGGCCGCGCGCCAGCACGGTCACGGGGATGTCGGTGCGCTGCATGACCGCCTGGGCGATCGACGGGTTGAGCCAGCGCAGCCACTGCGGATGGCGGCCGGTGCCCATGACGATCTCGTCGACGCGCTCTCGCTCGGCGACGGCGGCGATGCGCTCGGCGACGTTGCCGAGCTCCGAGACGGCGCGGAACGGCAGCCGGCTGTGCGACAGCGCCTCGATCGCCGGCGCCATTGCCGCGGCGCTGCGCTCGGCGCGCAGCGAATCGCGGGCGGCGCGGCTGGTGAACCGGCTTACGTGCCGGTGGAAGCGCGGCTGGACATTGAGCAGCAGCGTTTCGACGGCAACGCCGGAATGCGAAAGCGAGCCGACATGGAGCAGGGCAGCGAGCGCGGCTTGCGAGCCGTCGACCGGAACGAGGAGTTTCATTGCGCGACCTCCGTGGCGGGTTTGCGGTTCTTCAGCAGGGCGAGCCCGAGCACGCCGCCGATCACGGCGAGATACACGAGCGTGCGGAACACGGGGCGCGAGGCGAGCTCGGCCTCGACCATCGGCTCGCCGGCGATCATGCTGGCGGCGGTCCAGGCGAGCACGGCGCCGCCGGCGTAGAGCAGGCTCGGCACGCGCTCGATCCACTTCAGGACCAGGGTCGATCCCCAGACGACGATCGGGATGCTGATGACGAGGCCAATCACCACGAGCAGCACGCTGCCGTGGGCCGCGCCGGCGACGGCGAGCACGTTGTCCATGCCCATCACCGCGTCGGCGATGACAATGGTGCGCATCGCCGCCCAGAAGCCGATGGCCGGCGCGACGGCGTGGTTCTTCGCGTCGTCGCCGCCGGTGAGCAGGCGGTAGGCGATCCAGGCGAGCAGCGCGCCGCCCGCGAGCATCAGCCCCGGGACCTGCAACAGCCAGAGCACGCCGACGGTCAGGCTCGCTCGCACGACCACCGCGCCGAGCGTGCCCCAGACGATCGCCCGCTTCTGCAGCGCGGAGGGGAGTTGCCGCGCGGCGAGGGCGATGACGATGGCGTTGTCTCCGGCGAGGACCAGATCGATGACGACGATGGCGGCGAGCGAGGACAGGAAATCCATCGCTCAAGTGTGCCGGGCCGCTTGCGCCCGGAATATTGACGACTTGTGATCGCTTCGCGATTCGTAATGGATCGCCGGTCCGCCTTCCGCTATCATGGCGACTACCGCAGGGGAGTAGCTTCGACGCGGGTCGGCCGTCAGAACGGGCAGAGCATCGCCCCGGTCGCCCGGGCAGCGCGCAAAGCGCCGCAAGCGAGACCTCGGTCCTGACAAGGAGCCGAGATGCCGCGCACGAAGCTGCGTCGTTACTTTCGCCACGGGCTGCTGCCGCAGCTCATCGTCTTCGAAGCCGTCGCCCGCCTGGGCAGCGTCACGCGCGCCGCCGAGGAGTTGTGCCTCGCGCAGCCCACCGTGTCGATGCAGCTGAAAAAGCTCGCCGCCACGCTGGAGGTCGCGCTCTTCGAGCAGCGCGGCCGGTGTCTGCACCTCACTGCAGCCGGCGAAGGGCTGCGGAAGTCATGCCTGGAGGTATTCGAGGCCTTGCTGCGCACCGACGAGCGTCTCGCCGGTTTTCGCTCGTACAATTCGCAGCCTGTCGTGGAGGACGGCGAATGGCGGGCGAATACAACGCGGCGGTAGATCTGCTGGAACGCAACCTGAAGGCGGGCCGCGGCTCGAAGACTGCCTTCATCGACGATGCCGGAAGCTGCACCTACGCCGAGCTCGCCGAGCGCGCCAACCGTGCCGCGAATGTTTTTCATTCTTTGAAAATTGAAAGAGAACAACGCATAGCCATCGCCATGCTGGACAGTTGCGACTGGCCGGCGCTGTTCCTCGGCGCGATCAAGGCCGGCATCGTGCCGGTGGCGCTGAACACCCTCCTGACGCCGACAGATTACGAGTACCAGCTCCGCGACAGCGGCGCGCGAGCGCTCTTCGTCTCCGAGGCGCTGCTGAAGAATTTCGAGCAGATCCGCAAGAACTGCCACGACCTCGCGCACGTGGTCTCTACCGGCCTGCAGCTCAACGATCTCCTCTTCAAGGCGTCGCCCAAGGCCAACGCCGCGCCGACGACGCGCGACGACATGTGCTTCTGGCTCTACTCGTCGGGCTCGACCGGCGCGCCCAAGGGCACCGTGCATCTGCACTCACACCTCGTCGCCACCGCCGATCTCTATGCCAAGCCCGTGCTCGGCATCCGCGAATCCGATGTCGTTTTTTCCGCCGCCAAGCTCTTCTTCGCCTACGGCCTGGGCAATGCGCTTACCTTTCCGATGTCCGTCGGCGCCACGACCATCCTCATGGGCGAACGCCCGACGCCGGATGCGGTCTTCAAACGACTCACCGAGAAGAACCCGACGATTTTCTACGGCGTGCCGACCCTTTATGCGGCCTTGCTCGCTTCATCCGCGTTCCCGTCCAAGGACAAACTGAAGTTGCGTGTCTGCACCTCTGCAGGTGAAGCTCTTCCCGCCAACCTCGGCCAGCGCTGGACCGAACGCACCGGCACCGAGATCCTCGACGGCATCGGCTCGACCGAGATGCTGCACATCTTCATCTCCAACAAGCCCGGCGAAGTTCGCTACGGCACCACCGGCAAGCCCGTGCCCGGCTACAAGGTTCGCCTCGTGGACGACAGCGGCAACGTCATCACCAAGGCGGGCGAGCTCGGCGAGCTGCAGATCGACGGCCCCACCTCGGCGCTCATGTACTGGAACCAGCGCGAGAAGACCAAGAACACCTTCCAGGGCCCGTGGACGCGCAGCGGCGACAAGTACAGCTTCGACGCCGATGGCTACTACACCTATGGCGGCCGCTCGGACGACATGCTCAAGGTGAGCGGCATCTACGTCTCGCCGGTGGAGGTCGAAGCGGCGCTCGTCACGCACGAAGCCGTGCTCGAGGCTGCGGTCGTCGGCGCCGAGGACGAGAACAAGCTGGTCAAGCCGAAAGCCTTCGTGGTACTGAAGGCAGGTCAGACGGAGTCCGATTCCCTGAAGAAGACTCTCCAGGAGCACGTGAAGAGCAAGCTCGCGCCGCACAAGTACCCGCGCTGGATCGAATTCCGGAAAGAGTTGCCCAAGACTGCGACGGGCAAGATCCAACGGTTCAAGTTGCGAGCGTGAGAACCATCAGTCGTGTGGCGCGAGTCATGCCGCAAGGCGCGAGCTCGCAAGTCCAGGCCAAGCAGCTCGTCATCGGCTCGGAGGGCTACGAGAAGACTTCGCCGTTCCTGTTTCTTAGCGAAGACTGGTTCGGGCCGCCGGGCGGCTTCGAGACGCATCCGCATCGCGGCATGCAGACGGTGACGATCGTTCTCGAGGGGACGCTGGAGCACAAGGATCACACCGGCGCGCACGGCCTGTTGAATGCGGGCGACGTGCAGTGGATGACGGCCGGGCGAGGGGTGCTGCATAGCGAGATGCCGCAGGGCAATGTCCATACGCTGCAGCTCTGGCTCAACCTGCCGGCGAAGATGAAGATGATTCCGGCGCGCTATCAGGACCAGCGGCTGAAGGATGTTCCGGCCAACGGCCCGGTTCGCGTCTATGCCGGCAAGTCCGGCAAGGTGGAGCGCCCGCACGGCAGCGACTACCCGATGTGGCTGCTCGAGATTCGCGGCAGCGTGGAGCAGGAGATCCCCGCCACGTATCGGGGCTTCGTCTACATGCTCGAGGGCAGCGCCGAGGTCGGCGGCAAGGCGCTGGACAAGGGCGACGTGGGCTGGTTCGAGCCGGGGGAGGGCCGTCTTTCATTCGCCGCCAAGGACAGGTTCCGGGCGTTGCTCTTTGCCGGCGAGCCGATCGACGAGCCGGTCGTCGCCTACGGGCCGTTCGTGATGAACACGCGCGAGCAGATCGTGCAGGCGTTCGAGGACTACCAGGCCGGTCGTCTTGTCGCATAGCGGTGCTATTCTTGGCGCAATGCGCTTGGTAAAGCTCGGAGTCGCTGCATTGGCTGCACTGGCGCTTGGCTTGCCGGCGATCGACGCCGAAGCCGGCGGCAGGTCCGGGCGCAGCCATTCGAGCGGCAGCAGGTCTCACCAGCATCACCATCACCATGGCGGCAGAGTCTTCATCGGCGGCGCGTTCTTCTACGGGTATCCGGCGTACTACTACCCGTACGGCGTGCCGCTCTATGCGCCGGCGCCGGCCGACCCGTACTGGTACTACTGCCGCGCGGCGAACACGTACTATCCCTATGTACAGAACTGCCCGGGCGGCTGGGAACGCTACCTGCCCGGAACTCCTCTAGGTTGAACATGGCCACCAAACCTGAACAACAAAACGCCGAGCTGAAGGTCGATCCGAATTCCCTCTACATGGAAGAGATCTTCACGGACCGGCGCATCGGCACGATCCGCCGCCTGACGCCGGTGAAGGACGACGGCGAGCGCGATACGGCGCGCGCCGTGCTCTACATGGGCGAGACGCAGGTGCTGACGCCGGCCGGCGCGCTGCCGATCGGCTTCGAGATCGGCGCCGGCTCGCTGGGCGAAGCCGCGGAGAAGTTCGGCCAGCTTGCCAAGGAAGCGATCGAGCGCACGGTCAAGGAGCTGCAGGAGCTGCGCCGCCAGGCAGCCTCCTCGATCGTCATCCCGCAGGGCGGCCTGCCGCCGGGTGGCGGGATGGGCCCCGGCGGCAAGATCCAGATGCCCTGAGCATGTGATCGAGCAAGTCAGAAACTGGATCGACGACGCGCAACGCGTCGTCGTGCTGAGCGGTGCCGGGATCTCGACCGATTCCGGCATCCCGGATTTCCGTGGGCCGCAGGGCTTGTGGACGAAAAATCCGCTGGCCGAGAAGATGTCCAACATCAACTACTACCTCGCCGACCCCGAGGTCCGCAAGCTTTCCTGGCAGAACCGCCTTTCCAGTCCTGCGTGGACGGCAAAGGCCAACGCAGGCCACCTGGCGCTGGTGGAACTGGAAAAAAGACAGAAGCTGCACGCGCTCATTACCCAGAACATCGATGAGCTGCACCAGCTCGCCGGCAATTCGCCGGAGAAGGTGATCGAAGTGCACGGCACGATGCGCCGCGTGATGTGCATGGGTTGCGGCATGCGGGCGCCGATGCAGAAGGCGCTCGACCGGGTGCGCGCCGGCGAGGAGGATCCGCACTGCGTCGACTGCGGCGGCATCCTCAAGAGCGACACCATCAGCTTCGGCCAGCAGCTCGTGCCGCAAGTCATCGATCGGGCGATGCAGGTCGCAGGCGAGGCGGACTTCTTTCTCGCCGTCGGCACCAGCCTGCAGGTCTATCCGGTCGCCGGCGCCGTCGACATCGCGCGCAGCGCCGGCGCGAAGGTGGTGATCGTCAACGCGCAGCCGACGCCTTACGACAGCGTCGCCGACGCGGTATTTCCCGGCTCGATCAGCGAAGTGCTCTCGGAGCTGGTCAGACCAGTCCGAGAAACCGCTTCGCGTTCGCTGCAGTAATCGCCGCGCGGGTCGACTCGTCGAGGTGGGCGATGCTCTCCAGCGGCGAGAAATCGCCCATGGCGAACGGATAGTCGGTGCCGATGCAGACCTGATTCTTGCCGAAGGTCTCGATGACGAAGTCGATCGCCCGCGGCGCGAAGACCAGCTCATCGTAGTAGAAGCGCTTCGCCGTCACTTCCGGCGACTCGGTGACCGACTCGCGCGCCTTGGCAATCTTCTTCCAGGCGTGCACGAGGCGCGGCAGCAGGATGGACATCACGCCGCCGCCGTGGCTGAAGGCGATCCTCAGTTTCGGGTGGCGGGCGGCAACGCCGCCGGTGATCATCGAAGCGCAGGCAAGCCCGATGTCGCCGGGAAAGCACACCGCCTGCTCGATGAAACCGGTGCCGACGATGCGATCCTGCCCGGCGGGACGCAGCGCGTGGACGAAGATCGCCGCGCCGAGCGACTCGGCGGCAGCAAAGAACGGCTCGAAGCGCGGATCGCCGATCGAGATGCCGTTCACGTGGCTGGCGATTTCCACGCCCGCGAATTTGAGTTTCTTGACGACAAAGTCCAATTCGGCAAGAGAGGCGTCCATGTCCTGCAGGGGCACGGCGCCCAGGCCGATGAAGCGCTGCGGCGCTTCCTGGATCATCGCCGCGACCTGCTCGTTGAGATAGCGGACCATGACCTTCGCGTCGGCGAGGGGCAGCCAGTAGGAGAGCAGCTCCGGCATGGGTGAGATGGCCTGCTTGGTCACCTGCATCTCGCCCATCTGCTCTATGCGCCGCGGCACGCTCCAGGACCCGTCGGTCACCGTGCGGTAGACCTTGCCCTGGATCATCACGTGCTTGTGGCAGGCGTGGGCATCGGCCATCGAGGGCCACGGCACGTTGGCGTTCTTCCCCGCGTACGGTGGAAATGTCTCGGGGACGATGTGAGTGTGGATGTCGATACAGTCGCTCATGGTGGCGCTCATTATGCTAAAAATCCTCTCGGTGAAACGTCTCGTTCTTCTCCTCGGAATTGCGTTCGCATCCTCGTTGGCGGCGCAGGACTGGCCGGCGCGTCCGGTCAAGGTCATCGTGCCCTTCGCGCCCGGCGGCTCGGCCGACACGCTCGGCAGGATGGTGGCGCAGAAGCTTTCCGACCAGCTGAAGGAGAGCTTCGTGATCGAGAACCGCGGCGGCGCCGGCGGCGCGCTCGGCTCCGACCTCGCTGCCAAGGCGCAACCCGACGGCTACACGCTGGTCGTCTCGGGCATCGCCTCGCACGTGATCGCGCCCCTGCTGCCGCAAGGCACGCCGTACGACCCGCAGAAGGACTTCACCCACATCGCGCTCTTCGGCGGGCCGCCCGCCGTGCTGGCGGTGAATCCCTCCTTGCCGGCGAAGACGCTCAAGGACTTCGTCGCGCTCGCGAAGGCGAAGCCGGGCACGCTCTCCTACGGCTCGCCGGGCAACGGCACGCAGGGGCAGCTGGTCGCCGAGCTCTTCAAGCGGCTCGCCGGCATCGACCTGCTGCACGTTCCCTACAAGGGTGCCTCGGGCGCGGTCACCGACATGATCGCCGGGCACATCCCGGCGGTGTCGACCACGCTCACCACCGCGTCGGGGCAGATCCGGGCCGGACGCGCGCGCGGCCTCGCGATCAGCGCCTCGGCGCGCCTGCCCGACTATCCGGACATCCCGACCTTCGCCGAGTCCGGCTATCCGGACCTGGTGGCGACGGTCTGGTTCTCGCTCTCGGGCCCGGCGGGCCTTTCGCCGCAGATCGTCGAGCGCCTCAACACCGAAGTACGGCGTGCGATGGAGCTCTCCGACGTGAAGGAAAAGCTGCGCCACGAAGGCATCGCGCCCAATCGCCTCGACGCGAAGGAGTTCAGCGCTTTCGTCGCCGATGAGCTGCGGCGCTGGGGACCGATCGTGCGCGCCTCCGGTGCCAAGAACGATTAATCTCGCGCCGCGCCTGCGGGCGATCGTCGAGCAGGAATACCCGCGCTTCTCCGACGCCGAATACGAGCGGCGGCATCGCGCCCTCGCGGCGCTGATGGAAGCGCGCGGCCTCGACCACCTGCTGATCGTCACCGACCACCGCTCGGGCAATGCGCCGCAATGGGTCACCGGCTGGCCGGGCACGGTCGAGGCCTACGTCGTCTTTCGTCCCGGCGCGCAGATGACGATGCACGTCGAGTGGTACAACCATTTCCCGCTGGCGAAGAAGCTGGCGCGCGACTGCGACGTGCGCTGGGGCGAGCACCGCGGCATCGAGAAGACCGTCGAGGAGCTGAAGCGCCGCGGCGCGAAGCGCATCGGCGTCATCGGTCCGCTGGTGCACAGAAAATATCTGCTGCTCGAAAAAGCCTTTTCCATCGTCAGCCTCGAGGCCGAGTATGTGCGGCTGCGCCTGATCAAGTCGGAGGAGGAGATCGATTGGCTGCGAATCGGCGCGGCGCTCAGCGACGCCGGTTTCCAGGAGTTGCTTGCCAATACAAAACCCGGCCTTACTGAAAGGGAAATGGGCAACCTCGTCGAGCGCGCCTACGTAGGCGAGGGCGGCACGACCTTCATCCACTACATTGGCGTCGCCTCGATGAAGGCGCCGCACGTCGTGGTTCCGCCCCAGTTCCATTCCTCGCGCAAGGTCGCGGCCGGCGACGTCGTGTTCTGCGAGCTCTCGGCCTCGTGGTGGGACTACTCGGGCCAGGTGCTACGCAGCTTCACCGTTGGCGCGCCGCCAACGCCGTTGTACGAAAAGCTGCACCAGACCGCCGAGGCGGCGTTCGACGCGGTCACCGCCGTAGTGCGGCATGGGACGACGATGGGACAGATCCTCGACGCTGCGCAGGTGATCGAGGATCAAGGTTTTACGATTTATGACGACCTGATGCACGGCTTTGGGGGAGGCTATTTCCCACCGATTCTCGGCACGAGGGGACGGCCCGCCGGGCCGCTGCCGGAGATGACGCTGGAAGAGAACATGACCGTGGTGGTGCAGCCGAACGTGATCTCGCCGAAGGATGGGGCGGGGGTGCAGGTCGGCGAGCTGATCCGCGTCACGCGCTCGGGGTTCGAGAAGCTGCATGAAACCCCGCGGGGGTTCTTCAGGGCATGAACCCGATTCTCATCGTCGGGGCCGGACCCGTCGGCCTCACGGTAGCGCTGTCGCTCGCGCACCAGGGCGTGCCGGTGCAGGTGATCGAGGACGAGGCCGGGCTCACCATGGACCAGCGCGCGGGCTCCTTCCATCCGCCGACGCTGGAGATGCTCGCGCCGCTCGGCGTCACCGAAGAGATGCACCACATCGGCTTGAAGGTGCCGCGCTGGCAGATCCGCGACCGCAAGCAGGGCGTGATCGTCGAATGGGATCTCGGCCTGATCCGCGACCTGACGCCCTATCCCTACCGCTTCCACCTCGAGCAGCATCGGCTGACGCCGATCCTTTTCCACAAGCTGCACGCCTACCGGCACGCCTCGGTGCGCTTCTCGACGCAGTTCATCTCGGCAACGCAGGACGAGAGCGGCGTCACCGCGCTGACCAGCGCCGGGCCGGTGAAGACGCCGTGGCTGGTCGCCTGCGACGGCGGGCGCAGCCTGGTGCGCAAGAACCTCGGCATCGACTTCGAGGGCTTCACCTGGCCGGAGCGCTTCATCGTCATCAGCACGACCGAGGACTTCGCCGCGCGCGGCTTCACTTCCAACGCCTACGTCGCCGACCCGAAGGAATGGGCCGCGGTCTTCCACATGCCGCACGATCGGCCGACCGGCCTGTGGCGCATGGCCTTCCCCGTGCACCCGGACGAGGACGAGCAGGCGGTGCTCGCCGACGAGGCTGTGGAAGCGCGCCTGCAGCGCTTCGCGCAACGCGCCGATCGCTACGAGGTCCCGTACCGCGGCATCTACCGGGTGCACCAGCGCGTGGCGAAGGAGTGGCGCGCGGGCCGCGTCGTGCTCGCCGGCGACGCCGCCCACCTCAACAATCCTCTCGGCGCCTTCGGCCTGAACGGCGGGCTGCACGACGCGATCCTGCTCGCCGATTACCTCGGCAAGGTCTGGCGCGGCGAGGCCGACGAGGCGCTGATCGACCGCTACGTCCGCCAGCGGCGCACGGCGAACGTCGAGTTCGTGCAGACCCAATCGATCGCCAACAAGCGGATGCTCGAAGAGGCCGACCCGGCGGCGCGTGACAAGCGCTTCGGCGAGATGCGGCAGATGGCCGCCGACCGCGACGCGGCGCGCGACTTCCTGATCAAGTCGTCGATGATCTGGAGCGTGCGCCGGGCGGCGGAAATCCCCTAGCCGGCTAGTCGACCACCGCGACGACCTGGATCTCCACCAGCTGCTCGGGCTCGCCCAGCTCTAGAACCGCCATGTTGGTGGTCGTTGGCTTGTGATTGTGCGGCGCGAAGTAGGAGTTCACCACTGCGCTCGAGCGGCCGATGTCGCCGACGCGCGGCCGCGTGCGGAAGATGAACACGTGCACCACGTCCTTCGGCGACCCGCCCGCCGCCTTGAGCGTTTCCATGATGCCGTCCATGGTGCGGCGAACCTGCGCCTCGAGATCGTTGGTCAGGTACTGCAGGATCTGCTCGCGCTTGTGCGGATGGTCGTGATAGACCGGCAAGGCCGTGCCCCCGGCGAGCCAGAGCATCTTGCCGCTCTTGATCTTGATCGCCGGCGAGAAAGGCATGAAGACGGTCTTGTCGTAATTGGGGTGATGGATGATCTCGAGCTTGTCGCCGCTCTGTCCAAGCGCCGGAATTGCCGCGAGGGCGAAGACCGTGGAGCACAGCAAGGCGGAAGCGGTATTGGCTTTCATTTCGTTCTCCCGTGGGTTAAGGACTAAATCATCGCCGAGCCGCCGTCGACCACCAGCGTCTGGCCGGTGATGAAGGCGGCGTCCTCGCTGGCGAGGAAGCTGACCGCGCCGACGAGGTCTTCGGGGCTCTCATCGCGCTGGATGGCTCGTGTCAGTCGGGTGCGTTCGCCCGCTTTGACGTGGTCCTGCTTCTTCGCCACGTTCTCGGAGAGCGTAAAGCCGGGGGCGAGCGAGTTGACGGTGATTCCGTCGGCGCCAAGCTCGCGCGCCAGGCCGCGCGTCATGGCGATCACCGCGCCCTTGCTCGAGATGTAGTGCAGGAAGAACGGCACGCCTTTCAGCGGCGAGCCGGAAGCGAGGTTGATGATGCGGCCGTAGCGGCCGGCGCGCATGTGCGGCGCGCAGGCGGCGCTGCACAGCCAGACGCCCATGACGTTCACGTCCATCACCTTGCGCCATTCGGCGACCGGGATCTTCTCGAACGGCTGGAGCTCGAGCGTGCTGAAGATCGCCGCGTTGTTGACCAGGATGTCGATGCGGCCGAAGGCTTTCATCGTCTCCGCGGCCATGCGGGCGGCGTCGCCCTCGGCGGAGACATCGATCTGCAGCCCGAGCGTCTTCGCGCCGGTGCTCTTCGCGATCTCGGCCGCGGCGGTATCGAAGCGGCGCAGGTCGGCGATCACCACGGCGGCGCCGTCCTTTGCCAGCCGGGTAGCCAGCACCTTGCCGATGCCGCTGCCGGCGCCGGTGACGACCGCGACCTTGCCTTTCAGCCGCTCCACACCACTTCCTTGTAGGGCACCGGTTTCGACAGCAATCCCAGACTGCGTGCGAATTGATTCATGGCCGTCACACTTGTTTCAGAAATGGAAGAATCGTAGAAGGGCAGGTCGCGGCGGATCAGCTCGGCGATCATCGCCGCCTCGGCCGGCGGAAAAAGCTTCTTGCCGATCGCGGTGGCGCGGTTTGGATCTTCCTTCAGCGCCTTCTGCGCGGACTGAACCGCCTTGATCGCGGCGCGTGCCGCATCCGGGTTGTCGCGAATCAGTCTTTCCGAGGTCACCAGGGCGGGGAAGGTGTATCCCTTCATCTCCGCCGTGCCCTCGCGCCGCGCGTCGAGCACCAGCGTGCCGACGCTGCTCTTCACTGCCACTTCGGCACCCATGCCGTTGGCCCAGAATCCGTCGATCTTTCCTTCCTCGAGCGCCTTAGCAGCCAGCAGGCCGAACGAGGCGGTCTGTCCGACCGTGAAGCCGGGCACGGGGCCGATCTTGACGTCGCGCTCGGGGTCGATGCCGGCGACCTTCAGCATCTGCTTCAGCCCGTCCACCGGGCCCGGGGCCGCGCCGATGCGCAGGTTTTTCACGCAGTTCAAATCGCCTTTTTTCGCGTTCAGGGATTTCTTGACGATCAGGAACCAGTACATGTGCTGGGCGAGGGCGCACAGCAGCTTGCCGCCCTGCCAGTCCTTGAACGCATAGAGCGCGGCGTGCGAAGCGCCGCCGACGAAGTCGAGCTTGCCGTCGCGCAGATCCTCGTAGGTCCTGGTGACCGGGTAGAGGAGCTCCAGCTTCGCGTCGAGGAAGCCGAGCTCGACCGCGGCGATCGCCGGGAAATAGGAGGGCGAGATCAGGTCGGGGATGGCGAGGCGCAGCGTCATTGCGGCTTGATCCCGGCGGCCTGCACCGCTTCCTTCCAGATCGCCAGGTCTTCGGCGATCGTGCGCGAGAATTCGGCCGGCGTGCCGCACACCGGGTCGACGCCGATCTTGTCCAGGCGCGCGGCGAAAGCCGGATCCTTGCAGGCGGCGCCGATTTCGCGCGCCAGGCGCTCGACGACCGCGCGCGGCGTATTCGCCGGCGCGACGTAGCCGTTCCAGGTGAGCGTGCGAAAACCGGGGTAGCCCTGCTCGGCGATGGTGGGAACCGCGGGAAGCTGCGGCGCCCGCTGCGCGCCGGAAGTGGCGAGGATCCGGACGCGTCCGCTGCTCGCGTGCGGGATCAACTCGCTCAGGTTGCCGAAATAGCAGGGCACGTGGCCCGCTACCATGTCGGCGACCGCAGGGCCGCCGCCCTTGTAGAGCACGGCTTCCATCTTCAGGCCGGCGCGCGCGAGGAAGAGCTCCATGGTGAGATGGCCGACGGAGCCCGAGCCGGGCGAGGCGTAGCTCAACTGGCCGGGGCGCGCCTTCGAATAGTCGACCAGCTCCCGCAGGCTCTTCACCGGCAGCTTCTCGTTGCAGCCGAGCGCGAACGGATTGGTGCCGACGATCGAGATCGGCGCGAAGTCGCGCACCGGGTCGTAGCCGATCTTCTGCACGTGCGGCACGATCGCGAGCTGCGGCGCCGCGGCCGACAGCAGCGTGTAGCCATCCGGCTCCGCGCGCGCCACCAGCTCCGCGGCGATGGCGCCGCTCGCGCCGGGCCGGTTCTCCGGCACCACCGCCTGGCCGAGCCGCTGCGCGAGCCAGTCGGCCGTGATGCGGGCGACCGAATCGGTGACGCCGCCGGGCGGAAACGGCACGATCACCCTCACCGGTTTCTGCGGCCAGGATTGCGCGTGTGCCGATGCGCAAAGGAATGCGGCAAGCAGCAATGAAACGTGGGGTCTCAGGCGTGATCCTCCTCGGGCGCGCTCAGTATAATCGGCGCGATCCATGCGCGGTCGAAACATTCTGGTCGTCGGCGCGGGCCCGGTGGGCAGCGTCGCGGCGCTCGCCTGCGCGCGCCTCGGGCATCGCGTCACGCTGCTCGAGGCCCGGGAACGGGTCGACGACAGCCCGCGCGCATCGACGACGCAGCCGCCGACGCTCGAGATCATCGCCGAGCTCGGCATGATCGACGAGTACATCCGGCAGGGCTTGGTGGCGCGCACCTTCCAGTTCTGGGACCGGCCGACGCGCCGCCTGATCGCCGAGTTCGATTTCGGCCGCCTGCAGGGCGAAACCGCCTATCCCTACGTGGTGCAGACCGAACAGCACAAGCTCGCCAACATGTGCATCGAGCGGCTGCGCGGCATTGCGGATGTGCGCATGGGGGCCGCTGTTTCCGGAGTTGAGCAGAGCGGCAGCTCGGTAACGGTGGAAACGAGCCAGGGCCAATTCGTCGCCGACTACGTCATCGGCGCAGACGGCGGCCGCAGCACGGTGCGCAAGGAGCTGGGCATCGAGTTCGAGGGCTACACCTGGCCGGAGCGTTTCCTCGTCATCACGACGAAGTTCGACTTCGGCGCCGCGCTCGGCTGCTGCGCGCGCAACTACATGGCCGGTCCCGAGGAGTGGACCAACCTGTTCAAGGTCGCCGGCGACGACCTGAAAGGCCGCTGGCGCGCGGTCTACAACACGCGCGAGGACGAGTCCGACGAGGAAGCGCTCTCCGACGCGGCGGTACGCGCTCGCCTGTCGCGGGTCTTCGTGCCGGAAAGCGAACGGGACTACCTGCACCTGAACCTCTACAAGGTGCACCAGCGCGTGGCGAAACAGTTTCGCAAGGGGCGCGTTTTTCTTTGCGGCGATGCGGCGCATGTGAACAATCCGATCGGCGGGCTGGGACTGAACAGCGGTATCCACGAGGCCTGGGATCTCGCCCGGCTTCTGACGGAAGAAAAAGACCTGGACCGATACGAGCGGATCCGCCGGCCGCTCAACATCGAGTACGTGCAGGAGCAAACCGTGGCGAACAAGAAGCGGCTGGAGGAGCGCGATCCCGCGCGCCGCGAGGCGCGCTTCGACGAGCTGCGCCGCATGGCCGAGGAGCCGGCGAAGCACAAGGCGTTCCTCATGCGAGCGTCACTGCTGGCGAGCACCCGCGATGCGGTTCGGAATTAACTTCTTTCCTTCGTTCCGTCCCGAGGACAGCACCACCGCGGCGTACTTCCAGCAATGCCTGCGGCTCGCGGAGCGCGCCGACGCGCTCGGCTACCACAGCGTCAAGACCGTCGAGCATTCGTTCTACGACTACGGCGGCCACTCGCCCAATCCCTGCGTTTTCCTGTCCGCCGTCGCGGCGCGCACGAAGCGCGTGCGCCTCGTCACCGGCGCCGTGATCCCGGCGTTCCACCATCCCGCGCACCTCGGCGGCGACCTCGCCATGCTCGACAACCTGAGCAACGGCCGGCTCGATGCCGGCTTCGGCCGCGCCTTCCTGCCGAAGGAGTTCGAGGTCTACGGCGTGCCGATGTCCGAGAGCCGCGAAAGGTTCGAGGAAGCGATCGGCATGATTCGCCGGATGTGGACGGAAGAAAGGGTGAACATCCGGGGCAAGTACTGGAACCTCGAAGACGTGCGCTTGATGCCGCGCGTGGTGCAGAAGCCGCATCCGCCGGTCTGGATCGCCGCCATCTCGAGCGAGGAATCGTTCCTCTACGCGGCCAGGAACGGCTTCAACCTGATGATCGTCCCTTATGCCGGCAAGCCGGGCCAGCTGCAGGAATTCGTCAAGACGTATCGCCGCGTCTGGGCGGAGTCAGGCCACGAGCCCGGCGCCGAGCAGATCCAGGTGGCGCAGTTCTGCTATGTGGCCGAGAAGCGCGAGGAGGCGCAGGCCGGGTTCGAGCGCATCTGCCGCAAGTACCTGGAGGTGTTCGCCGACGCCGTCGTCTCCTGGCAGGGCAAGTCTTCCGACCAGTATCCCGGCTACGACAAGATGGTGGCGAGCATCCTCGCCACCACGCCCGAGAAAATTGTGCAGCAGGGCGGCGCGTTCGTCGGCACGCCCGCGGACGTGATCGGCCAGCTGCGCGCCTGCATCGACACCTTCGGTGTGATCGAGCCGTCGATGCAGATCAATTTCGGCGGCACCAAGGACGAGGAAGCGTTCCGCACCCTGGAGCTTTTCGCCGCCGGGGTGATGGCCGAGTTCCGGAAGGTTAGTTGACGCGGTAGCCGGGCGGCGGCGGCGGCGGTGTTCCCGCCGGCGGCGGCGGCGGGGGCGGCGGCGCCGTGGTCTGGCGCTGCTGCTGGCGCGGCATCGAGCCGCGCGCCATGGGGATCTGGTGACCCCTGGCGTACATGCACTGCTGGAAGGCGAAGTCGTATCGCTGCTGCAGCGAGCGGCCGGAGGAATTGCCCGCGTCGGCGCCGACCAGCGCGCCGCCCGCGAGGCCGACGCCGGCGCCGATGGCGGCGCCGCTGCTGCCGCCGATCAGGCCGCCGGCGGCAGCGCCGACCGCGGTACCGACTGCGGCGCTCGCCACACCGCTGTCCACTGCGGCTTTGTTAGCAGTCTTGCCGCCGACCTGCGCGTTCGAGTACTGGCGGCAGTCGGCGTCGTCGGCGCGGAACTGATCGAAGCTCTTGGTGCTGCCCGGCAGCACCATGACGCCGGGCCCGTCGGGGATAGTGGCGCATCCCGCGAGAACGACCGCGCTCAGCGCAAGGAATCCTTTCGTCACTGCGGCGGCGTCGAGGACGAGGGGGCGGGCGTCGGCGGCACGCGCTTCCAGCCGGTGGCGCATTCCTTGACGTACGGGTAATAGCCGCGCGACTGCTCGCAG
>JAXDQC010000143.1:0-2540 GCA_034668045.1 Betaproteobacteria bacterium | reverse complement strand
AGGTCGATCGGCACGATCATGTTGCCCTGGATCGTGCCGGCGTCGATCTTCTCCTGCACCAGTAGCGAGCCGATCCCGGCCAGCTTGCCGTCGGCGGCGATCAGCGCCGCGCCGCCCCACTGCGGATGCGCCGGCGCGGTGAACATCGCCTCGTCGAGCACGTATTCCCAGTAGCCGGCGAACTCGCGCTTGGCGAACACCGTCGCCTTGAGGGCGCGCGCCCGTCCGCCATGGCCGGCGACGACGACGTTGCCGCCGACCTGCACCGAGGAGGAGCCGCCGCGCGGCAGCGGCGTGATGGCGAACTTGCCGAGCGGCTGCACCAGGCCGAGGCCGGTCGCCTGGTCATAGGCGATCGGGAAGCCGCCGACCACTTCGCCCTTGTTGGTGGTCATCCAGATCGTGCTCGCCTCGGTGATCAGGTAGCCGATCGTGAGGACGAGGCCGTCGTCGCGAATGACGATGCCGTTGCCGACGCGCTCGGTGCCGAGCAGCGGCGCGGTGAAGGCGTCGTCGGGCACGACCGCGCGCAGGTGCACGACCGCGTCGAGCGCGCGATCGAGGTCGAAGCGCCAGTCCTCGGGCTTCGGCCGAAGCTCCTGGGGGAACGCCCAGTTCTGCTCTTTAGCCATGAGCGTCATTGTACTTGCCGCGCGCTACGACTACAGGCGCAGGCCGCTGGCCGAGTCGAAAAGGTGCGCGTAGCTGCCGTTCGGCGCGAGAGAGATGCGCTGGCCCGGCCCCGCCGACGAGCGGCCGTGAGTGACGATGGTGAGCGTCTGGCCGCCGATTTTTACCAAGAGCTCGGTCTCGGCGCCCATCGGCTCGACCACCACGACTTCCGCGTCGATGCCGCTGCCCAAATCGAAATGCACCGGGCGGATTCCGTATTTGACGCTTTGGCCGTCATTTGCTTTTGCATTGCAGGGCCAACGAGCACCCAGCGCTTCCACCATGCCGTTCCGATAGGTACCGTCGAACACGTTCATTGCCGGCGAGCCGATGAACTGGGCAACGAAAAGGTTTGCCGGCCGGTCGTAGAGCTCGAGCGGGCGGCCGAGCTGCTCGATCCGGCCGTCGTTCATCACCGCGATGCGGTCGGCCATGGTCATCGCCTCGACCTGGTCGTGGGTCACATAGACGGTGGTGGTCTTCAGCCGCTGGTGCAGCGCCTTGATCTCGGCGCGCATCGCCACGCGCAGCTTCGCATCCAGATTACTCAAGGGTTCATCAAATAAAAATACTTTCGGATCCCGTACGATCGCCCGTCCCATGGCTACGCGCTGGCGCTGGCCGCCCGAGAGCTCGCGCGGGTAGCGGTGCAGGTAAGAGGTCAGATTCAGAACCTTTCCCGCGTCGGCTACGCGACTCTGGATCAGCTCCTTCTTGTCGCCTCGCAAACGAAGGGAAAAGCCCATGTTGTCGGCAACGGTCATGTGCGGATAGAGCGCGTAGCTCTGGAACACCATGGCGATGTCGCGGTCCTTCGAGTCGAGGTCGTTGACGACCCGGCCGTCAATGGCGATCGTGCCACCGCCGATGTCCTCGAGGCCGGCGAGCATGCGCAGCAGCGTCGACTTGCCGCAGCCCGACGGCCCCACCAGCACCATGAACTCGCCGTCGGCGATGTCCAGGGATATTCCATGGACGACCTTCGTCGAGCCGAAAGACTTGTGGATGTCCCTGAAAGAGACAGAGGCCATTACGCTTTCACCGCTCCTGCTTTCATGCCTTTACAGCCCCACTTGTCAGACCGCCGACCATGTAGCGGCGGAAGGCGTAGTAGATCGCCACCGGCGGCATGCCGTAGATGAGCGCGGTCGCCATCAGGATCTCCCACGGCGAGTCGTCCGATGCCAGGAAGTGGCCCAGGCCGACGGCGAGCGGGATGGTGTTCTCGTGCGAAAGCAGCAGGAAGGCGTAGAGGTACTCGTTCCAGGCGAGCAGCAGCGCGTAGGTGAAGATCGCCACCAGCGAGGGCACCATCAGCGGCAGGTAGACCAGGCGGAAGAGCTGCATGGGCGTGGCGCCGTCGATGCGCGCCGCCTCGTCGAGCTCCCACGGCAGCTTGTCGGAAGCCTGCTTGAGCACCCAGATCGCGTACGGCGAAGCGAGGGTGACCATCGCCAGCACCAGCGACCAGCGGCTGTTCAGCAGGCCGTAAGTCCCCATCGCCTTGTACATCGGCACGGCGAGGAATGCCGCCGGGATGAAGTAGGTGAAGAGCGCCGCGTTCATCACCGTGCGGCCGCCGCGCGCCTTGAGGCGGCTGATCGCGAACGCGGAGGTCGTCGCGATGACGAGGGTGATGGCGCCGACGGCCACCGCGATCCAGAGCGAGTTCCAGATCTGGCTCCAGAAGTGGTGCAGGTAGAAATGCTCCTGCTTGAACACCGTGCCGAAGTTGCGCAGCGTCGGGTGCTCGGGCCACAGCCGGCCCGAGAACGCCGAGTCCTTGGTCGAGATCGAGAACAGGAAGATGTGATAGATCGGCAGCAGCGTCCACAGCAGCACGGGGATCGCAATCAGCCAGAGCCTGG
>JAXDQC010000142.1:0-4949 GCA_034668045.1 Betaproteobacteria bacterium | reverse complement strand
TGGTGCGCGAGCTCGGGCCGGTGGTGGCGGGGCTTTTGTTCGCGAGCCGCGCGGGCTCGGCGATCACCGCCGAGATCGGCCTGATGAAGGCGACCGAGCAGATCTCGGCGATGGAGATGATGGCGGTGGACCCGATCGCGCGCGTGGTGGCGCCGCGCTTCTGGGGGGGCGTGATCTCCATGCCGCTCCTCGCCGCGCTCTTCTCGGCGATGGGCATCTTCGGCGGCTACCTGGTCGGCGTGCACCTGATCGGCGTCGATCCCGGCGCCTTCTGGTCGCAGATGCAGGCCGCGGTCGACGTGCGCAACGACATTTTCAACGGCGTGATCAAGAGCGTGGTGTTCGGCTTCGCCGTGACCTGGATCGCGGTGTTCGAGGGCTACGACGCGCCGCCCACCGCCGAAGGCGTCTCGCGCGCCACGACGCGCACCGTGGTTACCTCGTCGCTCGCGATCCTCGCGCTCGACTTCATCCTCACCGCACTCATGTTCACCGGGGGCAACGGCAAATGAATCGCTCGACGATCGATCTCTGGGTTGGCATCTTCGTTGCTGCAGGCTTCGGCGGAATGCTCTTTCTCGCGCTCAAGGTCGGCAACCTGGCCTCGTTCTCGACCGCCGACACCTATCAGGTGAACGCCAAGTTCGCCAACATCGGCGGCCTGAAGGAGCGCGGGCCGGTGAAGAGCGCCGGCGTGGTCGTCGGCCGCGTCGCCAGCATCCGCTTCGACGGCGAGTCCTACGAGGCCTTGGTCACCATGAACCTGGAGGCGAAGTACCAGTTCCCGCGCGACACCACCGCCAAGATTCTCACCTCGGGCATCCTCGGCGAGCAGTATGTCGGCCTCGAGGCCGGCGGCGACGGGCTGATGCTCAAGCAGGGCGACCGCGTGCGCCTGACGCAGTCGGCGGTGGTGCTGGAGAACCTGATCAGCCAGTTCTTGTTCAGCAAGGCCGCCGAGACCAAGGAGCCGGCCCGGGAGCCGGCGAAGTGAAATGGTGGCTCGCTGCCCTCGCGTTGCTTCTCGGCGGTTGCGCGACGACGAACAGCGACCCGCGTGACCCCCTCGAGGGGCTGAACCGCGGCGTCTACGGCTTCAACGACAAGGTCGATACCTGGGTGATGCGCCCGGTCGCGACCGGCTACACCAAGTTCGTGCCCGGCGAGCTCCGCGATCGCGTGCGCAATTTTTTCGGCAACATCGCCGACCCGATGATCGGCGTCAATAACATCCTGCAGGGGAAGTTCGAGGAGGGTTTCTTCGACTGGGTGCGCTTCGGCTTCAACAGCACCCTGGGCCTGTTCGGGCTGCACGACGTCGCCAGCGACATGGGCTACGAGAAGCACAACGAGGACTTCGGCCAGACCTTCGGCCGCTGGGGCGCGGGCACCGGGCCGTACCTCGTACTGCCCTTCCTCGGCTCGAGCAGCGTTCGCGACGGCGTCGGGCTGGGGCTGGACTACTACTTCGATCCGATGGGCGGCGTGCGGCCGAACGATGTGCGTTACGGCCTCTGGGGGACGAGGGTCGTCCAGGTGAGATCCGACCTTTTGGACGCCAGCCGCATCCTCGAGGAGGCGGCGCTCGACAAGTACACCTTCCAGCGCGACGCCTACCTGCAGCGGCGCCGCAGCCTCATCTACGACGGCCGGCCGCCGCGCGAGCAGGACCCCGAGTCGCGGTAACATCCCGCCCATGAAGAGTGCCGCGCTGCTTTTCAGTGGGTTTCTGGCTTTGCTGCCGCTGCTTTTCGTCCCCGCGGTGGCCCAGGACACGCCTCCCGACGTGCTGGTGAAGGCCGTGACCCTCGAGGTGGTCGAGCTGATCGCCAAGGACAAGGAGATCCGCGGCGGCAACCGCGCCAAGCTGATCGGCCTGATCAACGACAAGGTGCTGCCGCACTTCAACTTCAACTCGATGACGGCGCTGGCCATGGGGCAGAGCTGGAACAAGGCGACCCCGGAGCAGAAAAAGCGCATCACCGATGAATTCAAGACGCTGCTGGTGCGCACCTATGCCAGCGCGCTCGCCGCCTACAGCGACCAGAAATTCGACTTCCGGCCGCTGCGGGCCAAGCCGACCGACACCGACGTGATGGTCAACGTGCGCGTGCTGCAGCCCGGCACGCAGCCGGTGCCGATCGACTACAGCATGGAGAAGACGCCCTCGGGTTGGAAGGTCTACGACGTCATGGTCGGCGGCGTCAGCCTGGTCGCCAACTACCGCACCGAGTTCAACAACCTGGTGCGCGAGTCGGGCGTCGAAGGCCTGATCAAGAACCTGAGCGCCAAGAACCGCGCGCTCGACGGCGTGGCGGTGGAAAAGAAGTCGTGATCCGGCGCGAGGGCGCACGCATCCTGGTGAGCGGTCCGGTGACGCTCGCCAACGTCGCCGCGCTGCTCGAGGAAGGGCGGCGCCACCTCGCCGAGGGCGTGCGCAGCGTCGATTTCGGCGAGGTCACCGAGATGGACTCGGCGGCGCTCGCGCTCTGTCTTGCCTGGCTGCGCGACGCGAAGGCGAAAGGCGGCGGCGCCATCACTTTCTCCAACCTGCCCGAATCGCTGCAGACGATCGCCCGCCTCTACGGCGTGCACAGCCTCCTGCCGCTCCACTGAACGCAATAGAAGTCCGCGACGTCGAGAAGATGTACGGCAAGGGAAGCGGGCGCCTGCGCGCGCTCGCCGGCGTCAGCCTCGCGGTCGGCGAGGGCGAGTTCTTCGGCCTGCTCGGACCGAACGGCGCCGGCAAGACCACGCTCATCAACATCATCGCCGGCCTGGTGCGCGCCGACGCCGGCGAGGTGCGGGTGATGGGCGCCGACGTGATCGGCGACTACCGTCGCGCGCGCCGGCTGCTCGGCGTCGTGCCGCAGGAACTGGTGTTCGACCCGTTCTTCACCGTGCGCGAGACGCTGCGCATCCAGTCGGGCTACTACGGCATCCGCGGCAACGACGCCTGGATCGACGAAGTGATGCAGCACCTCGACCTCACCGCCAAGGCCGACGTCAACATGCGCGCGCTCTCCGGCGGCATGAAGCGCCGCGTGCTGGTGGCGCAGGCGCTGGTGCACAAGCCGCCGGTGATCGTGCTCGACGAGCCGACCGCCGGCGTCGACGTCGAGCTGCGCCAGGGACTGTGGCAGTTCGTCACTCGCCTCAACCGCGACGGGCACACCATCGTGCTGACGACGCACTACCTCGAGGAGGCGGAGCTGCACTGCAGCCGCATCGCCATGCTCAAGGCCGGGCGCATCGTCGCGCTCGACTCGACCCGCAATCTGCTCGCCAGCGTCGCCGGCTCGCGCACAACCGCGCGGGTGGTCGCGCGCGATGGTCGCCAATTCACGCTCGAGCTCGCGGGCTATTCCCAGCTCGAGGAGCAGTTGGCCGGCCTGCGCGCACAGGGCGTGGAGATCGCCGATATCGAGCTCGAGCGGCCGGACCTCGAGCAGGTTTTTCTCAGGCTCACCTCTTGATCAGCTTCTGGACCTTGTTTGCGAAGGAGACGCTGCGCTTCTGGAAGGTGGCGACGCAGACGGTGGGCGCGCCGGTGCTGACTTCACTGCTCTATCTGCTGGTTTTTGGTCACGCCCTGGAGGGGCGGATGCAGGTATACGACGGCGTGCCCTACAGCGCGTTTCTCGTCCCCGGGCTGGTGATGATGAGCGTGCTGCAGAACGCCTTCGCCAACAGCTCCTCCAGCCTCATCCAGTCGAAGATCACCGGCAACATCGTCTTCATCCTGCTGCCGCCGATCTCGTACCTCGAGTTCTTCGCCGCCTACGTGCTCGCGTCGGTGGTGCGCGGCCTGGTGGTCGGTGCCGGCGTGCTCTTCGTCACCGCCTGGTTCGTCGACCTGCACCTGGCGGCGCCCGCCTGGGTGCTCGGCTTCGCCGTGCTCGGCGCGGCGCTGCTCGGCTCGCTGGGACTGGTCGCCGGCATCTGCGCGGAGAAGATCGACCAGATCGCCGCCTTCCAGAACTTCCTCATCCTGCCGCTGACCTTCCTCTCGGGCGTGTTCTACTCGATCCATTCGCTGCCCGGGTTCTGGCAGCGCCTGTCGCACGCCAACCCCTTCTTCTACATGATCGACGGCTTCCGCTACGGCTTCCTCGGCCACTCCGACTTTCCGCCGGGGGCGAGCCTCGCGGTGGTCGCGGCGAGTTTTTTTGTCGTATCGTTGCTGACCCTGAAACTCCTGCAGTCCGGATACAAGCTCAGGTACTGAATGGTTACGGCGGAAAGCGTCAAGACCGGCATCGCCGCGGGTCTCGCCTGCGAGCACCTCGAGGTCGAGGGCGACGGCCAGCATTTCCAGGCGCTGGTCGTCTCGGCGGCGTTCGCCGGCAAGAGCCGCGTGCAGCGCCACCAATTGGTGTACGCGGCGCTCGGCGAGCGCATGCGCGAGGAGATCCACGCGCTGTCGATGCGCACGTTGACACCCGAGGAGTGGCGCGCTGGATAAGCTCAAGATCCGCGGCGGCAGCCGGCTCGAAGGCGAGATCCGCGTCTCGGGCGCGAAGAACGCCGCGCTGCCCATCCTCTGCGCCGCGCTCCTCACCGAGCGCACCCTCACCCTCGCCAACGTGCCGCGCCTCATGGACGTGCGCACGATGTCGAAGCTGCTCGCCCAGATGGGCGTGGAAGTCAGCGACCGGGAAGACCGGGTAGAGCTGCGCGCCGCTGCCCTGACGAATCCGGAAGCTCCCTACGAGCTGGTGAAGACCATGCGCGCTTCAGTCCTGGTGCTCGGGCCTCTGCTCGCCCGCTGCGGCCGCGCCCGCGTGTCGCTGCCCGGCGGCTGCGCCATCGGCTCGCGCCCGGTCGACCAGCACCTGAAAGGCCTGGAGGCGATGGGCGCGAAGATCGCGGTGGAGCATGGCTACATGGAAGCCCGCGCCGAGCGCCTCCGGGGCGCCCGCATCGTCATGGACATGGTGACCGTCACC
>JAXDQC010000141.1:0-2675 GCA_034668045.1 Betaproteobacteria bacterium | reverse complement strand
CCGCGGACAGGGCGACGACCGGATCCAGCCGGGCGGCCTTGCGCGCCGGCATGAAGCCGAAGACGAGGCCGGTGGCGAAGGCGCAGCCGAAAGCAAGCGCCACCGGCGCCAGCGAGAACTGGACCGGCGTGCCGAGGGCAGCGATCGCCGCCGCCGCGCCCAGGCCGCCTGCCACGCCGATCAGTCCGCCGAGTGCCGAGACGGCGAGCGCCTCGCCCAGGAACTGCTGCAGGATGTCGCGCATGCGCGCGCCGGTCGCCATGCGGATGCCGATCTCGCGCGTTCGCTCGGTCACGCTCACCAGCATGATGTTCATCACGCCGATGCCGCCGACGAGAAGCGAGATCGCCGCGATCGAGCCGAGAAGCACGGTGAGAGTGTTCTGGGTTTCCATCGCCGTTTCGAGGAGCGAGGCCATGTTGCGGATCTGGAAATCGATGGTACGGTGGCGCGCCTCGAGCAGTGTAGCGACCCCGTCCTGCGTCTCGTCGATGCGCGCCACGTCCTGCACCGCGACAGTGACGGTGCGAACATGCCGCTGCCCGAAAAGCCGAAGGCTGCCGGTGCTCACCGGTACCAGCACGACGTCATCCTGGTCCGCGCCCGTGGGGGAGGCGCCCCGCTCGCTCATCACCCCGATCACCTGGAACAGCACGTTGTTCAGCACGACATGCTTTCCCAGTGGAGACTCATTTCCAAATAACGTCTTGGCCACGGTCTGCCCGAGCACCGCCACGGCGGCATAGCTGCGCACCTCCTCGCCGTTGAAGAAGGTGCCGCGCGCCACCGGCCAGGCGCGCGCGAGGGTGAAATCCGCCCCGGTCGCGCTCACCTGGGTCTGGTAATCGATGCCGGCGAAGCGCGCGGTAGTGCTGCCGCCGAGCTCGGGCACGGCAGCGATCACGTTGGGCAGGGCGGCAATCGCTTCGGCATCCTGGACCGTGAGGGTCGCGATGCCGCCGCTGCCGCGCGTATTCGGCGCTCCGGGCCGCACCAGCAGCAGGTTCGTGCCCATGCCGCTGATCCGGTCGAGCACCTGCTGCTTCGCGCCGTTCCCGACCGCCAGCATGGCGATCACCGAGCCCACACCGATGACGATGCCGAGCAGCGTCAGCGCGGTGCGGAACACGTTCGCGCGCAGCGCGGCGCCGGCGGCTTTGCCGGCTTCGAGCAGCCCCGTAAGAGGAGAGGATCTTTCCGCGGTCGGCTCGATGGCCTTGCGGCGTTGTTGCGCCACAGAACCTGGATCGCCCACGATGCGACCGTCGACGATCTCGATGATGCGCTGTGCCTGCTCGGCGACCTCGCGCGCGTGCGTGATCAGGATGACCGTATGCCCGTCGCGCGAAAGCTCGTGCAGGAGCGCCATCACCTCCTTGCCGCTCGAGCTGTCGAGCGCGCCGGTGGGCTCGTCGGCGAGGATGATGCGGCCGCCGTTCATGAGCGCCCGGGCGATCGAGACGCGCTGCTGCTGGCCCCCTGAAAGCTCGCTCGGACGATGCTCCAGCCGATCGGCGAGGCCGAGCTTGGAGAGCAGCGCCTCGGCGCGCGCCCGGCGCTCGGCGGCCGGCACGCCGGCATAGACCGCGGGAACCTCGACATTGCGCACCGCGCTCGCCGTCGCGATGAGGTTGTATTGCTGGAACACGAAGCCGAACGCCTCGCGCCGCAGGCGCGCGAGCTCGTCGCGATCGAGCTGCGAGACGTCGCGCCCCATGAATCGGTAGGTGCCGCTCGTCGGACGGTCGAGGCACCCGAGCAGGTTCATGAGCGTCGACTTGCCCGAGCCCGACGCGCCGATGATGGCGACGAATTCGCCGGCCTCGATGGTGAGGTCGATGCCGTGCAGCACCTCCACCTCGAGCGCCCCGCTCCGGTAGGTTTTCGTGACGCCACAGAATTGGATGAGATGCGATTCAATCATAGCCGCGGTCCCATCTTCGGGGTCGGGGCAGCCGAGGCGCTGCGCGCGCCGCGCTGCGGCCGCTCGGTGGTGGCGACTTGCTCGCCGGGCTGCAGGCCCGACAGCACCTGCGCGCTCACCCGGTTGGATACGCCGAGCTCGACCTCGCGGGTCTGCGCCTTGCCTTCGGCGTCGACGACGTTGACCGCCGCTTTGCCCGGCCCCGTGCGGCGCAGCGCGCTCACGGGCACCACGATCGCGTCCTTCGCTTCGGCGACGATAAAGAACACCTGCGTGGTCATCTGCGTCATGAGCACCCCCTCGGCGTTGGGCACCTCGAAGAGCGCGTCGAAGAGCACCACGTTGTTCGTGACGGTCGGGGTCGGATTGATCTGGCGCAGCGTGCCGTACCAGCGCTTGCGCTGGTCGCCGAGGGTGACGAAATACACCGGCATGCCGAGCCGCAGGCGCGGCACGTCCGCCTCCGACACCTGGCTCTGGACCGTCATGGTGGAAAGGTCGGCGATGCGCAGCACGATCGGCGCCGACTGGTTGGCGTTGAGCGTCTGGCCTTCCTTTGCCGTCTGTGTGACGACGGTGCCTGCCATCGGCGCGTAGATCTTGGTATAGCCGAGGTTGGCCTGGTCGCCGCGCAGCGTCGAGCGCGTCTGCTGGATCTGCGCCTTGAGCGCGTCGATCTGCGCTTTGGCCGACTGCAGCTCGGCCTCGGCGGTCTGCGCCGCCTCGGCGGTGGTGGCCTGCTCGCGCATCA
>JAXDQC010000140.1:0-12278 GCA_034668045.1 Betaproteobacteria bacterium | reverse complement strand
ATATTCGGCGACACCAGCAGTCCGGCCAGCCCGGCGGCCCCCGCGCCGCCGGCGAAGGACAGCGCCGTGACGCGCGACAGGTTGATGCCCATCAGCGCCGCGGCCCTGCGGTTGAGGGACACCGCCTCGAAGCTCCTGCCCCAGAGCGTCTTCTCGAAGAAGAACCAGGTGCCGGCGAATACCGCCAGCGTCACCGCAATGATGAAGAAGCTCTGATACGAGCCGCCGATCGGCCCGATCTCGATGCGGCCGATGCCGAAGGGAAATGGCACCGGCAACGGATCGGGCGGGAAGCTGACCGAGATGATCTCGCGCGTGACCACCAGCACGCCCAGCAACGCGAGGATGGGCGCCAGCAGTGGCGCGCCCTTCTCCACCAGCGGCCGCACGGCGATGCGCTCTGTCGCCCAGCCCACTAGCAACATGAACGCCACCACGGCCGCCATGCCGAGCGGATAGGGCCACTCGTACTTCGTGAGGAAAATGAAGCCGCCGAAGGACGCCACCATGGCCCACTCGCCGACTGCGAAGTTGATGATGCCGGTCGGCCGGATCATCAGCAGGTAGGCGAGCGCGATCAGGCCATAGATGCAGCCCGAGGCCGTCGCACTGACGGCCAGCTCGAGAAAATCCTGCAACTGTTACTTCGAACCGACGTGCAGGACGCGGCCCTGGCGATCCTTCTCGTACACGCGCACCACCATGCCGTCCGGGTCGAACCCGGCGCGCTTGCCCTCGGGGAAGCTGTACTTCATCCCCTTCTTGCCCATCACGCCCGCGTAGCTGGTCTTCTGCATCGCCTCGCGGATCTTCTCCTTGTCGGTCGAGCCGGCGCGGCGGATGGCATCGGCGATCAGCATGATCCCGTCATAGCCGTAGCCGTGCAGGTTCTGCGAGTCCTTGCCGGTGGCCTTCTTGTATGCGGCCACGAACGCCTTCACTTCCGGCTTGTCCGGATCGTACGCGTCGACGAAGGTGACGCCGTTGACCAGCCCCTTGGCCACCGTCTCGTAGATCGGCACCGAGAGGTTGTAGGACGAATGGATCGGGAACTTCACGCCTAGTTCCTTGTGGGCGCGGAAGATCAGCACGTTCTCCGCGGTCAGCACCCCGGCGAGGAACATCGCCTCCGGGTTGGCGGCGCGGATCTTCTGCATCTGCGGCGTCGCCGTGGTCGCGCCGCGCGCCACCACCTCTTCGGCGACGATCTGGATCCCCGCCTTCTCCAGCGCGCCCTTGAAGGCCTTGGCGATCGCCTGGCCGAGGTCGGAGTTGTCGGTGATCAGCGCCACGCGCTTGAAATTCTTCGCCCTGGCGTGCGCGAGGAGCGTCGCGCCCTGCGTCGAGCCGAGCGGCCCGGTCTGCCAGAAGTACGGGTTGTCGAGCTGCGTCGTCAGGTAGTCGGCCGAGTTCATCGGCGTCATCTGCGGCGTCTTGGCTTCCATGGTCACGGTCTGCTGCTGCTGGGTCGCCGGGCTGAGCGAGACGCTGAGGATGAAGACCACCCCCTGGTCGACGAGCTTGCGCGCCAGCGCCGCGGAAATGTCGGGGCGCGACTGGTCGTCCTCGATCAGCAGCTCGATCTTGCGGCCCAGCACGCCGCCGCGGCGATTGATCTCCTCGGCGCCGAAGACCACGCCTTCGGTGGCGGGCTCGGAGTAAGGCTTGGAGACGCCGACGCGATCGGTGATGACGCCGATCTTGATCGTCTCCTGCGCGAAGGCGCTATGGACGGCGAAAAGGAATACCAGCAACGAAAGGCGCTTCATGTCCCCTCCTCGGTTTCTGTCTATTTCTTGTGAACCCAGTCGGCGTGGTGCGGCGCCTTCTTGGTCTTGGTCCATTCGTCGAGCATGGCCTCGCTCACTTCGGAGAGCTGCTTGCGCATGCCCGGCGTAGTGGTGTCCACGGCGAGCTCGAGCCGATGGCCGTTCGGGTCGAAGAAGTAGATCGACTTGCAGATGGTGTGGTCGACGGGGCCCAGCACCTCGACGCCGTGGGATTCGATGCGCTTCTTGTAGCGCATCAGCGTCTCCTCGTCCTTCACGCGCAGCGCGAGGTGCTGCACCCAGAGCGGCGTGTTGCCGTCGCGGCCCATGTCCGGCGATTCCGGCAGCTCGAAGAAGGCGACGAAGCTGCCGTCATCCATGCGGAAGAAGATGTGCATGTACGGATGGTCTTCGCCGGTGCTGGGCACATGGTCTTCCGACACGGCCATGGCGTATTCCAGGTCGAGGACCTTGGTGTAGAAATCCGCGGTCTTTTTCGCGTCCTTGCAGCGATACGCGACGTGATGCAGGGATTTAATCTCCATGTCCTATCCTAGTGCATGTGTGCGCCCCCGTCGACGACGAGGGTCTGTCCGGTAATGAAGTCGCTGTCGGGCGACGCGAAAAACGCGACCGCGCCGACCAGGTCCTCCGGGGTCTGCAGGCGCTGCAGCGCCCGCGTGGAGGCCGCCGCCTGCCGGTATTTCACCAGCGCCTCGTCGGCGTTCTCCTCGGAGAGCGTGCTGCCCGGGGCGATGCAGTTGACGCAGATGTTGTCCTTGCCGACCTCCATCGCCAGGGTCTTGGTGAAACCGAGGATGCCGGCCTTCGAGGTGACGTAGTGGATCCGGCTCGCCGAGCCCTTGAGGGCGGTGCCCGAGCTGATGTTGATGATCTTGCCGTAGCCCTGCTTGCGCATCTGCGGAATGACGGCGCGGCAGGCGAGCCAGGTGCCGCGCAGGTTGACCGCCATCATCCGGTCCCACTCGGCCGGGTCGATCTGGTCGAAGGGCGAGCGCGACATCGGCACGGTGGCGAAGATGGCGGCGTTGTTCACCAGCACGTCGATGCGGCCGAAGCGCTCGATCGTCTTCGCCGCCATCGCATCCACACTGGTCTGATCCGAGACGTCGGTTCGCAGGGCCATCGCGCCGCCGATCTCGCCGGCCACGAGCTCGGCCGCAGGGCCGTCGATCTCGGCGATGACGACCTTGGCGCCCTCCTCGGCCAGGCGGCGGGCGTAGAACTTGCCAATCCCGTGGCCGCCGCCGGTGACGATCGCTACGCGGCCTTCCAGTCTCCTCATCGGAGAAAGTATAGTGCTCCCTTTCCGATTGGAGGCGAGATGGATAAGCGTCAGCACAAGGAACGTTTCGACGCCGGCTTGAAGACGCGCCGCGAGGTCCTGGGCGCGAAGTACGTCGACGCCTCGATGGCCGCGGTGGACGACTTCAACCGCGAGTTCACCGAGCTGCTCAACACCTACTGTTGGAACGACATCTGGAACCGGCCCGGCCTGCCGCGCAAGACGCGCTCGGTGCTGAACCTCGGCATGCTGGTCGCGCTGGGCAAGGAGCACGAGCTGAAGCTGCATATCCGCGGCGCTCTCACCAACGGCCTGACCAAGGACGAGATCAAGGAAGTGCTGCTGCAGACCGCGATCTACTGCGGCGTGCCGGCGGCGGTGGTGGCCTTCCGCGCCGCCAAAGAGGTGTTCGCATCCGAAAAGTAGCCTTCATCGGTCTGGGCGTCATGGGGCAGCCCATGGCGGCGAACCTGGCGCGCGAAGGATTTGCGGTCCAGTCCTTCGACCTCAGGGGCAACGGCAATTGCAAATCCATTCGCGAAGCCGCGCGAGGGGCCGAGGCGCTGATCACCATGCTTCCCGACGGCGACGCGGTGCGCGAGGCGGTGCTGGAAGCGCTGCCGGCGCTCTCGCGAGGCTGCGTGGTGGTCGACATGAGCTCGTCCGATCCGTTCGGCACGCGCGCCCTGGGCGCTGCTCTTGCGGCGAAGAATGTCCTGTTCGTCGATGCACCCGTCTCCGGCGCCGTCGTCGGCGCGAGGAGCGCGACGCTGGCGATCATGGCCGGCGGCGAAAAGTCCGCGTTCCGGAAGGTCCTGCCGGTGCTGCAGGCCCTGGGGAAGAGCATCTTCCACGTCGGCCCGCTCGGCGCCGGCCACGCGGTAAAGGCGCTCAACAACTATCTCGGCGCCGCCGGCACGCTCGCCGGCTTCGAGGCGCTGCTCATCGCGCGCGCCTTCGAGCTCGACCCCAAGCCGATGCTGGAGGCGATCAACGCCTCGACCGGCCGCAACAGCACCACCGAGCGCAAGATCGCGCGCGACGTCCTGACCGGCGCCTATGCCTCGGGCTTCCGGCTCGCGCTCATGACCAAGGACGTCGCGATCGCCGCCCAGCTCGCCCGCGGCCTCGGCCTCGATACGCCTTTCCTCAGGGAAACGCTGAGAATGTGGCGCGAAGCGCAGAAGCGCCTGCCGCGCGATGCCGACCACTCGGAGATCTACAAATACCAGAGCCAGCTGTCTAAGCAGCGTTCCGCAGGCGCTCGGAAAAAAGCTGCTCCATCTCGCGACGCAGCTTTACCGCGGGCGAGGCCGCGTCGAAGGCAACGTCGCTCCACTTGAGCGGGCGGCCGGCAGCGACCGGCTTGAGCATCTTCCAGCCGTGCGCCAGCCCGAGGGGCAGGCAACCTTCCCGCAGTGAATCCGCGGCCGGCATCAGCCGGCCCACCACCGTGTAGCCGCCTTCCCCGTCCAGAATTTCACTTTGCTTCAGGTCCTTCTTCGCAACGGCGACCGCGTCCGCGCGCCAGCCGGTGGCGCAGCCGGTCGCCTCGCCGCGCAGCCCCACCGATGCCACCGAGATGCCGACTTCCAGGCCGATGAGGTGCCAGCGCTTGTACAGGCAGGCGTAGCGGCCCGACGGATCGGTCTTGACGCCGTACTCCTCGAAGCAGCGGCGGATGTAATCGGTCTCGCCTTCGAAGACGACGAACACGCCGAAGCGGATGTCGTACGCAATTTTTTCACCGGCTGTGGTCAGGGAAGAAATGACCTCCACCTGTCCCTTGTGATGCAACACCCCGCCCTCCTCGCGCGGCCGCATCAGCGACGGGATCTCGTCGATCGAGCCGGGCGGATACTCGAGCCCGCCGGGCGCCGGCGTGAGGCCGGTCGCATTGCAGACCGCGGTGGTCTCGATCGCCGGCTTCGAGCCGTCGAGAAAGGAATTGAACATCTTCGGGTTGAGGCCGCCCAGCTTCGCCTGCTCGGGCGTCAGGCCGTAGTGCCCCCACACGGTCTCGGGCGTCGACTGCGCGAAGTGCGCCAGCCATTTGTGGCCGCGGCCTGCGGCGACGACCTGGAAGCCCGCGGCGCGCGCCCAGTCGACGAGGTCGCAGATCAGCGCCGGCTGGTCGCCGTACGCGAGGCTGTAGACCAAGCCCGCCTCCGCCGCCTTCCTGGCGAGCAGCGGCCCGCAGAATGCGTCGGCTTCCACGGTGACATTGACGACGTGCTTGCCGTGCTCGAACGCGCCCAGGATATGCTCGACAGCCGCCGGCGGATTGCCGGTCGCCTCGACGATGATGTCGACCTTCGGGTTCGCGACCAGCTTCTGCCAGTCTTCCGTGATCGGCGGCATGCGCGCCGGATCCCAGCCGACGCGCTTCAGGTTCTCCTTCGCATTCGCCGGCGAGAGATCGGCGATGCCGACCAGCTCCACGCCCGGCGTCCTCGGCACCTGCGCGAGATACATCGCCGCGAACTTGCCGGCGCCGATCAAGCCGATGCGGATCGGATTGTCCTTACGTTGCTGAAGCTTGGAATAGAGATTCATGAGCTGGACGCGTTCCGGTCGGGGTCATCCATCGGGAAGATCTTTTCGCCGTCGTCATCGTCGTTGACCTTCTCCTCCTCGTCCTCCGGGGAAGGATCGTCCTCATCGAAATCCTCGTCCTCGGGGTCGCCGAGCCACGCCACGCTAGGCTGCTTTGAGTGCACTTTGCAGCTCTTCGGGCGGCGTACCCTCCTTCCAGGGAAGCGGCACGTCGTAGTGCTTGAGCAGACAGTCGTCCGGCAGGCACTGGATCGGCGTGAAGTCGCGGTGGGCGATGTAGCCCGGGCGCTTGAAGCGGCGGATGTGATTCGACACCGCGCACAGCGAGAGGTAGACGCTGACGCGGTTCCACGGCGAGAGGTTCGAGGTCGAGGCGTGAACCAGGCAGCCGTGGAAGAGGATCATCGAGCCCGCAGGACCTTTCGGCGCGACGATGCCGCCCTTGGCGACGAGCTTCGAGATGACTTCGTGGTTGATCGTCCAGAGCGGATAGCTCGTGGTGCTCGTGTCGTGCGAGGCATCGAGCACGCCCTGCTTGTGGCTGCCCGGGATGAACATCAGCGGGCCGTTGAACTCGTTCACGTCGTCGAGGAAGATCGCCACGTTCATGGCGCGTGCCGAGGGCATCTGGTCGTCGTTCATCCAGGTGCCGTAGTCCTGGTGCCACTGCCAGACGTCGCCGTCGAAGGCCTGCTTGCCGTTGATCTTGAACTGGTGCATGTACACGTCCTCGCCGAACAGCGTCTTGATCGGCTCGACCATGCGCGGATGGCGGGCGAGCTTGGCGAAGGGATAGCTGTACAGGTGCGCGGCGAAATTGGTGCGCACCACGTCGCCCGTCTTTTCGCGCACGTTCTCGGGGCGGCGCTGCGCGTAGAGCGAAGGCACCTCGTCGGTGAGCGTCTTGATCTCCGCCGGCGTGAAGAGCGAGGGGAAAAACAGGTACCCTTCACGGTCGAATTGCTGCAGCTGCGCGGGAGTCAGATTCATGGCGGGGAAGGCCGATTCGGTAAGGACGATACTTTACGCGCTGGGTGCGAACCTCGCCATCGCCGCGGCCAAGACCGGCGCGGCGATCTTCACCGGCTCGAGCGCGATGCTCGCCGAGGCGATCCATTCCTACGCCGACTCCGGCAACCAGGTGCTGCTTCTCTGGGGCATGAAGCAGGCGAAGCGTCCTCCCAGCCCCGACTACCCGCTCGGCTGGGGCAAGGCGGTGTACTTCTGGTCGTTCATCGTCGCGCTGGTGCTGTTTTCGATCGGCGGCCTGTTCTCGGTCTACGAGGGCTGGCACAAGATCGCCGAGCCGGGCGAGCTCAGCTATCCCTGGGTCGCGGTCGGCATCCTGGTATTCGGCCTGGCGGCCGAGAGCGTCTCGCTGCGCGCCTGCCTCGCCGAGGTCAACAAGGTGCGGGGCGACAAATCGCTCTTTCGCTGGTTCGTCGACAGCCGGCAGAGCGAGTTGGTGGTGATCCTCGGCGAGGACCTCGCCGCCCTGCTCGGCCTGGCCCTCGCCCTTCTCGCGGTCTTGTTGACCATCTATTCGGGCAATCCGCTGTGGGACGCTCTCGGCTCCATCGCCATCGGCGTGGTGCTGATCGTCGTCGCCATCGGCCTCGGCGTCGAGATCAAGGGCCTGCTCATCGGCCAGAGCGCCGACCACGAAACCGAAGCGCGCATGCGCGAGTTCCTGCAGCGGCAGGAGAACGTCGAGAAGGTGTTCCGCCTCCTGACGCTGCAGCTCGGGACCTCGCTGATGGTGGCGCTGAAAGTGAAAATGAAGGCCGACACCGCGCTCGAGCTGGTGCGGCGCATCAACCGCACCGAGAAGGCGATGCGCGCCGAGTTTCCCGAGATACAGTGGCTGTTCTTCGAACCCGACGTGACCGACTGAGAAGGAAATGCCCGTGGAACGAACCGACAACATGATGGAAGACCTGAAAGCCGTAATCGCGGACGCCGAGGAGCTGCTGCGCGCCACGGCCGATCAGGCCGGACCGCGCATCGAGGAAGTGCGCGCCCGCGCGGAGGAATCGCTGCAGGCCGCGCGCGAGCACCTGAAGGGTGCTGGCGCCGAGCTCGACAGCCAGGTGCGCGCCAATCCCTGGGCCGCGGTCGGCATCGCCGCCGGCGTCGGGCTCGTCATCGGCATCCTGCTGAGCCGCAAATGAGCGCCGGCCTGCTGGAATCCGCGCGCAATCTCATCGCCGGGGTCGTCGACCTCGGCCGCACCCGCTTCGAGCTGTTCAGCACCGAGCTGCGCGAGGAGCTGAACCGGCTCGCCGCCGCGATCATCGGCGGCCTGGCGATCCTGGTGTTCGCCACGATGGGCCTGGGATTCGGCGCGGTGGCGATCATCCTCGCCGTCGACGAATCGAAGCGCCTGCCGGTGACGATCGGCACGGCGGTGTTTTTCCTCCTCGCCGCCGGCATCGTCGCTTGGCGCCTGCAGCGCCTCGCCGCCCTGAAGCCCCGGCCCTTCGACGCCACGATCAGCGAGCTGCAGAGCGACCTGCAGGCCCTCAAGTCGTGAGCGGCCGCGAACAGAGCCTGGCGGAGCGCCGCCTCGAGCTCGTGCGGCGCTCGGCCGCGCAGCGCGCGGCGCTGGTCGCAAACGCCGATCCGTTCGTCCGTAAAGCAGCCGCGCTCGATCGCCTCGTGACGAAGGTGCGTCAGTATCCGATGGTGACGGCGGCGGCGGCGGGCGCGGTGACGTTCTTCGGCTCGCGCAAGCTTTTCACCCTCGTGACCCGCGCGCTCTCGATCTACGCCCTCTTCAGACGCTAACCTCATGCGCCAAAGACTGCTGATCGTCACCTTGCTGCTTAGCCTGGCGTCCTGCGCCGGGACGGGAACCATCGTCCCGCAAGAGCAGGCGGCGCAGTTCCAGCAGGCCGCCGGCTTCCCGTACAACTCGTTCTACTGCCCCTAGCGCTCTAGGGCGTCTTCGGCTTGGGCTTCTCGTCGACGACCTGGAAGAAGACCTCGTCCTTGCGCACCATGCCGAGCTCGTAGCGGGCGCGCTCTTCGACCGCTTCGGTGCCCGTCTTCAGGTCTTTCACCTCCGCGGCGAGTCCGGCATTACGTACCTCGAGCTTGCCGTTCTTGTCGCGTGCCGCCGTGACCTGGCGGTCGACTTCCCACGCGCGCAGCCATCCGCCCTTGCCGAGCCAGAGCGGGATCTGGATCAGGATGATGAGGGCGCCGATGACGCCGGCGAGGATCTTCATGCTCATGCGAGTCGGGGGAAGGCCTCCCGCCCGGGGTAGCTGACCGAGTCGCCGAGGTCCTCCTCGATGCGCAGGAGCTGGTTGTACTTGGCGACGCGGTCGGAGCGCGACAACGAGCCCGTCTTGATCTGCAGCGCGTTGGTGCCCACCGCGATGTCGGCGATGGTCGTGTCCTCGGTCTCGCCCGAGCGGTGCGAGATCACCGTGCCGTAGGCCGAGCGCTTGGCGAGCTCGATGGCGGCGAAGGTCTCGGTGAGCGTGCCGATCTGGTTCACCTTGATCAGGATCGAATTGGCGATGCCCTGCTTGATGCCCTCGCGGAAGATCTTCGGGTTGGTGACGAAAACGTCGTCGCCGACCAGCTGCAGCCTGGCGCCGAGCTTCTGCGTCAGCAGCTTCCAGCCGTCCCAGTCGCCCTCGGCCATGCCGTCCTCGATCGAGACGATCGGGTACTTGCTCGCCAGGCCGGCGAGGTAATCGCAGAATTCCGCCGACGAGAGTCTTTTCGATTCAGAGTCGAGGATGTAGATGCCGTCCTTGAAGAACTCCGAGGCGGCGCAGTCGAGCGCGAGCATCACGTCCTCGCCCGCCTTGTAGCCGGCGGAGCCGATCGCCTGCATCAGCAGGTCGATGGCCGCGGCATGCGTCGGCAGGTTGGGCGCGAAGCCGCCCTCGTCGCCCACGGACGTGGGCATGCCCTTGCCGTCGATCAGCTTCTTCAGGGCCTGGAAGACTTCCGCTCCGCAGCGCAGCGCTTCCCGGAAGGACTGCGCCGCGACCGGCACGATCATCATTTCCTGGAAGTCGAGCGTGTTGTTGGCGTGCGCGCCGCCGTTGATGACGTTCATGAGCGGTACCGGCATCTTCATCGCGCCCGAGCCGCCGAAGTAGCGATAAAGCGGCAGGCCGGACTCCTCCGCCGCGGCCTTCGCCGTCGCCATCGACACCGCGAGCAGCCCGTTGGCGCCCAGGCGCGCCTTGTTCTCGCTGCCGTCGAGATCGATCAGGGTCTTGTCGATGAACGCCTGCTCGGCCGCGTCCAGGCCGGCGATCGCTTCCGAGATTTCGGTGTTGACGAACTCGATCGCCTTCAGCACGCCCTTGCCGCCGTAGCGGCGCTTGTCGCCGTCGCGCAGCTCGATCGCCTCGCGGCTGCCGGTCGAGGCGCCGGAGGGCACTGCGGCGCGGCCCATCACGCCCGACTCGAGCAGCACGTCGGCTTCGACCGTCGGATTGCCGCGCGAGTCGAGGATCTCCCGGGCGACGACGTCGACGATGGCGCTCATGACTTGATCCTCATTTCGGCAAAGCCCCCCTTTTTTTTGACGCTGCGGTCGAGCTCGACCAGCGTCTCCAGCAATTCCTGCATCATCCCCAGCGGCCAGGCATTGGGCCCGTCGGACAGCGCCTTCTCCGGGTTCGGATGCGTTTCCATGAACAGGCCCGAGATGCCGCTCGCCACCGCGGCGCGCGCGAGCACCGGGATGAACTGGCGCTCACCGCCCGAGGCCGTCCCCTTGCCGCCCGGAAGCTGTACCGAGTGCGTGGCGTCGAACACCACCGGGCAGTTGGTGTCGCGCATGATCGCGAGCGAGCGCATGTCGGACACGAGGTTGCCGTAGCCGAACGAAAATCCCCGTTCACAGACAAGGACATTGTCTGCGCCGCTTGCTTCGCGAGCTTTATCCACCACGTTCTTCATTTCCTGCGGCGAGAGGAACTGGCCCTTCTTGATGTTCACCGGCTTGCCGGCCGAGGCGGCGGCGTGGATGAAATCGGTCTGGCGGCAGAGGAAAGCCGGGGTCTGCAGCACGTCGACGACGGCGGCGGCCGGCTTCACTTCGCCTTCGGTGTGGACATCGGTGAGAACCGGGACGCCGATCTGCTTCTTCACCTCGGCGAGGATTTTCAGCCCTTCGTCCATGCCGGGGCCGCGGAACGACTTGCCGGAGCTGCGATTCGCCTTGTCGTAGGAAGACTTGAAAATAAAGGGAATGCCCAGCGACTTGCAAATTTCCTTTAATTTTCCAGCGACATCAATTTGCAGCTGCCTCGATTCAACGACGCAGGGTCCCGCGATCAGGAAGAGCGGCCGCTCTAGCCCGACTTCAAAGCCGCAAAGTCTCATTTGGACAATTAGGCCGCGACGACTCGCAGCTTGCCGCCGGCACGATAGCGCAGCGCGGCGGCGACGAAGGCCTTGAACAGCGGATGGCCGGCGCGGGGCGTCGAAGTGAACTCCGGGTGGAACTGCACGCCGATGAAGAACGGATGGCCGGGCAGCTCCATCATCTCGGGCAAGTTCTCGGTCGGCGTGTGCGCCGAGACCTTGTAGCCCTTGGCCTCGAGCTGCGGCACGTAGATGTTGTTGACCTCGTAGCGGTGACGATGCCGCTCGTTCACTTCCGCGCCGTAGATCGAAAAAGCCAGCGAGTCTTTTTCCACCGGACATTTCTGCGAGCCCAGCCGCATCGTGCCGCCGAGTTCGGACTTCTCGGTGCGCTTCTCGATCCGGCCGGTGCGGTCCAGCCACTCGGTGATCAGCGCCACGACCGGGTGCGGCGTCTCCTGGTCGAACTCGGTGCTGTTGGCGCCGGCGAGGCCGCAGACGTTGCGCGCGAACTCGATGGTCGCGAGCTGCATGCCCAGGCAGATGCCGAGGTAGGGAATGGCGTTCACCCTCGCATAGTTGATGGCCCGCATTTTCCCTTCCGTGCCGCGCTGGCCGAAGCCTCCCGGCACCAGGATGGCGTCCATCTTCTCCAGCCCGGCGGTGCCGTTCTTCTCCATCTCCTCGGAGTCGAAGTAGTGGATGTTGACCTTGGAGTTGGTGTGGATGCCGGCGTGGCGCAGCGCCTCGTTCAGCGACTTGTAGGAGTCCTGCAGGTCGATGTACTTGCCGACGAAGGCGATGTCGACCTCGTGCTCGGGATGCTCGAGCGCGTAGACGAGCTTGGTCCACGCCGTCAGGTCGGCGGCGCGGGCAAGGATGTTGAGCTTGTGGCAGACGATCTCGTCCAGCATCTGCTGGTGCAGCATCATCGGGATCTTGTAGATGTGGTCGACGTCCCAGGCCGAGATCACCGCTTCTTTCTGCACGTTGGTGAAGAGCGCGATCTTGCGGCGCTCCTCCTCCGGCAGCGGCTGGATGGTGCGGCAAAGCAGCGCATCGGCCTGGATGCCGATCTCGCGCAGCTCCTTGACCGAGTGCTGGGTCGGCTTGGTCTTGATCTCCCCCGCCGAGGCGATGTAGGGGACCAGGGTCAGGTGGATGTAGCAGACGTTGTTCCGTCCCAGGTCGAGGCCCATCTGCCGGATCGCCTCGAGGAACGGCAGCGACTCGATGTCGCCCACCGTGCCGCCGACCTCGGTGATGACCACATCGACGTCCTGGGCCTCCGCCATCAGCTTGATGCG
>JAXDQC010000139.1:0-14650 GCA_034668045.1 Betaproteobacteria bacterium | reverse complement strand
TCATGCAGACGGTGATGCCGGGCAACGTCGGCAAGGTGAAGCTCTACCGCGACGACGTGCCGCTGTTCTCGCGCTTCCAGATCGAGCACCAGATCGAGAGCGCCTATTCGCGCGGCGTCGCCCTGCCTTCGGGCGGCGGCATCGTCATCGACCATACCGAGGCGCTGGTCGCCATCGACGTCAACTCGGCGCGCTCCACCAAGGGCAGCGACATCGAGGAGACTGCCTACCGCACCAACCTCGAGGCGGCCGACGAAGTGGCCCGCCAGCTGCGCCTGCGCGACCTCGGTGGCCTGATCGTCATCGACTTCATCGACATGGAGTCGCAGAGGAACCAGCGAGAAGTCGAGAACCGCCTGCGCGACGCGCTCAAGTACGACCGCGCCCGCGTGCAGATCGGCAAGATCTCGCGCTTCGGCCTGATGGAGCTGTCGCGCCAGCGCCTGCAGCCCTCGCTGGAAGAAACGGCGCACATCAACTGCCCGCGCTGCAGCGGCACCGGCTTCATCCGCGGCACCGAATCGACGGCGCTGCACGTCCTGCGCATCGTTCAGGAAGAAGCGATGAAGGAGAACACCGGCGCCGTGCACGTCCAGGTGCCGGTCGACGTCTCGGCCTTCCTGCTGAACGAGAAGCGTGCCGAGATCCAGAAGCTCGAGGGACGCCTCAAGGTGAACCTCGTGCTGGTGCCCAACCCGCACCTCGAGACGCCACACTACAAGGTGCAGCGCCTCAAGCATGACGAGCTGAACGAGATGGAGCACGTGCCGGCGAGCTACGAGCTCGCCGAGCGCCCCGAGGAGCCGAAAGCCCCGGGCGCGGAGCAGGCCGAGGCAAAGGTCGAGCGCCAGCAGCCGGTGGTCAAGGCCATTACTCCGGCACAGCCGGCGCCGATGGTCGACGAAAGCCTGCCCCGCCCGGCTGCCGCCGCCGCGCCCATTCCCGCACCTGTCGCGCCGGTTGCCCGACCCCAGCCGCAGCCGCTCGCGGGCGCAACCCCGAGCGGCGGCTTCTTCAGCCGCCTGTTCGGCGGCCTGTTCAACGCCGAGCCGGCACCGGCGCCCGCCCCCGTGGCCCCAGTCCAGCCGCAGAGGCAGGGACAACGCGACCAGCGTCCCGAGCATCGGCGGGATGGACGGGACGGCGGGCGCGACCGCGGCCGCGATCGTGGGCGCGACCGTGGACGCGACCGTGGTGGACGCGACGGCGGGCGCGACGAGCACCGTGGCGGCGGCGACCGCCAGCAGCAGGGCCGCCTCGAGCAGCGGCGAGACGGTCAGCCGCAGCGCGATGGACGTCCTCCGCGCGACGGACAGAGACACGAAGGCCAACGGGACGGGCAGCGCGACGGCCAGCGAAACGATCGCCGGCCCGACCGTGGACCGCGCCCGGACCGCCCGGACCGCGGCCCGCAGGCACCACGCCCGCAGCAGCAAGGTCAGCAGCAGCCTCGTCCGCCGCAGCAGCCGCCCCAGCCGCGTGCCGAGGGCGAGGCGCAGCCTCCGTTTCAGAACGCACTGCCGGACGCCGGCAACGTGCTTGCACGTCCGGACGCCGGCAATCCGCGTCCCGATCGTCCTGACCGTCCCGAGCGCAACGGCGACGAGCAACGGCGCGGGCGGCGCAACCGTGGCGGCCGCGATCGCAATCGCGGCGAGCGCGGCGAGCGCGGCGCACCGCCGCCGCATATCGATCCGTCCCTGATCGAGGCGCAGCGCCGCATCCACGAGCTCGAGTCGCAGCGGGAGCAGGAGCCGCACCACGCCGAGCCGGCGCATGCGGAACCGCGCCACGAAGAGCCGCGGCACGAGGAGCCGAGACGTGAAGAACCTCGGCACGAAGAGCCCCGCCGCGAAGAGCCCCGGCACGAGGAACCCCGGCAGCAGGAATCGAGGCACGAAGAGCGCCGGCATGAAGAGCCGCGCCACGAAGAGCCGAAGATCGAAGCGAAGAAGCTGCTCGACGACGCCGGCCTGGTCATGATCGAAACCGACCGCGCCCGTGCCCCGACGCAGCCCGTGACCGAGGAGCAGGTGCAGCTCGGCCGGCCCCGCCGCGAACGCTCTCGCCCGCCGGCGCAGGACGACGACCTGCAGCAGGTCGAGACGGGGAAGAAGTAGGCTAGCGGGTCGAAGCGCGCATTTCCTCGAGCAGGCCGCGGCAGGCGGCCTCCACGAGGTCCAGCACCTGCTCGAAGCCCTCCGGCCCGCCGTAATACGGGTCCGGGACTTCCGTTTCCTGGATGAAGAGCTTCACCTTCCTCGCATGCTGCGGCGGGCAGAGCCGCTGCAGGATGCGCAGATGGCCGCCGTCCATCGCCAGCACCAGGTCGAACTCCTCGAAGTCGCGCTTGCTCAGGTGCCTGGCGCGCTGCGCGCTGAGATCGTAGCCCCGCCGCTTCGCGTGATCCTGGGCACGCTCGTCCGGCGGATCGCCGACGTGATAGTCGTGCGTGCCGCGCGATTCCACGTGGATATTCATTTTCTCGAGCTCGGCAAGGCGGCGAAGAACTCCTTCCGCCGTCGGCGAGCGGCAGATATTTCCGGTGCAGACGAACAGGACCTTCATGCCCCGGACTCTACCGGTAAAAGACATGCCGGCCGATGCGGCCGATGCGCTCCCTGTCGTCCGACCAGCCCGGCTGCACATACGTGGCGTGATAGTGAAGCGCGCCGCGAAGCTCGGGCCGACGCCGGCCGTAGTACACGTCCTGCGCGACCCTGATCGCGCGGCCCCACGCCTCGCCTGCCGGCATATCGAGCGTCGTCATGCCGGTCCAGGAAAAAGCGTCCTTCTGGTACACGACCTCGCAGACGGTCTTCGGATAGGAGCGCGAGGCCTTGCGATTCATGGTGACCTCGGCGACCGCGTACTGGCCGGCAAGGGACTCGCCGCGCGCCTCGTAGTACACGTTGCGCGCCAGGCAATCGACGCTGCTGGCGTGGAAATCGCGTACCCGCGCAGCCTGCGCATCGCGCTGCGCAAAGACGGCCATCAACCCGAAGACGAGCCCGCCGACGATGAGAATGAAGTACGCGGCAAAGGCGAGTCCGGCCTTGTCGACCTCGTACCAGAACAGTCGCAGTTTCCAGAGCATCGGCATGACTGTGCCCGATGCCGGCGCTCCACCGAAGGTCAAAATTCCGCAGCTGCGACGCCAAATACCTTCTTTTTCAGCTCCGTCAGCTGGTCGCGCACTTTTGCCGCATCCTCGAACTCGAGGTTCCTGGCATGCGCCAGCATCTTTTTCTCGAGCGCCTTGATCTCGCGCGCGATCTGCTTCTCGGACATGGACTCGTAGCGCGCCTCCTCCTGCGCGGCCTGCATCGCCGAGGAGTCGTAGACGCCGTCGATCAAGTCTTTGATGCGCTTGATCACCCCGGCGGGCGTGATGCTGTGGAGGGTGTTGTAGGTCACCTGCTTCGCGCGCCGGCGGTCGGTCTCGGCGATGGCGCGCTTCATCGAGTCGGTTTCCCGGTCGGCGTACAGGATGGCCATGCCGTTGATGTGCCGCGCGGCGCGCCCCATGGTCTGGATCAGCGAGCGCTCCGAGCGCAGGAAACCTTCCTTGTCGGCATCCAGGATCGCCACCAGCGACACCTCCGGCAGGTCGAGGCCCTCGCGCAGCAGGTTGATGCCGACCAGCACGTCGAACTCGCCCAGGCGCAGGTCGCGGATGATCTCGACGCGCTCCACCGTCTCGACTTCAGAGTGCAGGTAGCGGACCTTCACGCCGTGCTCGGCGAGGTACTCGGTCAACTCCTCGGCCATCCGCTTGGTGAGAGTCGTCACGAGGACTCTCTCCTTCTTTTTCACCCGCAGTGAAATCTCGGAAAGAAGGTCGTCCACCTGGGTCGAAGCCGGCCGGATGATGACCTGCGGGTCGATGAGGCCGGTCGGTCGCACCACCTGCTCCACCACCTGCGCGGATTTCTGCCGCTCGTAGTCGGCCGGCGTGGCGGAGACGAAGACCGTCTGGCGCACCACCTTTTCGAACTCGTCGAAGCGCAGCGGCCGGTTGTCGAGCGCCGACGGAAGCCGGAAACCGTATTCGACCAGGTTCTCCTTGCGCGAGCGGTCGCCCTTGTACATGCCGCCGAGCTGCGGGATGGTGACGTGGCTCTCGTCGACGATCATCAGCGCGTCGGCGGGCAGGTAGTCGATCAGGGTCGGCGGCGGCTCGCCCGGCTGGCGCCCGGAAAGGTGGCGCGAGTAGTTCTCGATGCCCTTGCAGAACCCCAGCTCGGCCAGCATCTCGAGGTCGAAGCGGGTGCGCTGCTCGATGCGTTGCGCTTCGACCAGCCGGCCGGCGTCCTGGAAGAACTGGATCCGCTCGCGCAGCTCGGCCTTGATCTTCTCGACCGCCCGCAACGTGGTCTCACGCGGCGTCACATAGTGGCTGGAGGGGTAGACCGTGAACCGGGCCATCGGGTGCTGCACCCGCCCGGTCAGGGGGTCGAAAACCTCAAGCTTGTCGATCGCGTCGTCTTCAAGAGAAATCCGGATCGCATGCTCGGCATGCTCGGCCGGAAAGATGTCGATGACGTCGCCGCGCACCCGGAAGGTGCCGCGGCGGAAGTCGAGCTCGTTGCGCTCGTACTGCATCGCCACCAGGCGCGCCAGGACGTCCCGCTGCGCCATCTTCTCGCCCTGGCGCAGGTGCAGGATCATGCCGTGGTACTCGGAGGGGTCGCCGATGCCGTAGATCGCCGACACCGTGCCGACGATGATCACGTCGCGCCGCTCGAGCAGTGACTTGGTCGCCGACAGCCGCATCTGCTCGATGTGCTCGTTGATCGACGAGTCCTTCTCGATGAAGAGGTCGCGCGACGGAACGTAGGCTTCCGGCTGGTAATAGTCGTAATAGGAGACGAAGTACTCGACCGCGTTCTCCGGGAAAAACTCGCGGAACTCCGAGTAGAGCTGGGCGGCGAGCGTCTTGTTGGGCGCCAGCACGAGCGCCGGCCGGCCCAGCCGGGCGATGGCGTTGGCGAGCGTGTAGGTCTTGCCCGAGCCGGTGACGCCGAGCAGCGTCTGGTAGGCGAGGCCGTCGTCGATGCCCTCGCGCAGCTTGTCTATCGCCTCCGGCTGGTCGCCCGCCGGCGGAAAAATCTGGTTGAGACGAAAAGGGCTGTTGGGAAAGGTGACGCTCACGGGTAGAATCGCAATTGTCGAACCGATCATTTTATCAAATGAACGCGCCTCACTCCCCCTCTCCTCTCGCCTCGGTGCCGATGGCCGCGGCCGACCCCATCCTCGGCGTCACCGAGGCCTTCGTCGCCGACCAGAACCCGCGCAAGGTGAACCTCGGCGTCGGCGTCTATTACGATGACAACGGCAAGATTCCGCTGCTCGAGTGCGTGCGCCACGCGGAAAGCGAGCGGCTGAAGAGCGTGCCGCACCGCGGCTACCTGCCGATCGACGGCCTGGGCGCGTACGACAAGGCCGTCCAGGCGCTGGTGTTCGGCAAAGAGGACACGCGCATCGTCACCGTCCAGGCGCTCGGCGGCACCGGCGGGCTGCGGGTCGGCGCCGACTTCCTGAAGCGCATCAGCCCCGACGCCACGGTGTGGATCAGCGAGCCGAGCTGGGAAAACCACCGCCAGCTGTTCGAGGCCGCGGGCTTCAACGTCAAGAACTACCCCTACTACGACCCGAAGACCCACGGGCTCGACTTCCCCGGCATGCGCTCCGCCCTCGAGGGCCTGGCCGCCGGCTCGATCGTCGTGCTGCACGCGTGCTGCCATAACCCGACCGGGGTCGACCTCTCGCAGGAACAATGGCAGGCCGTCCTCGAGATCGTCCGCTCGCGCGGCCTGGTGCCGTTCCTCGACCTCGCCTACCAGGGCTTCGCCGAGGGGCTGGAAGCCGACGGCTACGCGGCGCGCCTCTTTGCCGAGGCCATGAGCCCGGTGTTCCTCTCCAGCTCGTTCTCCAAGTCCTTCTCCCTCTACGGCGAGCGCGTGGGCGCGCTCAGCGTCGTCACGGCGAGCCCCGAAGAAGCCGCGCGCGTCCTTTCCCAGCTGAAGCGCGTCGTGCGTGCCAACTACTCCAATCCGCCGACCCACGGCAGCCAGGTCGTGGCGACCGTTCTGAGCACGCCGAATCTCAGGAGCCTGTGGGACCGCGAGCTCGGCGCCATGCGCGATCGCATGAAGGCGATGCGCAAGCTGCTGGTCGAGAAGATCAAGACCCGCGTCCCGTCCGCCGACTTCAGCTTCGTCCTGAACCAGCGCGGCATGTTCTCGTACTCTGGCCTCAGCAAGGAGCAGGTGCGGCGCCTGCGCGAGGAAAACCACATCTACACCATCGACACCGGCCGCATCTGCATCGCCGCGCTCACTACCGCCAACGTCGACTACGTCGCCGACGCGATCGCCAAGGTCATCCAGTAGTCGGGCTGGGGTAAAATCCCGGCCTTCGTTCCGATCCCCGATAGCTCAGTTGGTAGAGCGACGGACTGTTAATCCGCAGGTCCCAGGTTCGAGCCCTGGTCGGGGAGCCAATATCGCGCCGCCAACGAAAAGCCCGGCCCTCTTGCGAGGCCGGGCTTCGGTATTGCCTAGTGGCGCGTGAAGCGCCGCTTTACTGCGGCAGGCCGCAGCAGCCGAAGCTCTCGAGCGCGTAGTCGACGCGCGCGGGCTTCTCGGCGGCTTTCTTGCCGGACTGCACTTTCACGACGGCGGCCTTGGATTGCGCGCCCGCGGCGCTCGCCACGGTGATCTTCTCGGCCGCATAAGCGGACGTGACCAGGAACATGCAGGCGCTCAGGATGCTGACGGTTTTTTTCACTGTGACACCCCTTCTCTATTCGTTGTCCGGATTCACGTTGAGTCCGGTGCCTCCCTATACGCAATGCCTATGCCAGGCGTGAAAGCGGCCAAAACAGCCCTCCGGTGTGATGTCCTTCACGAAATGCCGGTGCAACGCTGTCGCCGTCTCGACAGTGGTGTCGGAGCACTTTGTCAAACCTTATGCATTGCTACTTTCGCTTCGTCTTCGGTTCCGGCGCGGCTTCGCTTTCCTGCGCCCGGCGCGGGCCGGTTTGCTCGGGGATTCCCGTGGTCAATCGGTTGTAGTCGGTGCGCCGCGGATGGATGACCACGACGCCTTCATTCGTGATCACGTATTCGCGGATGTCTTTGCTATGGTTGCCGCCACGCTTTTTGATGACGACCATGAGCTTGCGCAACTGGCCGTCGATCTCGGCATAGCGAAGCCGGATGATGTCGTCGGTGAGAAATGAAATCACATAATGGCTGAACGGCATCCCGGTAAAGGTATCCTCCACCTCGACTGTGGTGAGAATGGTCACTCCGGCGCCGGTCAACGCGCCGATCATCCGATAGAGCGACTCGCGAAAATCGGTGCGGAAGCCCGGGGCCAGCGCCATCTCGAAGCCGACCAGTGAATCGATCACGAGCCTTTTCGCGCCGACCCTCTTGATGGCGTCCAGAATCTCCAGCATCGTCTCATCCACCGAGAGGTCGAGCGGGCGAAGGTAGAGGATCTCGAGTGCTCCCTTCTTTTCCGCCGCTTTCAGATTCAACCCAAAAAGGCTTGCCCGCTGCGTGTAGCCCTCCGGGCGTTCTTCAAAGATCGCCATGATTCCCGCTTCCCCCTGGCGCAGCCCTTCGGCGATGAATTGCGTCGCCATAGCCGACTTGCCGGTGCCCGAAGGCCCGGCCACCAGGAGACTGTCCCCCTCGTAGATCCCGCCGCCCAGCATCTTGTCCAGGTCGGGAACGCCAAGGGAAATAAGCCGACGGTGCGATGCTTTCTTTTTGCCGCCGACCAATCCCAGGGTGCGCGAGAAGGCCTGCAGGCCATCGTTACCGATGCGGATGGTGTGCAAGCCCGGCACCGTCGCCTGGCCGCGCAGCTTCATGACTTGCAGCTTTCGCACGATGGAATTTCTCTCCGTCACCTGGGAGAGCCAGAAAATGCCATCGACCATGGTGAACAGCGGATCACCTTCGATTTCTTCCGGGACATATTCGCCGACCAGAAACGACGTCGCCTGCCAGCTGGTCAGGAACTGGGCGAGGCGGTGGAGGAAAGACTGCACCTCCACTTCGCCAAGCTCGTTGGTTGCTTTTCGCGCCAAGGTGCGAAAAGAATCCAGCACTATGACGCCCGCGTTGTTCTCCGTCACTTGCCGGATGATCTCTTCCAGCACCGCATTCAAGTCCTTCTCCAGCACCAGGTCGGAGAGATTGCAGAAGCGGATGGTTTTGCCCAGCCTGGATTCGTCATAGAAGGAATACTGCTGCTGATAGCGCAGCATCTTGATGACGGACTCGCCGAGGACGGTGAAATAGAGCGCCGGGTTCTTCGCCGTCCCATTGGCGAAAGCGATCTGATGCGCCAGCGTGGTTTTCCCGCTGCCGGGCGCGCCGCCGATCATGTTGAAAGAAAACTCCGGAATGCCGCCGCCCAGGATGTCGTCGAGCCCGCGCACGCCGGTGGGTAGTTTATGAAGTACAACCTTCTTCGCTTTGCTCATGATCGTCCGCAGCGCGGTCTTTTTAGCCGCCTTAGTCTTCCTTTTCATGAGCTTCTCCGTTGCCGAGATTAAGATCGCCGAGCGAAAGCTTCGGCCAGATATCGAGCACCAGGCGCAAGGTCAAGCGCACGCCGACCAAGGCAATCAGCATGCCAAGCACTTGGGCCAGTAGAACGACCTTGCCCTCGGCAAATTGCCCCGGGCCGAGGGATGCGTATTCTTCGAATCCTGTCAACGAGCCGTTCGCATTCACGTGCACCGCGCGCAGCCAGCGCAGCTCTTCGCCGCCAAGAGCGATCGCGCGCGAAAGGAGCCCTCGAAAACCACCCATTCCCATCAGGTTCACCATATGCGGGCGCAGCTCGTCGAACACTTGAAAGGTGAGCGGCTTTTCGCCGTCGGAAGACTGGCTGCGCGGGGGCGTCTCCTGGGCCAGGAGACGCCGGGCAAACCGCCGCAATTGTGGAGATGCCTTGCTCATCGAAAAATTCGCACGGCCTGCCTGCCGGATGAGTTGGTGGTATCCAAGGCTACAAGGTCTATCAGATCCTTAAGTCAGGCGTTCGCGATCGCTATTGCTCGCGAGTTGAGATACGCCTCGAGCGCCTCGGGGCCGCCTTCGGAACCATAGCCCGAATCCTTGACGCCGCCGAAGGGCATCTCGGCGGAAGGCATCGCGGGCATGTTGATCCAGAGCATGCCGACCTCGAGGCGCCGAGCGATAAGGTCCGAGTTCTTGAGCGACTTCGTGAACGCGTAGCCGGCGAGGCCGATCGGCAGGCGGTTCGCTTCCACGATCGCCGCCTCCAGCGTGTCGAAGGGCTGGATCGCGGCCACCGGGCCGAACGGCTCGTCATTGAAGATCTTCGCCTCGCGCGGCACGTCGGCGAGGATGGTCGGCTGCCAGAAGTTGCCGGCACTGCCGATGCGCTGCCCGCCGGTGAGGAGCTTGGCGCCCTTCTTCACCGCGTCCTCGGTGAACGAGGTCATCGCGTCGATGCGGCGCGGGTTGGCGAGCGGGCCCATCTGCGTGCCTTCAGTCAGCCCATCGCCGACCTTCAGCCCCTGGGCGTGAGCGGTGAGCGCCTGCGCGAAGTCGCCGGCGACCGACTTGTGGACGAGGAAGCGGGTAGGCGAGATGCAGACCTGGCCGGCGTTGCGGAACTTCGCCGCCGCCACAGCCTTGACCGCGAGCGCGATGTCCGCGTCCTCGCACACGATCACCGGCGCGTGCCCGCCGAGCTCCATCGTGACGCGCTTCATGTGCTGGCCGGCGAGCGCGGCGAGTTGCTTGCCCACCGGAATGGAGCCGGTAAAGGTGATTTTGCGGATCAGCGGATGCGGGATGAGATAGCTCGAGATCTCGGCGGGACTGCCATAGACGAGCTGCAGGACGCCGGGCGGGATGCCGGCGTCCGCGAAGGCCTTCACCAGCGCCGCCGGAGCGGCCGGCGTCTCCTCCGGCGCCTTGACGAGCATCGAGCAGCCGGCGGCGAGGCCGGCGCCGACCTTGCGCACGACCTGGTTGATCGGGAAGTTCCACGGCGTGAACGCAGCGACCGGACCCACCGGATCCTTCAGCACCATCTGGCGGATGGAATTGTTCATGCGCGAGGGCACGATGCGCCCGTAAACGCGAAAGCCTTCCTCGGCGAACCATTCGATGATGTCGGCGGCGGCGAGGGTCTCGCCCTTCGCCTCGGCGAGCGGCTTGCCTTGCTCCTGGGTCAGCAGCGGCGCGATGTCGCCCGCGCGCTCGCGGATGAGCCCGGCGGCCTTGCGCATGATCTTGCTGCGCTCGGCGGGCACCATGTCGCGCCAGACCTCGAAGCCCTTCTGTGCCGCGGCGAGCGCCTGGTCCAGATCGGCTCGTCCCGCGTGCGCGACGCGGCCGATTTCCTTGCCGGTCGCGGGGTTCATTACCGGCAGCGTCTTGCCTTCAGCAGGCTCCTGCCACTTGCCGTTGATGAAGAGCTGCGTATCGACGTATCCCATGGGCGATCCTTACGGAAAAACTTGCGATATGTTACCCGCAGGCCCCACCAGCCATCATCGCATCGCGGCAATCTCGTCGCGCAGGTCCTCCGCCCAGGCGCGCCGCGCCCGCCCGCCGGCGCGCTGCGGGGCTCCGTAGGCCACGTCGGCACGCAAGCCTTCTGCACAGAGCGTGCGCCAGATCGACCCGAGGAGCGATTCATCACCGACATAGCTCACCGCCCGGCTCCGGGTGCCGGTCGCGCCATCGATGAATTGCAGCGCCACCGGCTGGACCGGCGAATCGGCGGAGATGGCGGCCTGAAGCAGGTTGGCATGGAACGGCAATAGCGTCCCGCCATCGCCGGTAGTCCCCTCCGGGAAAACCGCGAGGATGTCTCCGTCCTTGAGCGCCTGGGCCATCTCGTGCATGACGCGCATCGCATCGCGCCGCGACCTGCGTTCGACGAAGAGCGTGTCGCCGCCCGCGGCCAGCGTGCCGATCAGCGGCCAGCGCTTGACGTCGGCCTTGGAAACGAAGCGGCAATGGCAGCTCGCATGCAGCACCACGATGTCGAGCCAGGAAATGTGATTGGCGGCGAGCAGCATCGGGCCGGTCCGCGCCGGCGTGCCCTCAACGCTGAGTTCGACGCCCAGCCGTCGCAGCATCTCGCGTGCCCATGCCTGGACGCGTTCATGCCGCTGCTGCTTTGACAGCCTGGGAAACTGAAGCGTGATCTGTGCCACTCCGGACAAGGCGTGCGCGACGACGCGGCACGCTCTACCGCAGGCGATCAGCCTGTCATTCCGCCAGCGCATCCCGCAGCGCCGATTCGGACACCTTGACGCTCACTCCGGCGCGCTCTTCCTGAAGCGTCATCGCCACCCGGCAGTCGCGCTCGCCCCAGCCGCGCTTCATCGCCTCCGATAGCTCATCGAGCGCGATCTTGCCGACGCGCATCGGCACGCCGACTTCGGCGGCAAGCTCCATCGCGAGGGTCACGTCCTTGTGTGCCAGGCGGACGGTGAAGTCGGCGGGATCGTACTTGCCATTGAGAAAGTGCTCGGGCAGCCGGTCGAAGGTGCGCTTGCGACCGGTCGCGCCCTGGCGCAGCGCCTGGAAGAGCGCGAGCGGCTCGACGCCGCCTTTCACGCCCAGCGTGAAGATCTCGGCGAGCGAAGCCTGGACCGTGAAGCTGGCCGCGTTGTGCGCGAGCTTGGCGACGGTGCCGGCACCGATAGTGCCGACGTAGAACGGCTGGTCGCCGATCGCCTTCAGCACGGGCAGGTACTTGTCGTAGATCGCGCGATCGCCGCCAACCCAGATGGCGAGCTTTCCTGACTTGGCGCCGGTCGGGCCGCCGCTGACAGGGGCATCGAGAAGCTGCACTTTTTTTTGCGAAAGATTCTTGTGAAGGGCTCTTATTCGCTTGGGCGAGTTCGTCGAGAGGTCGAACCACACCGGCACGGCGACATCCTTGGCGACCGCGTCGACTTCCGCCGGTCCCGGAAGCGAAGTGAAGAGCACCTCGGCGCCTTCGCAGGCTTCGCGCAGCGATTTGCGGTTGCCCTTGCCGTTCAGGTCGAACGACTGCAGCGCGTGCCCTGCCCGCTCGAGGCTCGCCGCCATCGGCGCGCCCATGGCGCCGAGGCCGATGAAGCCGATCTTCATGCCGGCCGCTCTTCGAACACCTGCTTCACCATCAGCGCGGCGCTGCCCGCCATCGGCCAGCCGACGTAGAACGCGAGGTGCGTCACGACCTCGGTGATCTCCTCGCGCGTCACGCCGTTGTCGAGCGCGCGCCAGAGATGGCCGCGCAGCTGCTCGGTGGCGCCCTGCGTGATCAGCGACGTGATCGTGATCAGGCTGCGATCGCGCTTGGAAAGTCCCTTGCGCTCCCAGACATCGCCGAACACGACTTTGTCGGTGAGCTCGCCGAGCTTCGGAAAGATGCCGCGGACCTGGCCGATGACCGACGGCGGTGTTTTCCCTGCAGCCATGAAACGCTCCTCGTAGGAAAAAGAAATTCCACCCATACTAGCAATCATGCGCAGTGAACCGGAATCCCCTTACGCCTGGCTGCGGCTGAGCGCCGCGCTCGCGCTGATGACGCTCGGCGGCTCGGGCATGTATGTCATTTCCGTCGCTCTCGCACGGGTGCAGTCCGAGTTCGGCGTGACGCGCGCCGACGCGTCGTTCCCGTACACGCTTACCATGCTCGGCTTCGGCCTGGGCGGCATCCTGATGGGACGCCTGTCGGACCGCTTCGGCGTGATGACCACGACGATGATCGGCGCGATCGGCCTCGGCAGCGGCTTCGTGCTGGCGGGAAATGCCGCCACGCTCTGGCAATTCAGCCTCGCGCACGGCCTGCTCATCGGTCTGCTTGGCTCCTCGGCGACCTTCGCGCCGCTGGTGGCCGATACCGCGCTCTGGTTCAACCGCCGGCGCGGCATCGCAGTGGCGATCTGCGCCAGCGGCAACTACCTTGCCGGCGCCGTCTGGCCGCCGATCGTGCAGCACGGTTTCGATACGATCGGCTGGCGCAACACCTATGTCGGCACCGGCATCTTCTGCGCGGCGGCCATGTTTCTCCTCGCCTTTACGCTGCGCCGGCGGCCGCCGACCCTGGAAGCGGGTGCGCAATTCAAGGCAGCGTTCAGCAGCGAAAAACCGCTGGGCCTGTCGCCCAACGCCTTGACGGCAGTGCTGGCGATCGCCGGCGTCGCCTGCTGCGTCGCCATGTCGATGCCGCAGGTCCACATCGTCGCCTATTGCGGCGACCTCGGCTACGGCGCGACCAATGGCGCGCAGATGCTGTCGATCATGCTCGGCTTCGGCATCGTCAGCCGCCTGGTATCGGGCTGGATCTGCGACCGCATCGGCGGCCTGCGCACGCTCCTGCTCGGCTCGGTGCTGCAGGGGATCGCGCTCCTCCTCTTCCTGCCGTTCAACGGGCTGGTTTCTCTCTACGTCGTCTCGGCGCTGTTCGGCTTGTTCCAGGGCGGCATCGTGCCGTCCTACGCGATCATCATCCGCGAGCACTTCCCGCCGCGCGAAGCCGGCGTGCGTACCGGCATCGTGCTGATGGCGACCCTCTTTGGCATGGCGCTCGGCGGCTGGCTGTCCGGCGCGATCTTCGACCTGACCGGCTCCTACCGCGCCGCGTTCATCAACGGCATCGCCTGGAACCTGGTGAACCTTACGATCGTCCTTTGGCTGATGCGGCTTTCTTCCAGAGCTCCCAGGGCCGTTCCAGCGTAGAGCGGTTGGTGACGGTGGAGCGCTTGCCTTCCTGGTCGCTCAGGAACTCCATCGGGCCCTCGAGCTGCCCGGCCTGCCACTGCAGGCGTGCGTTCATCTCGGTGTAGATCGAACGGAATACGGCTTCCGCGACGCAATCGCCGACCACGGTCATGCCGTGGCCGCGCATGAGGACGCAGGTGCACTTGCCGAGCGATTGCGCCAGCGCCTTGCCCAGCGGCCGGTCGCGGATGAGAAGGTCGTTGTCTTCCTTTTCCTTGCGGATATCGAATACCGGCGTGCCGGACCAGAGAAAAGACGCCATGTGATAAACCGGCCGCAGCTTGCTCTTCGTAATGCCGAACGGCACCACCGAAGGCGAATGGCTGTGCACCACCGCCATCACTTCAGGCCGCGCGCGGTAGATCTCGCCATGGATATAGCGCTCGAGGAAGCCCTTGCGCTCGTCGCCGACCACTTCGCTGTCGGCGTCGTGCTCCATGATGTCGGCGGCGGTGACCAGCGCCGGCGCGCGCGAGCGCGACATGATGAAGCGATCGGGCCGCTTGTCGCTGCGGGCGCTGACGTGGCCGTAGGCATCGAGCACGCCCTGCTGCGCCAGCACGCGGCTGCCGGCGACCACGTCCTCGATGAGGGACTTGCTGGCCGAGACCTTCGACTTCTTCACCGCCGGGCCGGCGGCGTGCCGCCCACGTTGGTGTCGTAGCCGGGCAGCACGCGCACGTCGACGACGACGACGTTGCCTGCCTGGACTTGCTTGACCGCTTCCTTCAGCACGTCCTTCAGATGGGATGTTTCTTTCACAGGGCCCAAACCAATGGCGCCTTGAGCGCGCGCCATCATCGCGAGATCGATATCCGGCTCGTCGATGCGCTGGCCGATCCACTTGTTCTCCACCGGCCGGC
>JAXDQC010000138.1:0-3742 GCA_034668045.1 Betaproteobacteria bacterium | reverse complement strand
CGCCGGCGTACTTCTTCGGGTCCTTGCCGTCCCAGACCACGCCGTCGATCAGTTTGGAAGTGCGCATCGGCTCCTTGGGCGTCTGCGCTTTCGCAGCGACGGCAGCATCCTTGTAGATGTCGATGCGGTTCACCTTCTTCGCCACGGCCAGGTAGTCCGGGTCCTCCTTCAGCAGGCCCCAGCGCCGATGCTGCGTCATGAACCACATGCCGTCGGAAAGGAACGGGAAGTTGACGTAGCCTTCGTTGTAGAACTTCATGTAGTTCGGGTCGTCCCAGGTCTTGCCGATGCCGTTGTCGTAGCGCCCGAGCATGCGGGCGACGATCACGTCCTTCTCGCAGTTGACGTAGGACTTGTCGGACACCACCTCGGCGGTCTTCTGCCGGTTGACGAGCGAGGCGTCGATCCATTTGCCGGCGTCGAGCACCGCCGCCGTCATGGCGCGCGCGGTGTTGGGATATTTCTCGACGAACTCGGCAGTCGTGCCGAGCGTCTTCTCCGGATGGTCCTTCCAGAGATCCTGCGTGGTATTCGCCGTGAAGCCGATCTTGTCCATGATCGCGCGGTAATTCCACGGCTCGCCGACGCAGAAGCCGTCCATGGCGCCGACGCGCATGTTGGCGACCATCTGCGGCGGCGGCACGACGATCGCCTTCACGTCCTGGAACGGGTGGATGCCGTGCGCCGCCAGCCAGTAGTAGATCCACATCGCGTGCGTGCCGGTCGGGAAGGTCTGGGCGAAGGTGTATTCGCCCTTCTCCGACTTGATGAGCTTGGAAAGCGACGCGCCGTCGGTGACGCCCTTGTCGTTCAGCTTCTTCGAAAGCGTGAACGCCTGGCCGTTGTGGTTCAGGTTCATCAGCACGGCCATGTCCTTCTTCGGCCCGCCGATGCCCATCTGCACGCCGTAGATCAGGCCGTAGAGGACGTGCGAGGCATCGATCTCGCCGTTGACGAGCTTGTCGCGCACCGCGGCCCAGGAAGCTTCCTTGGTCGGCGTGATCTTGATGCCGTACTTCTTGTCGAACTCCATCACCGAGGCCATGACGACCGAGGAGCAGTCGGTGAGCGGAATGAAGCCGATCTTCACTTCCTTCTTCTCCGGCGCGTCCGAGCCCGCGGCCCAGGCGCCGGTGCGAATCGCATCCGGCACGAGACTCATGAGTCCCGCCGCTCCCGCTGCTTTGATAAATGTCCTTTTCTTCATGGCATCTCCCAAAAAAAAACGTCCGACACCTTTCAGTGCCGGACGCCGTTGTCCGTATTGCCTCAGCTCTTAGTTCGCAATCTCTATGCCACGCGCCGTTTATTGATTCATAAGGGTTTTCTCGAAACGGTCGCGCACTATTGCGGTGCGTCAATCAGCAGCTGCGCCACTTCCGCGAGCTTCAGCTTGCGGTCCATGGCGGTCTTGCGAAGCAGCGAATACGCCGCCTCCTCATCGAGGCCATGGCTCTTCATCAGCAGGCCCTTGGCGCGCTCGACCAGCTTGCGCTCCGAGAGCCTGGACGTCGCTTCCGCCAGCTCGCCGCGCAGGCGCTGGAAGTCCTCGAAGCGCGCCACGGCGACGTCGATGATCCCCTTGATGCGGTCCCTGTCGAGGCCGTCGACGACGTAGGCCGAGACGCCGGCACGCACCGCCTCGCGGATCGTCTCCGGCGCGCCGTCGCTCGCGAACATCACCACCGGCCGCGGCGTGTGCTGGCTCATCACCACCAGGTGCTCGAGCACGTCGCGGCTGGGCGATTCCGTGTCGATGACGATGACGTCGGGCTTGAGCCGGTCGATGGTCTTCAGCAGCGCCACGGGCGACGTGAGCGATGCCGTGACTTCGTGGCCTGCGCGCCGCAGCCCCTCGCGCAGGATCTCGGCGCGCTCGGGCGATTCGTCTACGACGAGGATGCGCACGCTGCCTCCTGCATCGTGCCGGAGAGGAAAGCGTAGGTGGCCGACCACGCGGCCTCCACTTCCGGCGTGAACGCCTCGCCGAGGCATTTCTCCAGCGCCCAGAGGAGCGAGGTGCCGACCAGTGCGTAGTGGTACGGCTCGACGCCGTAGCCCGCGTGGCGCCCGCCGAGCTGGCGCACCGCGAGCAGAATGCGCTCGGGCCGCGAGAGCGAGCCGACCGCGACGCTGATCATCGACGTGAGGTTGCGCCCCTGGTCGATCATGTCGTTCTTGAACAGCCTCCGGATTCCCGGATCGAGGCTGAACAACTTGCCGTAGAAGAGCTCCGCCGCCGTGTCTCCCACCGGCAGCACGGCTCGCCACGTGCGCTGCACCAGCTCGATCTGCTCGGGAGTCATCGGACCCTCTTCGCAAATCACGTGCCACCGGATTCCCCTGGCAAAAGCGCGGTTTGCAAGCGATTTCCGCACCGTCGCAGGGCGCCACGACAGTCACATGCACCATTTAAAATTGCCGCATGCGAGAACCCCAGCCCAAGGCAATTCAGCTCAAGGATTACGCGCCGCCCGCTTTCAAGGTCGAGACGGTCGAGCTCGACATCGACATCCGCGCCGACGATGCGCTGGTGCGGGCAAAGCTGCAGATCAAGCGCCACGCGCCCGGTCCGCTCGTGCTCGATGGAGACGAGTTAGAGCTCCAATCCGTTTCGGTGAACGGCAAAGCATGCCGTCACACAGTCGAAGCGGAGAAGCTGACGATCGAAGACGTTCCCGATGCATTCGAGCTGGAAACGCTCACCCGCATCGTGCCGCAGAAGAACACCAAGCTCGAAGGCCTGTACGCGACCAGGAACGGCTTCGTCACCCAGTGCGAGGCGCAGGGCTTCCGCCGCATCACCTGGTACATCGATCGCCCGGACGTGATGGCGAAGTTCACCACCACCGTGCGCGCGAAGCACCCGGTGCTGCTGTCGAACGGCAACCTCGTTGCCTCGGGTCCGGGCTGGGCAAAGTTCCACGACCCGTTCCCGAAGCCCTGCTACCTGTTCGCGCTCGTCGCCGCGGACCTGGAGGTGCTGCAGGAGAAGAACCTCTACGTCTACGTCGAGCCCGGCAAGCTCGACCAGGCGGGCTGGGCGATGGACTGCCTGAAGCGCGCCATTGCCTGGGACGAGAAGCGCTTCGGCCTCAAGCTCGATCTCGACGAGTACCGCATCGTCGCGGTGGGCGACTTCAACTCCGGCGCGATGGAGAACAAGGGCCTCAACATCTTCAACACCAAGTATGTGCTCGCCCGCGCCGAGACCGCGACCGACCTCGATTACCTCAACATCGACCGCGTGGTCGCGCACGAGTACTTCCACAACTGGACCGGCAACCGCGTCACCTGCCGCGACTGGTTCCAGCTCTCGCTCAAGGAAGGACTGACGGTGTTCCGCGACCAGGAGTACGGCGCCGACACCTACTCGCGCGCCGTGACGCGCATCCAGGAAGTGCGCGGCCTGCGCGCCGCGCAATTCCCCGAGGACGCCGGGCCGATGAAGCACCCCGTGCGGCCGCAGGCGTACCAGGAGATCCGCAACTTCTACACCATGACCGTGTACGAGAAGGGAGCGGAGGTCGTGCGCATGCAGCACACGCTGCTCGGCGAGGAGAAATTCCAGGCCGGCATGCGCCTCTACTTCAAGCGCCACGACGGCCAGGCGGTGACCTGCGACGATTTCGTGCAGGCGATGCACGACGCCTCGGGCATCGATCTCTCGCAGTTCCGCCGCTGGTACGACGTCGCCGGCACGCCCGTGCTGGATGTTTCCAGCTCGTTCGACAAGAACGTT
>JAXDQC010000137.1:0-44816 GCA_034668045.1 Betaproteobacteria bacterium | reverse complement strand
GCCAGACGCTCCATCTTCTCGAGCGCCTTGCCCGAGCCCCGCACGACGCACGTCAGGGGATCGTCAGCGATCACGACGGGAAGACCGGTCTCTTCCATGAGGAGGCGGTCGATGTCGCGCAGCAGCGCCCCGCCGCCGGTGAGGACCATGCCTTTCTCGGCAATGTCGGCGCCCAGCTCCGGCGGCGTCTGCTCCAGCGCGCTCTTCACGGCGGAGACGATGGAGTTCAACGGATCGGTGAGCGCTTCGAGGATCTCGTTGGACGAGATGGTGAAGCTTCTCGGAATGCCCTCGGCAAGGTTGCGGCCCTTCACTTCCATTTCGCGCACTTCCGAGCCCGGGAAGGCCGAGCCGATTTCTTTCTTGATCATCTCGGCGGTGGTCTCGCCGATCAGCATGCCGTAGTTGCGGCGGATGTAGTTGATGATCGCTTCATCGAACTTGTCGCCGCCGACGCGCACCGAGCCGGAGTACACCATGCCGCCGAGCGAGATCACGCCGACTTCCGTAGTGCCGCCGCCGATGTCGACCACCATCGAGCCGGTCGCGTCCGCCACCGGCAGATCGGCGCCGATCGCGGCCGCCATCGGCTCTTCGATCAGGAACACCTGGCCGGCGCCTGCGCCTATCGCGCTTTCCCTGATGGCGCGGCGCTCGACTTGTGTTGATCCGCACGGCACGCAGATGATGATGCGCGGGCTGGGCGAGAAGAGCTTGTTGTCGTGCACCTTCTTGATGAACTGCTTGAGCATCTGCTCGGTCACGGTGAAGTCGGCGATCACGCCGTCCTTCATCGGCCGGATGGCGATGATGTTGCCGGGGGTCTTGCCCAGCATCATCTTGGCTTCCTTGCCGACCGCCTGGATGGTCTTCTTGCCGTTGGGACCCGCCTCCTGGCGGATGGCGACGACGGACGGCTCATCCAGCACGATGCCCTTACCCCGGACGTAGATCAGGGTATTGGCGGTGCCGAGGTCGATCGCCAAGTCATTGGAGAAATAGCTGCGCAGGAATCCAAACATGGGCAAGGTCGAGGGCCTTTTTCCGTTTCTTAACTGAGCCTTAGGACTGGAGTCCCAGGCCGCGAAATGGCGCATATGATACGCTAAGGACGCTACGGAAGATAAGGCAGTCCTTCCCTGGCATTCCTAGTCCGAAAACCCCAGTCCGAGGGAATGTCGCTAACCCACGACGACGTGCGCCGGATTGCCGCGCTGGCCCGCATTGCGATCACGGCAGACGAATCCGCGGAGGTGCTCGAGCGCCTCAACCGCGTGCTCGCGCTCATCGAAGAGATGCGCGCGATCGACGTCTCGGCGGTCGAGCCCATGGCGCACGCCTTGGACGTCGGCCAGCGCCTGCGCGCCGATGAGGTGACCGAGAAAGACCGGCGCGAGCCTTATCAATCCGTCGCCCCGGCGGTCGAGGACGGTCTCTACCTCGTGCCGAAGGTCATTGAGTAGCTTGCTTAACTCGACTCTGCTCGAGCTTGCCGGCGCCTTGGAGGCAAAGAAGGTCTCCTCGGTCGACCTGACACGCCAATTCCTGGATCGCATCGCAGTCCTGAACGGTCCGCTGAACGCGTTTATCACTGTCAACGGGCCTGGCGCGCTCGAGGCGGCAAAGAAAGCGGACGCCCGGCGAGCGAAAGGTGATGCCCACCCTCTCACTGGTATCCCCATCGCCGTCAAGGACATTTACTGTACCAAGGGCCAGCGGACCACCTGCGGCTCCCGCATGCTGGAGAACTTCGTCAGCCCGTACGACGCGCACGTGGTCGAGGCGTTCGAGCGCGCCGGCGCCGTGCTGCTCGGCAAATGCAACATGGATGAGTTCGCGATGGGCTCGTCGAACGAGAGCTCGTACTTCGGACCGGTGCGCAATCCCTGGGACCGGCGGCGTGTGCCGGGCGGCTCCTCGGGTGGCTCGGCGGCGGCGGTCGCCGCGCGCATGGCGCCGGTCGCGCTCGGCACCGACACCGGCGGCTCGACCCGCCAGCCGGCGGCGTTCTCGGGCGTGTGCGGGCTGCGCCCCACCTATGGGCTGGTCTCGCGCTACGGCCTGGTCGCCTTTGCCTCGTCGCTCGATCAGGCCGGGCCGATCGCCAAGAGCGCCGCCGACCTCGCGGCGCTGCTCGACGTGATGGCGGGGTTCGACGAGCGCGATTCCACGAGCGTGCAGCGTCCGAAGGAAAGCTATTCGGTTTCAATCGACATCCAGGGTCTTCGCGTCGGTCTGCCGAAGGAGTATTTCGCCGACGGTCTTGAGCCAGGCGTGCGTAGCGCCGTCGACGGAGCAATCGCCTGGTTCAAATCGCAGGGCGCGAAGGTAGTCGAGATCGAACTACCTCATACGCGCGTCGGCGTCGCTGCGTACTACGTCATCGCTCCCGCCGAGGCGTCGTCGAATCTGTCGCGCTTCGACGGCGTGCGCTACGGCCACCGCGCGAAGCAGTACAACGACCTCATCGACATGTACTGCCGCACGCGCGGCGAGGGCTTCGGCGCGGAGGTGAAGCGACGGATCATGGTCGGCACCTACGTGCTCTCGCACGGCTACTACGACGCCTACTACCTGCACGCGCAGAAGATCCGCCGCCTGATCGCGCAGGACTTCGTGCGCGCTTTCGAAAAATGCGATCTGATCCTCGGCCCGACCGCGCCGACGACCGCGTTCGAGCTTGGCGCGAAGACCAAGGATCCGGTGCAGATGTACCTCGGCGACATCTTCACCATTCCGGCGCCTCTCGCCGGCCTGCCGGCGCTTTCCGTCCCCTGCGGCTTCGACGCGCGCGGCCTGCCCGTCGGCTTGCAGCTCACCGGCCCGCATTTCTCCGAAGCACGGCTCCTCGGCGCGGCCCACCAGTACCAGCAGCTCACCGATTGGCACCGGCGCGTGCCGTTGGAGTCGCCGCTGTGAAGCTGATCTTTCTGCTGCTCGTCTCTTTCGCCGCCGCCGCGCAGGACAAGACCGAGACGCGCGAGCTGATCGGCCAGCTCGGCAATCGCAGCGCGTTGCTGGTGCTGCACAGCAGCCGCAACGAGGACGGCTCCGCGCGCCTGACCGGCGAGTACATCGTGTTGCCGGCGCTGCAGCGGCGCTTCGTCGACGGCGAGTCGAGCCCCGAAATCGGCGTCACCACCTTGCGCGAGGGCACCACGCCGATCCTCTTTGGCCGCGAGCCGACCGGGGAAATGAGAGGCACGCTGCGCGGCGGCGTTTTCAAAGGCATGCGCTATGGGCCGGGCGGCCAGGTACGCGAGCGCTTCGAGTTCAGCGAGGAGTTTCCGGCGATGACCGGCTATAGCGCGACGGTGCGCTGCGAAGCTCGCGACGCTGCCTACGCCTCCAGCCTCGCCTACGCCGTGGACGCGGGCTCGATCAAGTTGCTCGAGTGGCGCTCGACGCTCACGCCCTCCGGCCATAGCTGCAACATCGCTGCCGGCGAGCAGCGCGCGTTCAAGGGCGGCCTGCAGCTCGTCTCCGGCCGTTGCAGCGTGACGCTGCGCGATCTTGGCGACTACGTGCGCGTCGCGGCGGAAAACTGCACCGAGCTGTGCGGCTCGCAGGCATTCCTCGAACCGCTTCTCATCGACAAACGCGGCGCTTGCCGGCTCATGCGGCCGGAGACGCGATGAGCTGGGAAATCGTCGTCGGCATCGAGACCCACACTCAGCTCTTGACCAGGAGCAAGATGTTCTCGGGCGCACCGAACGCGTTCGGCGCGCCGCCCAACAGCCAGGCCTCTGCTGTCGACATCGCGCTGCCTGGCGTGCTGCCCGTCCTCAATGGCGCTGCGGTCGAGCACGCGATTCGCTTCGGCCTTGCGATCGGCGGCACGATCAACCGCCGCTCGATCTTCGCGCGCAAGAACTACTTCTATCCCGACCTGCCGAAGGGCTACCAGATCAGCCAGTACGAGCTGCCGATCGTCCAGGGTGGCAGCCTGAAGATCCACGTCGGCGACCAAGAGAAGACCATTCGCATGACCCGCGCGCACCTGGAGGAGGACGCCGGCAAGTCGCTGCACGAGGGGCGCGACATGACCGGCATCGACCTCAACCGCGCCGGCACGCCGCTGCTCGAGATCGTCTCGGAGCCGGACCTGCGCGGGACGGCTGAAGCAGTCGCCTATGCGCGCACCTTGCACGCGCTGGTCGTCTGGATTGGCGTCTGCGACGGCAACATGCAGGAAGGCTCCTTCCGCTGCGATGCGAACGTCTCGGTGCGGAAGATGGGCGAGCAGAAGCTCGGCACCCGCTGCGAGCTGAAGAACCTGAACTCCTTCCGCTTCATGGAGCAGGCGATCGAGTTCGAGGCGCGGCGCCAGATCGACCTCCTCGAAGACGGCGGACGCGTCATCCAGGAGACGCGCCTTTACGACCCGCAAAAGAACGAGACGCGTTCGATGCGTATCAAGGAAGACGCGCAGGACTACCGCTATTTCCCCGACCCCGACCTGCTGCCCGTCGTGATCAAGGAAGAGCAGATCGAAAAGCTGAGAAAGGAGCTGCCCGAGCTTCCCGCCGCCAAGAAGGAGAAGTACCAGCGCGAGCTCGGGCTCTCCGCCTACGACGCGAACCTGCTTGTCGAGAGCCGCGGCAAGGCGGAGTTTTTTGAAACGGCGAACGGCCTGCTCAGGAAACCCGCGCCGAAGTTGATCGCCAACTGGGTCAACGGCGAGCTCTCCGCGCTATTCAGGGCATTCGATGTCAAGGCCTTTGCCGGCCTGATGGATCGGGTGGCAGACGGGACGATCTCGGCGAAATCCGCGAAGGATGTATTGCAGTGGATGACCAAGGGCGAGGGCAGCGCCGACGACATCATCGAGAAACGCGGCCTGAAGCAGATCAGCGACTCGGGCGAGATCGAGAAAGCGGTCGACGAGGTGCTGGCGGCGAACGCGAAGCAGGTCGCGGATTACAAGGCCGGCAAGGACAAGGCGTTCAACTCGCTGGTCGGACAGGTGATGAAGGCCACCAAGGGGAAGGCGAACCCGGCGCAGGTGAACGAGATCCTGCGCCGCAAGCTCGGCGGCTGAAGCGGCCTACTTCTTGGCGCTGGTCGCCACGGCGTAGCGCTTCTTGTCTTCGTCGTACTTGGCGTTGATGCCGCTGACTTCGCCGCGCTTGGCGGTCAGCAGCTCTTCCTGCGCCCCGATCTCGAGGTCGACGTTCTTGATGTTGTCGGTAATGACCTGCGAGGACCCCTTGCCGTCCTTCTTGTAGGTCTCGAGCTCCTTCTCGTAGCGCGCGCGGCGCGTGCGCAGCTCGGTGATCCGCTGCTCGAAGCGGCTCGCCTGCTTGGCGTTCTCGGCGAGGGCGCGGGCGCGCGCATCGTCGATCTCCTTGGCGCTGGTGTAGGTCGCGAGCAGCGCGCGGTTGCGCCGCTCTTCATCCCTCTCCGTTGCCGACTGAAGCTCGGGCCGCTTGCCTTCTTTGGCCTGCTTTTCGAGCCGCTCGCGCTCTTCCGCCGCTGGGTCGATGCGCTTCACCACCATGCCGCCCGAGTTCAGCACCTCGACCGGCCGTCCGGCACACTGCATCGGTATCGCCGAGCCGTAGTATTTCTTCCCGTCCGTGCCCGTGCAGCGGTACGTCGACTGCGCTTGCGCCAGCAGCGGCAGCGCGGCGATCAAGGCGATGACCATCCCTCCAAGAATCCGTCCCATGGTTCCCCCTATTCCCGTTCCTGCCGGGCAGATGTCCGATTCTACCTTCCCGGCTGCTAGAATCCGCGCCGCCCATGCACATCACCGACCAGTCGGTCATTGCAGAAGTTACCGCCCGGATGCTGCTGGAGGTAAAAGCGGTACTTTTTTACGAATCGAAGCCGTTCGTCTTCACCTCCGGCTGGGCGAGCCCGGTTTATATCGACTGCCGCAAGCTCATTTTTTATCCACGTATTCGCGGCCAATTGGTCGACTTCGCCACCGCCACGCTCGCGCGCGACGCCGGCTTCGAGCAGTTCGATGTCGTCGCCGGCGGCGAGACCGCTGGCATCCCGTACGCCGCCTGGATCGCCGACCGCCTCGGCCTGCCGATGCAGTACGTGCGCAAGAAGCCCAAGGGCTTCGGCCGCAACGCGCAGATCGAGGGCGACATTCGCGAGGGGGCGCGCACGCTGCTCGTCGAGGACCTCACCACCGACGGGCGCTCGAAGATCAATTTCTGCAAAGCGTTGCGCGATGCCGGCGCGGTGGTCGAGCACGTGTTCGTCAACTTCTACTACGACATCTTCCCCGAGTCGAAGAAGACGATGGCCGATCTCGGCGTGCGCCTGCACCACCTCGCCACGTGGTGGGACGTGCTCAAGGTGGTGAAGAAGGGCGGCTACCTCCAGTCCTCGCAGATCGCGGAGGTCGAGAAGTTCCTGCACGAGCCAGCCAAATGGTCGGCCGCGCACGGTGGCGTCTCGAGTTTTCCATCCGGGTCATAACCCTCAACGTCAACGGCGTCCGCTCGGCCACGAGCAAGGGCCTGTTCCGCTGGCTAGCGACACAGCGTGCCGACGTGGTCTGCCTGCAGGAGCTGAAGTGCCACGAGACCGACCTGGACGCGAAGGTCCACGGCCTCAAGGCCTTCGAGTCCTGCCACGCTTTCGCCGAAAGGAAGGGCTACAGCGGCGTCGCGCTCTATAGCCGCACGAAGCCCGACGAGGTGCGCCGCGGCTTTGCCGTGCGCGAGTTCGACGCCGAGGGCCGCTACGTCGAAGCGCGCTTCGGCAAGCTCTGGGTGATCTCGCTCTACCTTCCCTCGGGCTCCGCCGGGCCGCACCGCCAGGCATCCAAGTTCAGGTTCCTCAAGCGCTTCGCCGGCCATCTCGAGAAGCTGAAGGCGCGCAAACAGGAGATCATTCTTTGCGGCGACTGGAACATCGCCCATAACGAGATCGACCTGAAGAACTGGCGCTCCAACCGGAAAAACTCGGGCTTCCTGCCCGAGGAACGCGCGTGGCTGACGCGCATCTTCGACGAGCTCGGCTTCGTCGACGTGTTCCGCCGCCTGAACGACAAGCCCGAGCAATACACCTGGTGGTCGAACCGCGGCCAGGCGTGGAAGAAGAACGTCGGCTGGCGCATCGACTACCAGATCGCCACGCCGGGCGTGGCCGCCACCGCGAGGAAGGAGTCCATCTACAAGGCGAAGCGGTTCTCGGACCACGCGCCCCTGACGATCGACTATGACTATCCGCTGGGCTGAGGCGGTCAGGCCTTATCTCGAGCGCGCGCCGCTCGCGGCGTTGTTCCTGGGAGTTTCCTCCGGCTTCACCTTCGCGATGATCGGCGCGACGCTCAGCACGCGCCTCGCCCAGCACGGCATCACCAAGAGCGCGGTCACCGCCTTCGCGCTCACCTTCCTCGCCTATAACTTCAAGTTCCTGTGGGCGCCGATGGTCGACAACGTCCGCCTGCCGGTGCTCGGCCGGTTCGGCCAGCGTCGCAGCTGGCTGTGGCTGATCGGCGTGCTCTGCATGGCGGCGGTGGCGTTCCTCGGCTTCGCCAACCCGGACGAATCGCTGCTGCTGGTCGCGATCGCCGCGATCACCCTCGGCGTCGCGGGTGCGACGTTCGACATCATCATCGACGCCTACCGCATCGAGCTGCTCGAGCCGCGCCAGCTCGGCGTCGGATCGGGCATGTCGCAGTACGGCTGGCGCATCGGCTCCGCCGCCGCCGGCGGCCTTGCCCTCGTGCTCGCCGCCCGGTTCGGCTGGACCGCCGCATATCTCGCCTGCGCCGTCTTCGCGCTGCCGGCGATGCTGGTCGGCGCGGCGATGGGCGAGCCCGCGCGCCACCGCGAGCCGGTGAAGCCGCGCGGCGTGGTCGAGGCGATCGCCGCCTATTTCAGCCCGCTGCTGGAATTCTTCCGGCGCCAGGGGGCGCTGGTCGTGCTGCTGTTCGTCCTCATCCACAAGATCGGCGACACCCTCGCCAACCTGACGCTGCGGCTTCTCTTCCAGGACCTCGGCTTCAGCAACGACGAGGTCGCCTTCTACGACGTCGGCATCGGCTTCGTCGCGCTGCTGATCGGCATTTTCGTCGGCGGCATTCTGTACGCGCGGGTGGGGATGAAGCGCTCGGTGCTGATCAGCCTCGTGCTGATGGCGGTCTCCAACCTGAGCTTCGCCGGCCTGGCGGCCGCAGGCCACACCAACGTCGGCATGGCCGCGGCGGTGGGCTTCGAGAATTTCGCCAGCGGCATCGGCGGCGTGACCGTGGTCGCATACCTCTCGGCGCTGTGCAACCTGCGCTTCACCGCGACCCAGTACGCGCTTCTCTCCGCGCTCGCGAGCATCGCCGGGCGGTTCATCACCGGCACCAGCGTCGGCGCGCTGATCGAAGCGATCGGCTACGTCAACTTCTACCTGCTCACGACGGTGGTGGCGCTGCCCGGCGTGGTCCTCTTCTGGTTCATGATCCGCTCGGGGCTTGCGGACCTGTCGGTCGGTTCGGCCGGCAAGGACAGCGCCTAGCTCACCCTCAGTTTCCTTTGAGGGCGCTCGGCAGCCAGGAGGCGACATCGGCGCCGAGAGTCTTCGCCACACGGCCGAAGATCTGGCAGGTCCCCTTCATGCCGCCGAAGGCGCCGCCGCCCGATGCGCGCTCCTTCGTCGTCGTGGCGAGGACTTTGCCGCCCTGCACCAGATCGGCTCTCACCGTCATGGATTTCGGACCCGAATAGGCGCCGCCGCCGACGCCCATCACTTGGACGATGGTCACCTTCAGCACCTTGCCCTTCCCGGCGCTATCACCCTTCTGCAGCTTCTTGCTGCCCGGATGTTTTTTGCTCACGCTTTCCAGGACCCAATCTCCGACCATCGTATCGAGCGCACAGTCGCGCTTGACCGACTCGACGACGGACGTGTTCGGGTCCAGCGCGGCCTGGATCAGCAGTGGTTCCTGCGCTCGAACGTCGATGGCGAACGACAGCCACGACACGGCCACTAGTGAGGCGATTGCCTTGCGGTGCATATTTCCTCCCAATCGAAGCAATGGTTCATTCCGGAGGATGCCCATAAAAAGTGGTTATGCATAGCGTCGCGTTCGCCAGAGCACGCGGCACATCCACAGTACGACGGCGGCGTTCAGGATCAAGGCGCCGAGCTTGATCCAGCCGAAGCCGCGCGTCAGTTCGTAGATCTCCACCGGCACGTAGATGCCGCCGCTCAGGGCGGCAAGCCACTCCGCCCAGCGCCGGCCCAGCCAGAGGCCATAGGCTTCCGCGAAGCGTACCGCGGCGTAGGTCAGGACGAGAACGCCGATCATCCAGAGCTGTGCGTTGCTCGCGTCTTCGAGGATGCGGTTGAAGACGTTGGGGTAGCTCTTGCCGGCATTGAGATGCAGGCGACCGACCAGCTCGAGCGCGATGTGCCGGAAGTCGCGCGGGATGAGGTAGAAGAGCCCGCCGGCGGCGAGCAACGCGAGCGTTCCCTTGCAGGCCTCGAAGAGCGCTACCGCACGCAGTCCCTCTTTCAGTCGGCCGTGCACCGATACACGGCGAGACTGCCGAAAAGGTTGGGCAGCGTCGTCACCGGCCTGCCTTCATGGAGCGCGAGGCGCTCGCGGATGCGCACGCCGATCCGCCGGCAGAGATCCTCGAAGTCGTTGATCGTGCAATGGTGCACGTTGGGCGTCTCGTACCACTCGTAGGGCAGCGCCTCCGACACCGGCATGTGGCCGAGCACGACCTGCACGCGCGCGCGCCAGTGGCCGAAGTTCGGGAAGCTGACGATCACCTCGCGGCCGACGCGCAGCATCTCGCGCATCAGGAACTCGGTGCGGTGGATGGTCTGCAGCGTCTCGGAGAGGATGACGCAGTCGAACGAGCGGTCGGCGAACAGCGAGAGCCCGCTCTCGAGGTCGACCTGCAGCACGTTGACGTCGTTCGCGACGCAGGCGAGGACGTTGTCGTCGTCGATCTCGACGCCGTAGCCGGGTGCCTCGCGCTCGTGCCAGAGCGAGCGCAGCAGGGAGCCGTCGCCGCAGCCAAGGTCGAGCACGCGCGCGCCCTTCGGCACCCATTGGACGATCGCGGCGAGGTCGGGTCTCAAGGCGCAGACCTCACAGGTCGATGTTGGCGAAGTAGGAGCGCAGGCCGGCGTGGTAGCGCTCGTCCTCGAGCAGGAACGCGTCGTGGCCGCCGGGCGCGTCGATCTCGAGGTAGGAAACGATGCGATGGTTGTCGAGCAGCGCTTTCGCCATCTCGCGCGAGCGCGCCGGCGTGAAGCGCCAGTCCGACTTGAACGACACGAGCAGGAACGCGGCCTTGGCGCGCGCCAGGGCTGCGGTCAGGTCGCCGCCGTAGTCGGCCGCCGGATCGAAGTAGTCCAGCGCCTTGGTGATGCGCAGATAGGTATTGGCGTCGAAGTAGGTGGAGAACTTGTCGCCCTGGTAGCGCAGGTACGACTCGATCTCGAAATCGATGTCGAAGTCGAAGCCCGGCTGGCCGCGGCGCAGCGCGCGGCCGAACTTCTCCGCCATCGCCTCGCCCGAGATGTAGGTGATGTGGCCGATCATGCGCGCGATGCGCAGCCCTCGCGTCGGCACCACGCCTTTCTCGTAGTAGTGGCCGCCGTGGAAATCGGGGTCGGTCATGATCGCCTGGCGCGCGACTTCGTTGAAGGCGATGTTCTGCGGCGTCAGCTTCGCCGCCGCGGCGACGACGACGGCGTGGCGCACGCGCTCGGGGTAGGAGAGCGTCCACTGCAGCGCCTGCATGGCGCCGAGCGAGCCGCCGATCACGGCGGCGAAGCGCTCGATGCCCAGGCGATCGGCGAGCCGCGCCTGCGCCTCCACCCAGTCCTCGACCGTGACCACCGGGAAGTCCGCGCCCCAGGGCTTGCCCGTCTTCGGGTTGATGGAAGCCGGACCGGTCGAGCCGAAGCAGCTGCCGACGTAATTCGAGCCGACGATGAAGAAGCGGCGAGGGTCGAGCGGCTTGCCCGGTCCGACCAGGTTGTCCCACCAGCCGACGTTGCCCTTGTCGTTTTCGTAATACCCCGCGACGTGGTGCGAGGCGTTCAGGGCGTGGCACACCAGCACGGCGTTGCTGCGCGCCGCGTTCAATTCGCCATAGGTCTCGTAGGCGAGCTCGTAGGCGGGCAGCTCGGCGCCGCTGCGCAGCTTGAGCGGCGAATCGAAGCGCGCCTTCTGCGCGACGACGGCGCCAACGGAATTCGGATCGTGAGGGGCGTTCATATCGTTTAGCGGTATTTATTAAGCGCCCGCAAGCAGATGCAAATCGGCGCGAAAGGATTATAGCGGCTTTGTCAGCTCGGCTATTTTCTCTTCGGACAGTCCCGCTTCGCGCAGCACCTCGCGCGTGTGCTCGCCCAGGCGCGGCGCATGGCGCCGGTATTCGGGCACCGATTCCGACCATTCCGACGGCACCGCCAGCACCTTGATCCGCCCCTCGCTCGGGTGCTCGACGGTCTTCAGGTAGCCGATCGCGGCGAGGTGCGGGTCGGCGACGATGTCGTCGAGGCTGTTCATGCGCTGTACCGGAATATCCGCGCGACCGAGTACCTCGAGCCATTCGTCGGTGGTGCGCTTCTTCAGTTCCGCGGCGACGAAGGCGTAGGCCTTGCCATAGTTCTGGCTGCGCGCCTCCTGCGTCGCGTACTCCTTCGACTGCAGCATTTCCGGCTTGCCGATGACGTCGAAGAAAGCCTTCCACTGCTTGTCGTTGTAGATCAGCGTGCAGAGGAAGCTGTCTTTCGTCTGATACGGCCGGCGGTCCGGCGCGAGGATGCGGTGGTAGCCCGGCTCGCCCTGCGGCGGCTCGAAGGTATAGCCGCCAAGGTGATCGCCCAGGATCATCTGCAGCAGGTGCTCGTACATCGGCACGTCGATTCTCTGCCCCTGGCCGGTCTTTTCCCGGTGGTAGAGCGCGGCGCTCACCGCGCTCGCCACCTGCTGCCCGACCGAGCGGTCGGCGACGATCATCGGCGCATAGCGCGGCTCGGCCGCGCCCTGCTTGTGCAGCAGCCACGGGATGCCGGAGGCGCCCTGGATCATGTCGTCGTAGGCGGCCTTGGCGGCATTCGGGCCGCGCTGGCTATAGCCGAAGCAGCCGACATAGATGATCTTCGGGTTTGCCTTTTTCACGTCCTCGTAGGAAAGCTTGAGGCGCGCCATCGCCTGCGGCCGCACGTTGTAGACCAGGACATCGGATTTTTTTGCCAGAAGAAGAAAAGCCTCCAGCGCCGCGGGCTTCTTCAGGTCCAGCACCACCGAGCGCTTGTTGCGGTTGGTGTTGAGGAAGATCGACCCCATGCCCGGGTTGCGGAACGGCCAGGCGTAGCGGATCACGTCGCCGTCGGGGGGCTCGACCTTGATCACGTCGGCGCCGAAGTCGGCCAGGATCTGCGTGCCGAACGGCCCCATCACCACGGTGCTCAGGTCGAGCACCCGCACGCCGTGCAGCGGGCCGGCCATTATTCGGGCTCGATCCCCGCCAGCTTGACGAGCTTCGCCCAGTGGGCGATCTCGGACTGGATGAATTTCGCCAGCTGCTGTGGATCCATCGGCGCGGGATCGATGCCGATGACGCCGTACTTTTCCTTCACCTCCGGCTTCTCGAGGCTGCGCACCGCCGCGTCGTGCAGCTTGCGAACGATCTCGGGCGGCGTTTTCGCCGGCGCCATGAGCGCGAACCAGGCGATGAGCTCGTAGCCCTTCAGCTCCTCGGCGATCGCCGGCACGTCGGGCGCGAGCGGCGTTCGCTTCGCCGATGTCACTCCCAGGCCGTGCAGCTTGCCGCCCTTCGCCTGCCCGAGCGCGTTGCCGAGGTCGACGAAGGTGAAGGCGAGCGAGCCGCCCATGGTGTCGGTGATGGCCTGCGGAATGCCTTTGTAGGGGACTTCGACGACGTCGAGCTTGCCCATGGACTTCAGCATCGAGAGGGAGACCTGCGAGCCAGCCGAGCCGTAGCCAGCGGAAAGATTTTTATTTTTAGAAAAAACTAAAAACTCCTTCAGGCTCTTGGCCGGGAAGTCGGGACGAACCATCAGCATGAACGAGGTGGTGCCCAGGCGCGCGACCGGCGCGAAGTCCTTCACCGGGTCGTAGTTGAGCTTCTTGAACAGGCTGACGTTGGCCGCCTGCGGCGTGTTGGTGGTCATCATCAGCGTGTAGCCGTCGGGCGGCGCCTTCGCCACCTCGGCGGCGGCGATGCCGCCCTGCGCGCCGGGCTTGTTCTCGACGATCACCGGCTGGCCGAGCGCCTGCTGCAGCTCCGAGCCCGTGAGACGGGCGATGTGGTCGGTGGCGCTGCCGGCCGGGAAGGGGACGATCAGCCTCAGCGGTTTCGCGGGCCAGGTCTGTGCGTGAGCGCCGGCGGCGAACAGGAACAGGAGAAGAAATCTTTTCATGCGTTGAGCTCCAGGATCAGGTCGCGCGTCTTGGCGGGATCGGTGGTATGGAGAATGCGTTGCGCCATGGTCTGCACGTCGGCGAGGCGCGTGCGCAGGATCCTCTCCTTGATCAGCAGGAGCTGCGACGGGTGCATCGAGAAGTTGCGCAGCCCGAGGCCGAGCAGCAGGCGCGTCATCTGCAGGTCGCCCGCCATCTCGCCGCAGACGGCCACCGGGCAGCCGCCGCGCGTCGCCGTCTGGATGATGTTCGCCACCAGCGTCAGCACCGCCGGGTGCAGCGGGTCGTAGAGGTGCGCGACCGCGTCATCGGTGCGGTCGATGGCGAGCGTGTACTGGATGAGATCGTTGGTGCCGATGGAGAGGAAGTTCAGGCGCCGCATGAAGATCGGCAGCGCCAGCGCCGCCGCCGGGATCTCGATCATGCCGCCGACCTCGACCGACTTGTCGTAAGGCTGCTTGCGCTCGTCGAGCTGCTGCTTGGCGGTGGCGATGAGGACCAGCGTCTGCTCGATCTCGTGCACGTGGGCGATCATCGGCAGCAGGATCTTGACCTTGCCGTAGTGCGACGCGCGCAGGATGGCGCGCAACTGCGTGAGGAAGATCTGCGGTTCGGCGAGGCAGTAGCGGATCGCGCGCAGCCCCATCGCCGGGTTGGGCATGGTGTGCGAGCCGTCGCCGCCATCGATCGCCTTGTCGGCGCCGACGTCGAGCGTGCGCAGCACCACCGGGCGGCCCTGCATGGCCTGCACCACCTGGCGGTAAGCCTCGAACTGCTCGTCCTCGCCCGGCAGGTCCTTGCGGTTGAGGAACAGGAACTCGGTGCGGAACAGGCCGACGCCCTCGGCGCCGGCCTCGATCGCTTCCGGCGTGTCCTGCGGCAGCTCGATATTGGCGAACAGCTCGATCGGCGCGCCATCGAGCGTCGCCGCCGGCGTCTTCTTCAGGAGCTTCAGGCGCTGGCGCTCGGTTTTAAGCTGCGCCTGGCGCTTGCGGTACTCGGCGAGCACCGCCGGGTCGGGATTGACCACCAGTAGGCCCTGCACGCCATCGACGATCAGGAGCTCGCCTTCGCTGATGGTGCGATGGGCGTGGTGCAGACCGACCAGCGCCGGGATGCCGAGCGAGCGCGCGACGATGGCGGTGTGCGAGGTGACGCCGCCGCCGTCGGTGACGAAGCCGCCATAGCGGTGGCGCTTGAAGAGGATCATGTCGGCGGGCGAGAGGTCGTGCGCCACGACGATCAGCTTCTGCTCCTCGGAGGCTCCGGGCTCGGCGAGCCCGCTGGTTCCATGAGGCCCTCCCATCATCGCCTTCAGCACGCGCTCGACGGCCTGCTGCACGTCGGCCTTCCGCTCGCGCAGGTAGGGATCGTCGATCTCGTCGAAGCGCTCGACCAGGCGCTCCATCTGCTGCACCAGCGCCCACTCGGCGTTGGCGCGGCGCGTGCGGATCAGCTCGCGCGGCGTCTGCGACAGCGCCGAGTCGTTGAGGATCATGCGGTGCAGGTTGAGGAAGGCTTCGAATTCCGCCGGCGCGTCGGGGGCGATGTGCGCCTTCAGCTCGAAGAGCTCGTCCTGCGCCGTCTTCATCGCCGCGTCGAAGCGCCGGACCTCGGCCTCGACCGCGTCCTCGGCGACCTCGTAGTGCGCCACCTCGAGACGGGCGGTGGACACGAGGTGCGCGTAGCCGACGGTGATGCCGCCGGACACCGCGTGCCCGTGCAAAACGAAATTCATTCCCCCTCGCCGAATCTCTCTGCGATGAGCTTGGCGAGGGCGGCGAGCGCCGCGTCGGCATCCGCGCCTTCGGCCTCGAGCAGCACCGAGCTGCCCTGGCCGGCGGCGAGCATCATGACGCCCATGATGCTCTTGGCGTTGACGCGCCGGCCGCTGCGCGAGATCCAGATCTCGCATTGGAAGCCGCTGGCGAGGTGCGTCAGCTTGGCCGCCGCGCGCGCGTGCAGGCCGAGCTTGTTGACGATGCTGGCGTCCAGTTTAGGCATCGCAGCAGCGGTCCTGGTTCATGTGCACCACCCCGTCCGCGCCTCCCGACTTTGCTCTTTGAACGGCCGCGGGTAGTGAGCCGTTGCGGCTGGTGAGCACCCGCAGGAGCATCGGCAGCGACACGCCGGAGACGCCTTCGATATGGCCGTCCTCCAGCAGGCGCGACACCACGTTGCCGGGCGTGGCGCCGAAGATGTCGGTGAGCACGAGCACGCCGTCGCCGCCGTCGATGCCATCGAGCAGCTCGCGCGCGCGCAGGATCAGGTCGTCGGGGTCGTCCTGGCGCCAGACGCTGAGCGTCGCCACCTGCGGCACCTGGACATCGAGGATCTGGCGCGCGCTCTCGAGCAGCGCCGTGCCGATCTCGCCATGGGTGACGATCAGGACGCCGATCATCGCAGCCTGGCCTCGAGAGCGTCGATGAACATGCCCGGGACATCGAAGCCGGTCTGATCGGCGATCTCGCGGAAGCAGGTCGGGCTGGTGACGTTCACCTCGGTGAGGTAGTCGCCGATGATGTCCAGGCCAACCAGCAGCAGGCCGCGCTTGGCGAGCGCCGGGCCGAGCGCCTCGCCGATCTCGCGATGGCGCTTGGTGATCGGCTGCGCTACGCCGCGCGCGCCGGCGGCGAGGTTGCCGCGCGACTCGCCGGGCTTCGGGATGCGCGCGAGGCAGTGCGGCACCAGCTTGCCGTCGATCAGCAGCACGCGCTTGTCGCCGTCCTTGATCTCGGGAATGTAGCGCTGCGCCATGACGCTGCGCGTGCCGAGCACCGAGATCGTCTCGACGATCGAGTTGCGGTTGGGGTCGTCATGGCGCACGACGAAGATGCCGGTTCCGCCCATGCCGTCGAGGCGCTTGAGCACCGTGTGCTTGTGCTCGTCGATGAATTCCTGCAGCTGCCCCATGTCGCGCGCGACCCGGGAGGGCGCCGTGAACGCCGGAAATTCGGCGATCGCCAGCTTCTCGTTGTGCTCGCGCAGCGCGCGTGGCGAGTTGAACACCCTGGCGCCCTGGCGCTCGCCCTCGGAGAGCACCCAGGTGCTCGCCACGTACTCGAGGTCGAAGGGCGGATCCTTGCGCATCAGCACCGCGTCGAATTGGGCGAGCGGCCGCGGCGCGGATTCATGCGCGCGGTACCAGTCCTCGTCGTTGTCGGTCAGCGAGAGGCGCGTCGCCCGCGCGCTCGCCCCGCTCTTGTCCCAGGAAAGATGCTCCTGCTCGCAAACCCAGATCGCGTGCCCGCGCGCCTGCGCGGCGCGCATCATCGTGACCGTCGTGTCCTTGTACGCCTTGAGCGTGTCGGGCGCGTCGATGACGAAGAGCAGCTGCCGGGCCAGGCTACTTGCTCTTCTTTTGCGCCGCCGCGGGCTCCTTGAGCTGGCCGCCCGACTGATTCGCCATGAAGACGATGGCGCGCGTGAGCTCCGCGTCGGTGAGCGAAGCGTCGCCGCCGCGCGGCGGCATCGCGCCCTTGCCCTTGGTCGCGGTGGCGAGCATCCCCTTCAGGCCCTCTTTGATATGCGGCGCCCAGGATGCGCGGTCGCCGATCTTCGGCGCGTTCGCCACGCCCGCCTGATGGCAAGCCGCGCAGGTCGCCTTGACGATGTCCTCGCCCTTGCGCGCGCCGGCCGGTGCCGAAGCGGCGCCGACCTCGACGCGGGCCACCGGCTGGATGCGCGCGGCGACCGATTCGGGAGCGAGCGCGGCGGGATCGGCGCTTGGCTGGCTCAAGACCAGCTTCACCAGCATGACGATGACGAACACCGGCACGATGAAGGAAAGAAGAACCACCACGATGAGCTGCTGCGGCGTCTTGATGAACGACGAATGTTGATCGTGCGTGCTCACGGGATATTGGTTTTGGTATGGGGTAAGGAACTGATTTTAGCTCGAAAGTCTGATATTCTGCGCGCCTTCCCCAAGGCGCCCGTAGCTCAGCGGATTAGAGTATTGGCCTCCGAAGCCAAGGGTCGTGGGTTCGAATCCCGCCGGGCGCGCTGCTTCCTCTAGCGCAGTGTCTCCGTGATCAGCATCTTCATCGGCTGTGCCGTCTTGGCGTCGATGAGCACCGCCATCCAGGCCCGCCGCGCTCGCAAGCCCACATAGCGCACATCGGCCTCCCGGGTCCCCGACTGCGCCAGCCACGCGTCGACGACCTTCGCCCCCTGCGGCTCCAGCGAGCGCATCCGCGCCAGGGTCCAGGACTTCGCCAGCACCTCGGCCGTGCGCTCGCTGTAAGGCACGAAGAGCCTCGGAAACTCCTGCAGGTCGTGGCCCGCGAGTCCGACCGCGATGAAAACGCGCAGCTCATTGGGGTCGGTCGGCACCACGGCGAAGGCCAGCAGTGGCCCGCCAAGAGGGGGCTGCCGGAATTCGGGATACTTCGCCTTGGCCAGCTCCTCGGGGTCGAGCTGCGCGGCGCTCACCATCTGGAACTGGTCATTCACGAAGACGATGAACGCCGGTCGCGCGAGGTAGACGGCGTGCACGCCGTAGGCCAAGGCGCTGATCTGCAGCGCGCCGATCACCGCGAGGTCGAACTTCAGGCCGCGCTTGCCGGACCGGAAAATGACGAAGGTGATGAGCGGGCCGACGACGACGTCGACGCAGATCAGGATGAAAAGCAGATCGTTGCCGCCCGCCGCTTCAAGCAGCGGCCCCGGGTACCAGAGGGAGAGCATCAGGGCGAGCACCGCGACAGCGACCGCGACGCTGATCAGCAGATGCAGGCCCGACGCCTGCCAGCGGGTCACTTTTTTCCTTTCCATCGGCCGAAAATATAGCGGCTTGCGGGAAAAACGTCACGGGCCGGCGGCATGCCTCTTGCAGCGCATGCGGCGATGCCCCCCGTCACGGTCCGCAAGCCGACCGTCCTCGCCGTCGACGACAAGCCGGCGAATCTGCTCGCGATCTCCGCGCTCCTGGAGGACGACTACGACATTCTGTTCGCCGAGTCGGGCGTGGCTGCCCTCGCGATCCTGCGGCAGCGGCCGGATGTCGACGTCATCCTGCTCGATATCCAGATGCCGGGAATGGATGGATTCGAGACCGCCGCCGCGATCAAGAAAATCGAAGCGGTCAAGGACACGCCGATCATCTTCGTCACCGCGGTATTCCATGAGGACCCGCACATCAAGCGGGGCTATGCGGTCGGCGGCATCGACTACTTCAGCAAGCCCTTCGACCCGGACATCCTGAAGCTCAAGCTGCGCATCTATGCCTCATTCCGGACGCGCGAAAATATTCTCAGGCAGCGCGAGTTCCACCTGCGGGAGTCCGAAGAGCTGCTGCGGGTGGGCCAAAAGCTATCTTCGCTTCTCGAGAGCCTGACGGTGGGCGTGCTCATTGCCGATGTGGCGGGGCGCATCTGCCAGACGACCGAGGAAGTCTCGCGCATCCTCAAGTCGACGCAGCCGACGCTGGACGACGCGTACGGCGAAATCCTGAAATGGTGGGACCAGGCCGGCAGGATGATCAAGAGCGAGGACGGGCCGCTCGCGCGCGCGATTCAGGAAGGCAGGACGTCGCACAGCGAGCCGACCGAGATTACCTGCCTGGACGGGTCGAGGAAGACGATCCTGGTTTCGGCATCGCCGCTGCGCGGCCTGGATCGCCGGCTGGTCGGCGCGGTGATCCTGGTCCAGGACATGACCGAGCCGAAGAAAATCGAGGAAGCGCTCGCCGATCGCGTGACGCGGCTTATCGGCCTGGGCGTCGAGCTGGAAGAGAGCGCGGTACGAAGCTGACGTGCCGGTGAACGGGCGCCGGCATGCAGACTGAAACGGCAACCCGCTCCTGCAGAAAATAAGTGTGCTCGGCATGCGAAGCGCGCGCCGCTCCGTCGCCGAAAGCCTTGATCCGCGCCTCGTAGCGCGTCCAGCGTTGGTAGAACTCCTCACGCGAGCCGCCACTGCCGAAGGCCCATTCGCCGAGCTTGTCGAAATCGCGCTCGATCATCGGCTCGATGTCGATGCCCGGCCGGCCGGAGCTGACGACGATGCACGCCACCCAGCCGCGCGCGTGCGAGATGCTGGCGCCGAAGCGGCCGCTCATTTTCACGCCGCCTTCGGGCGAGGAATCGAACGGCAGGCCCTTGCCGAGCCGTTGCAGCAGGCAGCGCCCGGCGAGGAACTCGCGCCGGCGCTTATCGGAGCGAAAGCGGGCGAAGCGCCGGCGATCGAGCCGCCCGAGCCGCCGGCGCGCTTGCGAGAGCGCCGGTGCGCCGAGGTCGGCGATGCGCCCCGCGGCTATCCAGGCTTGCCTTGCCACTTGCGGAAGACGAGGCTGGCGTTGGTGCCGCCGAAGCCCAGGCTGTTGCTCATCACGGCGTTCAGCGACGCAACGCGCGTCTGGTCGACGATCGGCAGGCCGCGCACCGCCGGATCGGGCTCTTCGAGGTTGGCGCAGGCGGCGATGAAGCCGAGCTCCATCATCAGCAGGCAGTAGATCGCCTCGTGCGCGCCGGAGGCGCCGATGGCGTGGCCGGTGAGTCCCTTGGTCGAGGAGATCGCCGGCAGGCGCTCGCCGAACACCTCGCGAATCGCGTCGAGCTCCATCAGGTCGCCGGCAACCGTCGAGGTGCCGTGGGTATTGATGTAGTCGATGTCGACCTTCGCTTCGCGCAGGGCCACGCGCATCGCCCGCGCGATGCCCTCCGCTTTCGGCGTCACCATGTCCGAGCCGTCGGAGGAGGCGCCGTAGCCGGCGAGCTCCGCCCGCACTCTTGCGCCACGCGCCCGCGCCATCTCCTCCGCCTCGAGGATGAGAATTCCCGCGCCGCCCGAGAGGACGAAGCCGTCGCGCCGCTTATCGTAGGGGCGCGCGGCCTTGGTCGGCCGGTCGTTGAAGCCGGTCGAGAGCGCGCCCATGGCGTCGAACAGCACCGCCGAAGTCCAGCGCACTTCCTCGGCGCCGCCGACGATGACGCGGTCGGCCTTGCCCATCTGGATCAGCTCGGCGCCGTGGCCGATGCAGTGCGCCGAGGTCGCGCACGCCGAGACGATCGAGTAGCTCGCGCCCTGGATGCGGAAGGCGGTGGCGAGGTTCGCCGAAGTGGTGCTGCCCATGACGCGCGGCACGACGTAGGGCGGCACCTTGCGCGCACCCTGCGCTTTTGCCAGCGCGATTGCTTCAGCGGTCTCGAGCGTGCTGCTGACGCCGGAGCCGACCACGAGCGCGGTGCGCTCGCTGGTGATCTCGCTCTCGCCCAGGCCCGAATCGGCGAGCGCCGCGGTCGCCGCGTGATAGGCATAGAGCGAGGGGTCGGGCATGAAGCGGCGCAGCGGACGTTTCACCGGCGGCAGCGACTCGAGCGAGGGGATGCCCGCCACCTGGCTCGCCAGCCCGGCGTCGATGAACTCCGGCGCCGCCGTGATGCCGCAGCGTCCTTCGCGCAGCGCGCGCGCGACCGTTTCGAGGTCGTTGCCGATGCAGGAAACGATTCCCATGCCCGTGACGAGGACGCGGCGGGCGGTCAAATGCGGCGGAAAACCAGCGAGGTGTTGATACCGCCGAAAGCGAAGTTGTTCTTCATCGCGTACTCGATGTCGAGCGCGCGACCCTCGCCGCGGATGTGATCGAGACCCTCGCACTCCGGGTCTGGTGTGTCGAGGTTGATGGTCGGCGCGAACCACTTGCCGTGCATCATCTCGATTGTCCACCACGCCTCGATCGCGCCGCAGGCGCCGAGCGTGTGGCCGACATAGCTTTTCAGCGAGGCGAAGGGCACCGAGCCGCCGAGCACCTTGCGCGTGGCGCGCGCCTCGGCGACGTCGCCCCGGTCGGTGGCGGTGCCGTGCGCGCTGACATAGCCGATCGCCGAGGCGGGTATGCCGGCATCCGCCAGGGCGAGGTTCATCGCCCGCGCCTGCTGCTCGGCGTCGGGCTGCGTGACGTGCACGCCGTCGGAATTGGTGGCGAAGCCGACGATCTCGGCGAGGGGCTTCGCGCCGCGCGCCCTGGCGTGCTCGAGGTCCTCGAGCACGAGGGTCGCCGCGCCTTCGCCGACCACCAGGCCGTCGCGCGTCTTGTCGAAGGGCCGCGGCGTGCTCCCGGGCGCATCGTTCTTCGTGCTGGTGGCGAAGAGCGTGTCGAAGACCGCCGCCCCGGGCGCGGAAAGCTCCTCGGCGCCGCCCGCGACCATCATCGGCGCGCGCCGCGCGCGGATGGTTTCGAAGGCGTAGCCGATCGCCTGGCTGCCGGAGGTGCACGCGCTCGAGGTCGGGATCACGCGGCCCTTGAGGCCGAAGTACAGGCCGACGTTCACCGCCGCGGTGTGCGGCATCATCTGGATGTAGCTGGTCGAGGTGACGCCCGCCATCGAGCCGCTCTCCAGCATCTGGCCGAAGACGCGCACCGGGTCGACGCTTCCCGACGAGGAGCCGTAGGCGATGCCCATGCGGCCGTCGCTGATCTCGGGATCGTTGCGCAGGCCCGCCTGCTGCAGCGCGAGCTCGGTGGCGCGCAGCGCGAGCAGCGACACGCGACCCATGGAGCGCGTCATCTTGCGCGGGTAGTAGGTCTGCGACTCGAAGTGCTTCACCGGCGCGGCCAGCCGCGTGTGCATCATCTCGTAGCGGTCCCACTCGTTCATCCGCTGCACGGCGTTCTGCCGCGCGCGCAGCCGCTTCTCGATCTCGGCCCACGAGTCGCCGAGCGAGGTGACGCCGCCCATGCCGGTGACGACGACGCGCGGCATGCTCATACCATGCCGCCGTTGACGCCGATCACCTGGCGCGTGATGTAGCCCGCCGCGTCGGAGAAAAGGAACGCCACTGTCGCCGCCACCTCCTCCGGCGTGCCGACGCGGCGCATCGGCACCGCCTTCAGCATTTCCTCGAGCGGCGCCGCGGCGATCATGTCGGTGGCGACCGGGCCGGGCGCGACGCAGTTCACGGTGATGTTGCGCGTGGCGAGCTCGACGGCGAGCGCTTTCGCCGCGCCGGCGAGGCCGGCCTTGGCGGCGCTGTAGTTCACCTGGCCGCGGTTGCCCATCACGCCCGAGACCGAGGAGAGGACGACGATGCGTCCGCCGGCCTTGGCGCGCACCATCGGCATGACCAGCGGCCGCATGACGTTGTAGAAGCCGCCGAGGCTGGTGTCCAGCACCTCGTCCCAGTCCTCGTCCGAAAGGGCGGCGAAGGTGTTGTCGCGCGCGACGCCGGCGTTCACCACCACGCCGTAGTAGGCGCCGTTCGCGGCGACGTCGGCTTCGAGCGCCGCTTTGGCGGCGGCGCGGTCGCGCACGTCGAACTGAAGAATCGGCGCCTTGCCAATTTCAGCGGCGACTTTTTTCGCTTCGTCGATGCCGGCGCGGCAATGCAGCGTCACACCGAAGCCGTCCTTCGCCAGACGCAACGCGATGGCGCGGCCGATGCCGCGACTCGATCCCGTGACCAGGGCTCGTCTCATCGTTGCGCCGCGATGAAAGCTTCGAAATCGGGCGGTTCGAAGACCAGGATGCGCGCCTTCGCTACTTCGGCGCCGGCAAGCTCGATGGTCGCGTCGTAGGCGCCCATTCCGCTCTCGTCGCTGAAGGCCTTGACGGCGGTGACGGCGAGGTTGCTGCCCGCCGGAAAATGCGGCTGCGTCGCCCGGAAGGAGCGCGCGCCGAGCAGCACGCCCTTCTTCGGCGGCTCGCCCTTGCTCCAGGCAACGACGCTGACGTGCGAGGCGATCGCCTGCGCCATCAGCTCGATGCCGAGGCGCGAAGGCATGCCGCCCGCTTCGGCGTACCAGCCGTCGGCGCTCGGCACTGCGCTCACCGTCGCACGCGATGCGTCCCAGGACAGGATCTGGCTGACCAGCAGCATCCCGTAGCGATGCGGCAGGAGCTCCTCGATCGGCGGCGGCGGTTTCATCACCCGGAAAATATCAGGCTGGCGTTGCTTCCGCCGAAGGCGAATGAATTACTCATCACCAGGCGGGACGACAGGCGCTCGCCCCTGGCGACGACCCGCAAGGCGGGAAGCGCCGGATCTGCCTCGCCGTCCCAGATGTGCGGCGGCAGCAGCCCTTCCGTCAGGGTCAGCCAGCAGAAGGCCGCTTCGATGGCGCCGGCGGCGCCGAGCGCATGGCCGGTCAGCGGCTTGGTGCCGCTCACGGGCGTGCCATGGGGAAAGACGCGTGCCATCACGCGGCTCTCCATCTCGTCGTTCTTGCGCGTCGCGGTGGCGTGCAGATTGATATAGCCGATATCGGCGGCCTGCGCGCCGGCGTTGGCAAGGGCCGCGCGCATCGCGGTCTCGGCGCCGGTGCCCTCGGGATCGGGCGCCGAGAGGTGGTGCGCATCGCTCGATTCGCCGCCGCCGGCGAGCTCGACCGCCGCCTTGTCGCGAGAGAGGAGAAAGAGCGCCGCACCTTCGCCGATGTTGATGCCGTTGCGGTTGCGGCTGAGCGGGTTGCAGCGCTGCGGCGAGGTCGATTCGAGCGCGGCGAAGCCGCCGACCGTCAGGCGGCAGAGCGTGTCGACGCCGCCGGCGATCGCCGCGTCGCAGAGACCCAGGTCGAGCAGCCGGCGCGCCGCGAGCAGGGCCTTGGCGCCTGAGGTGCACGCGGTCGAGACCGTGTAGGCGGGGCCGCGCACGCCGAGCAGGCGCGCGGCGAGCGGCGCCGTGGCGCCGATCTCCTGCTGCTTGTAGGAAAAGCCGCGCGGGTACGCGCCTTCCTTGATCTTCGCCGCCATCGCGTCCTCGCCGGAGGCGATGCCCGAGGTGCTGGTGCCGATGACGATGGCGACGCGCTGCGCGCCGTGGCGCGCGAGCGCCGCGTCGATGGCGGGACGGATCTGCGCCGCGGCTGCCGCGAGCAGGCGGTTATTGCGGCAGTCGCTCTCTGCGAGCGGCGCGGGCAGGGGTGCGAGCTCGCTCATCACTTTGCCGACGCAGGCCGGCGCCGACGGCAGCCAGCCCGACTCGACCCGCATGCCGGAAGTGTCGCCGGCGAAAAGACCGCGCCGGGTCGCCTCCAGCCCTTCGCCGAGCGCGGAGATGATTCCCACTGCCTGGACGTAGCACTTGCTCACGTTTTCCTGCCGGAAAGCGCGAGCGGCGCGAACAGCAGCGAACCGGCGATGGTCGCGGCGAGCGCGAGGCCGAAGTGGCGCAGCGCCGGCACGCCGCTGAACGCGAGCAGGCCGAAGCCGAGCAGCGTCGTGCACGCCGAGAGCAACACCGCCATGGCCGTCGCACCGGGACGCTCGATGCCCTCGCGCAGGAAGATCGAATAGTTGACGCCGATGCCCAGACCCAACGTCCAGCCGACCACGCCGAACAGCGTCACGGGCACGCCGGCGTAGCCGAACGCCGCCAGCGACAGCGCCTCGCCGAGCAGCACCGGAACGAGAACGGCTAGCGCGGGGCGCGCGCCGTAGCGAAGCGCCAGCACGATCAGCATCATCAGCGCCGCGGCGGCGAGGCCGGGTCCCGCCCACGCGCGGTACTTGCCCAGAAGCAGCGAGACGCTGGTCGCCTTGTCGACGAGGATGACGCCGTCGAGCGCGGCGTGCGCCTGCGCGACGCGCGCGGGCTCGCGCTCACCGACGAGCGTCACCACGCTCGCCGGCACCGCATCGCCCGCCGGCGCCCAGAGGTGGCGGAACGGCGTCGAGAGCGGCGAGGCGAGCCAGTCGGCGACCGTCACCGGCTTCGCCGCGCGGTCGAACTCGCCGGGCAGCGCCTTTGCCGCCTCGGGGCGGAAGCCGACATCGATCAGCGTGCGCGCCAGCGCGTCGCGATCGGCGAAGACATGCTTCCTCACCAGCGCCCGGTTCGCTTCCTGCGCCGCGCGCGGCGGCACGAAGTCGCTGACCGCCTGGTGCCCCGTCAGCGCTCCCGCGCTCTCGAGCTCGCGCAGGCGCCGGGTCAGCGCGGCTTCGCGCTCGAGAACTTCGTCGTCGCTCGCGCCGCGCACCAGGAAGAAGCGCGTGCCGGCATCGAAGCCCGTCATCGCGCGGATGGCCGCATCCTGCAGCGCGAGCTCGGGCTGGCGCGGCACGAGCAGGCGCACGTCGTCGTTCGGCTGCAGCGCGAGCCAGCCGGGGATGCAGGCGAAGAGGACGAGCGCCGCGACCGCGACGGCGCGCTTTCCGCTCAAGAAGCCGCTCCATCGCTCGAGCAGGCGGGCCGCCCAGCCTGTCACGACGAGCGGATCGCGGCGCGAAGGACGCTGGAGGAGGCCGGGCAACAGCCACTGCACGCTGAGATAGGCGACCACCAGACCGACGAGTGCGAAGCGCGCGACCTGCGAGATGCCGGGGAAGGGCAACAGGCCGAGCAGCGCGTAGGCGAGCAGGCTGGTCGCGACCGCCACGGTCAACGCCGGACGTACCTGCTTCACGCCGGCTTCTGGGGTCCAGCGACTTCCGGCGGCGAGATGCGCCGCGCAAAAGAGGATCGCGTAGTCGATTGCCTCGCCGATCAGGCTCGCGCCGAAGGCGAGCGTGACGAGGTGCAGCTCGCCGTCCACGAGGACAAGGGCAAGGGTGGCAGCGAGGATGCCAGCGCCGGCGGAGAGCAGGCCGAGCGCGATCGGCCGCAGCGAGCGGAACGCGGCGAGCATGACCAGCGCGATGCCGACGATCGAGCCGACGGCGATGCGGTCCATGTCGCTCATCGCCGCGGCGCGCGCGGAGGCGGCGAAGAAGACGGTGCCGGTGCGCAGGATCTCGCTGCCGGGCTCGGCGGCGAGCGCTGCCCGCGCGCCGCGCTCGTAGGCCGCGACCGCGCGCGTCTGCACCGCGTTGTCATAGACATCGCCGTCGACTTCGCCGAAGACGAGCACGCGCGTGCGTCCTGCTTCGCGCGAGATCAGATAGCCGTCCTCGAAGCGCATCGTTCCCGCGCTCGGGGCGATGGAGGCCACCCAGCGGCCGAAGAAGCCGAACGGATCCTGCGACAGCGGCAGGCCGGCGAAGCCGCCGACGGGCGAGACGAGCTGTTGCAGCAGCGTGTCGCGAAGGCGCCAGCGGCCCGAGGCGAGCGCCTCGCGATCGGACTCGGCGAGCAGGCCAAAGCGGTTGACCGCGTAGAGGTTGTGCAGAAGCTTCGGGTCGGGCTCGGGCAGGCGCGCGGTCACGCCACGCAGGCCACCGGCGCTGCGCGCCTCGGCGGCGAAGCGTTCGGCCGCGGCCTTGGCGCGCGACTCCTCCGCGTGCGAGAAGAGGAACAGAACGCGCCTGCCGATCGCGTCGCTGAGCGCCGCAACGACTTTCTCCGCCACTGGATCGCGCTCGGTCGCGGGCAGCATCGCCAGCACGTTGGTCTGCAGCGGCACGCCGCGCGAGAGCAGGCCGGCAAGGAGCGCCGCGGCGACGCCGATCGCGGCGAGAAACAGCCAGGAGCGTGTGCGCAGCGTCACGGTGCCTTGAAGAGCGCGAGCTCTTCGGCGTCGGGCTTGTCGGCGATCGCGAACTGCCGCAGGCGGATGGTGGTGCTGTTGCCGGAGGTTTCCTCGATCTCGATCGCCTCGAGATGCCGGCCGCCGGCGAGACGCACCTCGCGCAGGAAGCGCGCCATCTCCCGCGCCTTCGGCTGCAGGCGCATCGTCCAGCGCTCGAGGCTGCCCTGCGCCGACGCGTCGAAGGTCGCCTTCAGGGATTCCTCGTCGGCGCCGAGGATGCCCTGCATGATGCGCGCGAGCTCGGTCTCGACCGCGCCGCGGCGCTGCCCGCGCAGCCGGCGCACGCCGTCGGCGCCGGTCTCGATGATGCCTTTTGGCGTAAAGGCCAGCGCGAGCTTCACCGGCGACTCGATCTGCCAGAGCACGCCATCCTGGCGCGACACCGTGATCCGCCCGCGGCTCAGCGTCGGGCGCGTCATGTCGGAGATGAGGCGCTCCTGCACGAACTGGGCGCGAACGACGGGCGGTTCGGCCAGCCGCTTGAGGATATTGCCGAGAAGATCATCCGCCTGCGCCGGCAGCGCGAGCGCGAGAAGGAGAAGGGCGGCCGACCTCATCGCCCGCGCAGCTTTTCGGTCAGGATGCGCGGCGAGACGAACTGCAGCTCCCGGGTCCTGGCGTCGATCGCCACCTGCACCGACCAGCCCTTGGTGAGGCGCTCGCCGCTCGCGCGGTCGGTGATGCGGTAGCCGATCTTCAGCCGGTTCTCGTACTCGAGCACTTCGGCCGCGACGCGCACGAGCTGGCCGAAGCGCGCCGGGTTGACGTAGCGCAGGTAGATCTCGACCACCGGGAAGTGATAGCCCGAGGCCTCCATCTGCGGATAGTCGTAGTCGATCTTGCGCAGCATGGCGCAGCGCGCCACTTCGAAATACTTGACGTAATTGCCGTGCCACGCGACCTGCATCGGGTCGACGTCGTAGAACGGGATCTCGATCTCAACTTCTGCCGACAGGCTCATGCCAGAAATCGAAGAAGTTGAACCATTGCAGGGGCGCTTCGCGGCAGTAGTACTCGAGCCGCTGCGCATAGCGCGCCACGTAGGCGTCGATCGCCGCCTTGCGCTCGCGCTGCGGCAGCTCGATCTTCTCGGCGAAGGGCTCGAGGTGGATGCGGTAGCGCTCGCCGTCTTTCAGGCAGAAGAAGAGATAGACCGGGCAGCCGAGCAGGTAGCCGAGCACCACCGGTCCCTGCGGAAACGGCGCGTCGTGGCCGAGAAAAGACGCGTGCGCCCGCCGGCCGTTGTCCGCGGCGGGCGTGCGGTCGCCGACGATCACCAGGATCTCGCCGCGCTCGATGCGCTCTTTCAGCAGGATCGCGGTCTGCGGGCCGAAGTCGCGCACCTCGAACAGGTTGTCGGCGAAGCGCGCGTTGGCGCCGGCAAGCGTGGCGGCGAAGCGCCGCGCGTGGTCGGTGTAGACGACGGCGGTGACCTTGGCAAGGTGCTTGGTCGCCGCCAAGGCGCGAATCATCTCCAGGTTGCCCAGGTGCGAGCCGATGAAGAGCGCGCCGCGCTTCTCGCGCGCCAGCCGCGAGAACTCCTCGATGCCCTTGAAATCGACCGAGCCGGCGGCGAATTCGCCGCGCCAGGCGACGAATTTGTCGAGCGAGGCATCGGCAAACGTCACCATGTGACGCCACACGTTCCAAGTCGTGGGCGGCGCCGACTCCGCGCCGAGCCGGGAGAGGTAAGTGCGCGAGGCGCGTCTTGCTTCACGGCCGGTCAGGAAAAACCACGCGACCGCGGGCAGCAGCGCGATGAGCGCGGCCTGCCGGCCGAGCAGCCTCGCGGTCGCGGCGACGAAACGCAGCCCCCACAGGCTGCCGCGCTCGGCGATGCGCGACCAGTGAGCCTTCCTTTGCGGAAGAAAGCTGCCGAAGAAGAGCCGCGTGTGCGTGCCGCTGATCCGCAGGTTGTCGCGCAGCAGGCGGAAATGCGACACGCCGCCTTCGGGATAGACGACGCGCGTGCGCACGCTGTCGAGCGGCAGTCCTTGCCAGGCGAGGCGCACGAGGATTTCGATGTCGAAGCTCATGCCCGACGCGACGCGCGTGCGCTCGAGCAGCGCGACCGTGGGCGCGACGGGGTAGAGCCGGAAGCCGCACATCGCGTCGCCGCGCGCGCGGCCGCGCGTTTCCACCCAGACCCAGAAGCGCGTGATCAGCCGCCCGTAAAGGCGCGCCTTCGGCGCGCTCTCGTCGTAGATCGGCTCGCCGCAGATCAGCGCGCCGGGCTGCGCGCGCGCCTTCTCCAGGAAGCGGGGCACGTCGTCGAGGTCATGCTGGCCGTCGGCGTCGAGCTGCAGCGCGTGCGTGAAGCCCAGGCGCCGCGCTTCGCGCAGGCCGCGTACCACCGCCGCGCCCTTGCCGCCGTTCGCCCGCAGCCGGAACAGGTGCACCCCTTGCAGCGAATCGAGGATCGCCGCGGTCGCGGCGTCCGAGCCATCGTCGACGATGATCACCGGCAGGCCGTGCGCACGCAGCCGCGCCACCACGCCGCCGACCGCGGCGCCATGGTTGTAGCAGGGAACGACGGCGCAGGCGGCGAAGCTCATGGGTCGAACAGGATTTTGCCGCTCGAATAGGTGCGCCGGGCGTCGGCGTAGCGGAAATGCAGGCCGGTCTCGTCGCGCCGCAGCTCGAGGGTCAGCTCGGCGCCGGGGAACACCAGCGCCTGGCACTTGAAGTTGTCGACGCCGGTGCTCTCTTCCAGGCCCTGGAAGTGCAGGCGCCCGAGGCGCACCGCCCAGTCGAGCTGCACGATGCCGGGCAGGATCGGGAAGCCCGGGAAATGGCCCCTGAAATGCTCGAGCGCCGGCGGCACGCGCAGCCGGTAGGTCACGCTCGAGCCGCTGACGCTCGACGAATCGATCGCGGGCAGGAGCACCGTCATGTCTTACTCGCGAACAGCTGCACCAGCTCCTGCGACACGACCTTGCCGCGCTCGCTCAGCGGCAGCTCCTTCACGAAGCGGAATCGCTTGGGCAGCAGCGTCGCGTCGAAGTTGGGCGCGAGATGCTTGCGCAGCGCTTCGCCCACCGCCCGGGCGCCGCGCTGCTCGAGCGCGGACGCGCCCTCGCGCGTCGGTATCACCACCACGCCCAGCCGTCGCGGGGCAGGCAGTGGCACCGCCGCTGCGGCGGCGACCCATTCGTGCGCCTGCAGACGCTGTTCCAGCTCGGGAAGCGAGAGCCGCTTACCTTCGATCTTCACCACTCGGTCGAGGCGTCCGAGCAGCACGAAGCGGCCGTCGCCGAGCAGCGTCGCGCCGTCATCCATGCGCCAGCTGCGCGTCGGCAGGTAGGCCGAGTCGAGCAGCAGCGCGCCGTCGGCGTCAGTGCCGACCTTGATGCCGGGAAAAGGCTGCCAGACATCTTCTTCGGCGCCGCCGTCGCGCCGGCGCCAGGCGACGCCGCCGGTCTCGGTGCTGCCGAACACCTCGATCGGCGCCGCGCCGAATGCGCTGCGGTACAGCGCCGCAGTGGGCGCGGCGAGGGGGCCGCCGGAAGAGAAGATGATCTCCGGACGCTGCCATTCGCCGAGCGCGAGCAGGCCCGGAAAGCGATCGAGCTGTGCGGGAGTGGAGACCAGAACGTGCTTGCCGCGGCGGCGCGCCGCGGCGCGCAGTTCCACCGCGTCGGCGCTCGTCGCTTCGTCGGCCGGCCGACCCGCAGCGAGCGGCCAGAGCAGGCGAAAGAGCAGGCCGTAGATGTGATGGTGCGGCACCGTGGCGAGCACTGCCGACTGCGACAGCGCCTCGCCCCAGAGGCCGTGCAGGTTCTCGAGCTCGCGGTCGAGCTGCGCCAGCGTCTTGTCGACGCGCTTGGGCGTGCCGCTCGAGCCCGAGGTGTAGAGCGCGAGCTTGCACTCGCCCGCCGGCGGAAGCGAAAGCTCGGCGGAACCCGTTGCGTCTTCCACGTCGGCGTCCCGCAGGACCTTGCCCGCGACCGACGCCACGGCGGCGGGCTGCAGGCTGGGAGGCACCAGCGCGACGCGCCGGCGCGACCATACGGCGAGCAAGGCGGCGAGGAAGTTGAGCGGCTTCTCGCAAGCCAGCACCGCATCCGCGTCGACTCGCGCGCCGAGGGCCGCCACGCGGGCACGGAATGCCGCCCAGGTCACCGGCGCGCCGCCGCTCCAGCCGACGAGGCGCTGCGGATCACGCTCGCGCGCGAAGACCTGGGCGATCGGAGCGAAGCTCACCGCGCGCGCGGAAAAAGGTGCCGGCGCAGCAGCCATTCGCCGCCGAACAGCGTGCCCATGGCGAGATAGACGAGGAAGCCGTTGTAGAGCGCCCAGATTTCGCGGCTGGCGCCGAGCGCAGTCCAGATGGAGATGGCAGCGTTGAGGACGAAGAACGCGCACCAGACCTCGGTGACATGTCGGGTATAGCGCACCGCGCTCTCCGGCAGGTCGGGCCGTCGCAGGCGCGCCATGCGCTCGACCATGGTCGGCGGCGAGCGCAGCGATAGCCCGAACAGCGCGAGCAGGGCGATGCTGATGCTTGCCGGATAGAGGCGCAGCAGCGTCTCGTCGTTGGCGAGCAGCGCGCCGAGCGAGAGCGCGAGCGAGCCGGCGACCACCGCGTGCGACAACCATGAGAGTCCGGCGAATAGGCCGAGCGCGCGGCCGCGCCAGCGCAGCAGGATCAGCGCCACGACCGCGGCCGCGACCCAGCGCGGCTCGAACCAGGCGAGCGCAAAATAGACGGCGACGGGGTAACCGAGCGCCAGCGCCACCCGCGCGCCGGCGCGCCAGGCCTGCACCGTTAACCCGCCAGCAGACGATCTACCGCGACGACGACGTCACCGATGGTGCGCACGCTCTTGAACTCGTCGGGCTTGATGCGCTTGCCGGTCATTTCCTGCAGCTTGATGACCAGGTCGACCGCGTCGATGCTGTCGAGGTCGAGGTCGCGATACAGGTCGGCCTCGGGCGTGATGCGCGCCGGGTCGACTTCGAACTTGTCGGCGAGCAGCTCGCGCAGCTTCGCCAGGATCTGGGGATTGTCCATTCAGGTAACCGCGCCTTGCGTACGAATGAATTCTGCCAGCGTCCGTACGGAGCGGAAATGCTCGCGCACGCGCTGGTCTGCCTGCTCCAGCTTGAGCTTGTACTTCTTGTGCAGCGCCACGCCGAGCTCGAGGGCGTCGATCGAATCGAGGCCGAGGCCGTCCTCGGCGAAGAGCAGCGTGTCGTCGCCGATGTCCTCGGGCTTCAGGTCCTCGAGGTGCAGCGAGTCGACGACCAGGACCTTCAGTTCACGCAGAAGCTCGTTCATAGCCTTCCAGCTCGGTGGTGAAGAAGCGTTCGAGCGCGCGCGTCAGCGCGCGCGGCTTGAATCCGCTGATGCTTTCCTCGGCGAGCAGCGCCGTCGCGCCGATGAGGGGCTTCGCCTCGATCACGAGGCGAAAGCCGTACGCAGGCTGGTGATACCACTTGCCGGTGCGGGTGAAGGCCGGCGGCTCGCAGCGCAGCAGGATCGGCTGGATCGCCGCGCCGCTCGCCAGCGCGACCCGCGCCGCGCCGCGCATGAAGTGCAGCGGCGCGCCGGGCGCGGTGCGCGTGCCCTCGGGAAAGATGATGAGCGGCTGGCCGGCGCGCAGCGCCGCGGCGCAGGCGTCGATCAGCCGCTCCGGGTCGTCGTTGCTGAGGTAGCCGGCGGCGCGCACGACGCCGCCGTAGAAGGGGTTCCACCACACACCGCTTTTGACCACGCAGAGCGCGTCGGGGATATGGGCGAGCAGGACGAGGATGTCGAGGTAGCAGGGATGATTGGCGAGCACCAGCACCGGCCCGCCGTTGGCGCGCAGCTGGCCGAGGTTGCGTCGCTCAACGCGCATGACGCCGCTGCTCTCGAGCACGCCGATGATGAGGCCGAACGACCAGCGGATGACGGCGCGCACGCGGCGCGTCCGGCCGGCGCGGCCGCCCGGTGCGAGGCGCAACGCCGGAAAAATCGTCACGACATAGAAAAGGCCGCCGAGGCCGATCGCTACGAAGCAGAACGCGACCACCACGACGCGCCACCACCGGTTGAGCGTCGCCATCATGGCCTCGGGCTCCATTGCCAGCGCTGTCCGCTGCTCGACCAGCTGCCGGCATTGCGCTGCTCGAGGCTGCGCGCGAAGCGCCAGACCGCTTCCTCGGGCGCCTCGTCGCCTTCGGCGTCGCTCCAGGAGAGATCGAGCGCGTGCGGCGCGCTGCGCGCCTCGAGGCGCACGGCGATGGCGTGCGCCTGGCGCGGCGAGTCGACGAGCGATTGGTACACCGCCGGCGGCGGCTCGTCGGCGAACGCGAGCACGACCGTTGCTTCGGGGTTCTTCAGCGCCTGCGCCGAGGCTTCGACGAGCGCGAGAGGGAAGGTCGCTTCGCCGGCGGACACCGCGGTGGCGGGCGAGCGATCCTTGCGCGCGATGCCGTAGAGGCCGGCGGCGGCGTTCAGGACCGAAAGGCTGAAGCTCATCGGCGAGGGAAGCTCGCCGTTGGCGAGCTGCGCGAGAAGCTCCGCGCTGCGCGCGAGCTCTCCGTGGCGCGAGGCGAACACGAGATGCACCGGTTCACCCTCCGCGACGCAGGCGTTCGCGACGTGCAGCGCGATACGGTCGAGAAAGGACAGCCGCCTTCGAACCAGCGGCTCGATGAATCCGATTTGCGGCTGCGGATTGCACCCCTCCTCACCCCACGTCGCCCACTTGGTCACGGGTACCAAGATCGAGGGCATCAGAATCGATTCCACGGACCCCCTTTGCCATCGTTGGATGGCACGGAATAGGTCACCGTTTCAACTATACGAATGATACTTTGTTTGCACTCGCGGCGGCATCCGGTCCGGTGACATAATCACCTTGACTTTCAATGTGTAACCGCGCGGAGACACCCTTCATGTCAGTCTTACCGAAACTCGCAATCGGATTGGTAATTTCTGCTGTCGCGGCGCTCGCCGGCGCGCAGCAATACCCGACGCGCGCCGTCAGCCTGCTCGTGCCTTTCGCACCGGGGCCGACCGACACCGTCGCCCGCATCACGGCGCAGTCGATGCAGAAGTCGCTCGGCCAGGCGATCACGGTGGAGAACCGGCCGAGCGCCGGCGGCATTCTCGCGCCGGAACTGACGAAGAACGCGAAGCCCGACGGCTACACGATCCTCATCCACCACATCGGCATGGCGACCACGCCTGCCCTGTACCGCCAGCTGCGCTTCAACCCGCTCACCGACTTCGAATACATCGGCCTGATCAACGATGTGCCGATGACGCTGATCGGCACCGAGAAGCTGGCGCCGAACAACTTCAAGGAGCTGCTCGCCTACATCAAGGCGAACAAGGACAAGGTCAACTTCGCGAATGCCGGCATCGGCGCCGCGTCGCACCTCTGCGGGCTGCTGTTCATGAAGGCGATCGACACCGACCTGCTGACCGTTCCGTACAAAGGCACCGGCCCGGCGATGAACGATCTGCTCGGCGGGCAGGTGCAGTTGCTCTGCGACCAGACCACGAACACCACTTCGCACATCAAGTCGGGCAAGGTGAAGGTCTACGGTGTGACCTCCGCGAAGCGCGTCGAGTCGCTGAAGGATGTGCCGACGCTGCAGGAGCAGGGGCTGAAGGGCTTCGAGGTCGGCATCTGGCACGGCCTGTACGCGCCGAAGGGCACGCCGAAGCCGGTGGTGGACAAGCTCTCCGCCGCGCTGCAGGCGGCAGTGAAGGACCCGGACGTGATCAAGCGCTTCGCTGATCTCGGCGCAACGACCTATCCGCCCGAGAAGGCCACCCCGGCGGCCTTGCAGGCGCACGTCAAGGCCGAGATCGAAAAATGGGGCCCGATCATCAAGGCCGCCGGTCAGTACGCCGACTAGAAAAGATTCAGCAACAGAAAAGGCCGCCCGCGGGCGGCCTTTTTTATTCCACCACGGCGGGGCGCTTCTTCCACGCCGGATTCGCCTGCTCGAATGCGTGCGCGAGCTGCAGCACGCCGAAGTCGTCGCGGTAGCGGCCGACGATCTGGATTCCCACCGGCAGCCCTTCCGGCGTGAACCCGGCCGGCACCGAGATCGCGGGATGGCTGGTGATGGTGATGAAGTAGCAGCTCTTCATCCAGTCGAGATAGTTCGTCATCTTCGCGCCGGCGATTTCGCGCGGCCACTCGGTGTCGACGGCGTAGGGCGGCAGCTGGTTCACCGGGCAGATGAGGAAGTCGTACTTGTCGAGGAAGGCGCGCATGCGCTGGTAGAGCGCCGAGCGCAGCGCGGTCGCGCGCGCGATCTGCTCCGCGGTCAGCCGCAAGCCCTGCTCGACGTTCCACTGCACCGTGTCCTTGAGCTCATTGCGTCGCGTGCGATAGAACTCGCCGTAGGACTGCAGGAAGCCGGCGGCGCGCAGGGTCTCGAACGCTTCGGTGGCGCCGGAGAAATCGGGTTCCGCGTTTTCGACCGTGCAGCCGAGCTCGGCGAAGATCTTCCTTTGCTTCTCCAGCACGGCGCTCACGCGCAGGTCCATGGGCAGGCCGCCGAGATCGCGGCTCCAGGCGACCTTTGTTTTCTTGAAATTTCTCTTTAACGAACCGGAAAATGTTTTTCCCGGTTCCGTAAGCGAGATCGGCGAGCGCAGGTCGGGCCCGGCCATCGCGGAGAGGAGGAAAGCCGCGTCCTCGACCGTGCGTCCCATCGGCCCGAGCACGCCGAGCGTGTTCCACGCGTTCGGCGCCGGCCAGGCCGGAACGCGTCCGGGCGTGGGGCGGAAGCCGACGACGTTGCAGTAGTTGCCGGGATTGCGCAGGCTCGCCGCAAGGTCGCCGCCGTCGGCGAAGGGCAGCATGCCGGTGGCGACCGCGACGGCAGCGCCGCCCGAAGAGCCGCCGCAGGTCTTCGAGAAATCGTAGGGATTGCGCGTCGCGCCGAATACCGCGTTGAACGTCTGGCTGCCGGCGGCGAACTCGGGGAGATTGGTCTTGCCGAGCGTGATCGCGCCCGCCGCGGAAAGGCGCTCGACGATCAGGTGGTCTTCCTTCGGCACGTTGTCTTTGTAGATCGGCGAGCCGAAGGTGGTGCGGATGCCCTTCGTCGGCACGTTGTCCTTGTAGGCGATCGGCAAGCCGCCGAACAACGTCTTCCGTTTGCTGCGGTCGAGCGCTTTCGCGGTCTTCAGCGCCTGCTCGGGCAGGAAAGTCACGATCGCATTCACTTTCGGATTGACCCGCTCGATCTGCGCGATGAAGGCGCTGACGACCTCGACGGCGGAAATCTTTCGCCTGCCAAGCAGGGCGGCAAGCTTGCGCGCCGATTCGAAGATCATTTCGCGAGCACCACGGAGGTCTCGATTTGTCGTTCCGGAATGGACCAGTACTTGCGCAGCAGGCGCGCCGTTTCGTCCCGGGATTGAACCCGGTAGCCGTTCTTCTCGTAGAAGCGGATCGCCCAGGCGGCGTCGCGCCAGGTGCCGATCAGGACCGGCTTCGCCGTCGTGCCCTCGAGGTGCTTCAGCAGTTTCTCGCCGATGCCCTTGCGGCGCTCGGAGCTGCGCACGTACGCATGGCGGATCAGCGTCACCTCGCCCTTGTCCTGGATTCCCATCACGCCGACCAGCTTGCCCTGCGACTCGCAGCCCGAGAAGACGATGCCGTCGGCGATCTGCCCCTTCAGCTCCTCGAGCGGCATGTACGGTTCGTGCCAGCGGTCGGCGGGAATGACGCCCTTGTAGGCCTGTGCCGCGTCGTTGATGATCGCGAACATCTGCGGCAGGTCGGCCGAGCTGCAAGGGCGTATGTTCATCGTCACAGCAGGACGATATCAAACTGTTCCTGCGTGTAGCTCGATTCCACCTGCGTCGAGACGGGCTTGCCGATGAATTCCGACAGCATGGCGAGCGAGCCCGACTCCTCCTCCTGGAAGAGGTCGATCACCGGCTGCGAGGCGAGGACGCGGAATTCCTTCGCCGGCAAGGCGCGCGCCTCGCGCAGGATCTCGCGCAGGATCTCGTAGCAGACGGTGTGCGCGGTCTTCACCGCGCCGCGCCCGGCGCAGGCCGGGCAGGGCTCGCAGAGCACGTGCGCGAGCGACTCGCGCGTGCGCTTGCGCGTCATCTCGATCAGCCCGAGCGCCGTGAAGCCGTTCAGCGTGATGCGCGTGCGGTCGCGCGACAGCGCGCGGCGCAGCTCCTCGAGCACCGCGCCCTGGTGCTCGGCGCTCGCCATGTCGATGAAGTCGATGACGATGATGCCGCCGAGGTTGCGCAGGCGCAGCTGCCGCGCGATCGCCTGCGCCGCTTCGAGGTTGGTCTTGAAGATGGTGTCGTCGAGGCTGCGGCCGCCGACAAAGGCGCCGGTGTTGACGTCGATCGTGGTCAGTGCTTCGGTCTGGTCGATCACCAGCGTGCCGCCGGACTTCAGCTCCACGCGTCTCGATAGCGCGCGCTCGATCTCCGCCTCCACGTCATAGAGATCGAACAGCGGCCGCTCGCCGGTGTAGTGCTCGAGGCGGCCGCGCACCCGCGGCATGTAGCGCTCGGCAAAGGCGGCGAGCTTCTGGAAAGTCTCGCGCGAGTCGATCAGCACGCGCTCGGTATCGCCGCCGACCATGTCGCGCAGCACGCGCTGCGCGAGCGACAGGTCCTCGTAGAGCAGGCGCGGCGGCTGCGCTCCCAGCGAGCGCTCGCGGACCGCCTGCCACAGGGCGCGCAGGTACTCGAGGTCGGCGCGCAGCTCCTCTTCCCCGGCGCTCTCGGCGAGCGTGCGGACGATGAAGCCGCCCTTCTCGTCGGCGGGCACCAGCTCCTGCAGCCGCTCGCGCAGCGCCTGCCGCCCGCCTTCGTCGGCGATTTTCTGCGAGATGCCGATGTGCGGGGTGTCCTGGGCAGAAGAGGCGGGCAGGTAGACGAGCAGCCGGCCGGCGATCGAGATCTGCGTCGACAGGCGCGCTCCCTTGGTGCCGAGCGGATCCTTCACCACCTGCGCCACCACGCTCTCGCCCTCGGCCAGCAGCTTCTCGATCGGCTTCTGCGATTCGCGCGCGCCGCGGATGTCGGCGACATGCAGGAACGCCGCCCGCTCCAGGCCGATGTCGACGAAGGCCGACTGCATGCCCGGCAAAACGCGCGCGACGCGACCGGCATAGATGCTGCCGACCAGGCCGCGGCTCGCCGCCCGCTCGACCAGCAGCTCCTGCACCGCGCCGCCCGCCGCCACCGCGACGCGCGTTTCCTGCGGCGTCACGTTGACGAGGATTTCCTCTTTACCTTGCGGCATCACTTCCGCAACGGCAGCTTGTCGAGCAGCTGCCCGGTTTCGTAGAGCGGCAGGCCCATGACACCGGAATAGCTGCCGCGCAGCTCGACGATGAAGCGCGCCGCGCGCCCCTGGATCGCGTACGCCCCCGCCATGTCGTCGCTCTCGCCGCTCTCGAGATAGTCGGCGATCTCGGCGGCGGCGAGCGTCTTGAACCGCACCTCCGAGCGCGAAACGACGCTTTGCAGCCAGTCGTCGCTCTTCAGCGCCACGGCGGTGAGCACCTCGTGCGTCTTGCCCGAGAGGGCGCCGAGCATCATCGCCGCCTCCTCGCGGCTGGCGGGCTTGCCGAAAATGCGCTCGTCGACCGCGACCGTCGTGTCGGCCGAGAGCACCGGCGCGCGCGGCAGGTTGCGCTGGGTCATGCGGCGCCAGCCGGCTTCCACCTTGGCGCGCGCCAGGCGCTCGACGTAGGCCTCGGCGGCCTCGCCGGCGAGCGGCGTCTCGTCGACCTCCATGTCCTCGCCGGGCCGCGTGCGGAAGAGCAGCAGGTGGAAGCGCACGTCGATCTGCGCCAGCAGCTCGCGCCGGCGCGGGCTGCGCGAGGCGAGATAGATGCCGCGCTCGAGGGAAAGGATCATGTTGCGAATCTATGCCCGATGGTAGGGATGGCCGGTGAGGATCGTCGCCGCGCGGTAAATCTGCTCCAGCAGCACCACTTGGGCAAGGGCATGCGGCAGGGTCAGCGAAGATATCCTCAGGACGAGCCGCGCATCCTGCTTGACCTGCTCCGGCAAGCCCTCGGCGCCGCCGATGAGGAAGGCGGCGTCGCGGCCCAGCAAGGCTGCGAACTGCGAAGTGGTCAAATCCTTGCCTTTCTCGTCGAGGGCAATCCAGGCCTCCCGCCCGGCGGGGATCTTCTTCACCGCGATCCGCTCGACCTCGTAGCCGCGCGGCATGCGCCGCGCGTATTCGGCGCAGGCTTCCTCCGCCCAGGCGGGCAGCCTAGCGGCGACGGCGACGACGCGCAGCCTTGGCACGCGCGGGTTTCTTCTTCGCTTTCAGCTTCGGTTTGGATTTCGGCTTCGACTTCGGCTTCGGCTTCGGCTTTGGTTTCGGCGCGGCGGCGGCCTTCATCTTCACTTCCTTGCCGCCCCACACCTCTTCCAGGTTGTAGAAGCTGCGCACCGTCGGGTGCATGAGGTGCACGACGATCTCGCCCAGGTCGACCAGCACCCACTCGCCGCCCGCTTCTCCCTCGACGCCATAGACGCGCCCGCCGTTCTCGTTCACCTGCTCTCGTACGTGGTCGGCGAGCGCCCTCACATGGCGCGACGAGTCGCCGCTGGCGATGACCACGCGCTCGAACATGGTCGGCAGGCGAGCAGTGTTGAAGACGACGATGTCGCGCGCCTTCACGTCTTCGAGCGCTGCCACGACCACGCGCTGCTTGTCCCGGATGTCCATCTAGCTCGGCAGCCGGTAGAGGCCGTGCTCGGCGATGTAGCTCGCCACCGGTGCCGGCACCAGTTCGTCGATCGGCTCGCCGCGCGCGAGGCGCGCGCGGATTTCGCTTCCGGCTATTGCCATCGGTTCCATGTCGACCAGAAGTGTCTCCCTGTCGATTCTCTTGCCGAAGCCTGGCCGCTTGAAGACGGCGATGCGCGCCACGCGCTTGACCTCGTCGGGCCGGTGCCACGAGCCGAGCTTCTCGTACTGATCGGTGCCGAGCAGCAGCACGAGCGTGGTCTCGCGGCCGAGCTCGAGTCGCAGCTCGTGCAGCGTGTCGACGGTGTAGCCCGAAGCGCCCGGCGCGAGCTCGCGCGGATCGATCTCGCCCTCGTGCTCGCTTTCGAGCGCGAGGCGCAGCATGGCGACGCGGTGCTCGGCCGAAGCGACCGGCGCCTGCCGGTAGCGCGGCTCGCCGGTCGGCATCCAGACGATCTTTTCCAGGTCGAGCTGCGCATGCGCGGCGCGCGCCATCGCCAGGTGCGCGTTGTGAACCGGATCGAAGGTGCCGCCCAGGATGCCGATCTTCAGCTTCGGACCTCGCCGTGGCCGAGCACCACGAACTTCTGCGTGGTGAGGCCTTCCAGGCCCACCGGTCCGCGCGCGTGCAGCTTGTCGGTCGAGATGCCGATCTCGGCGCCGAGGCCGTACTCATAGCCGTCGGCGAAGCGCGTCGAGGCGTTCCACATCACCGAGGCCGAGTCGACCTCGCGCAGGAAGCGCTCGGCGCGCCCGCGATCGCCGGCGACGATCGCGTCGGTGTGCTGCGAGCCGTACTTGGCGATGTGCGCGATCGCTTCGTCGAGGCCCTTGACGACGCGGATCGAGACGACGGGCGCGAGCCACTCGGTGTAATAGTCCTTGTCGGTCGCCGGCTTGCCTTTCAGAAACTTGAGCGCTGCCGGATCGGCGCGCATCTCGACGCCTTTGTCGGCGAAGATCTTTCCGACCTGGGGAAGAACTTTCTGCGCGATCCCTTCGGCCACCAGCAGCGTTTCCATGGTGTTGCAGGTGCCGTAGCGCTGCGTCTTGGCGTTGTCGGCGATCTTCACCGCCATCTCCGCGTCGGCGCTGTCGTCGACGTAGACGTGGCAGACGCCGTCGAGGTGCTTGATCATCGGGATCTTCGATTCGCGCGACAGGCGCTCGATCAGCTCCTTGCCGCCCCGCGGCACGATGATGTCGACGTATTGCTTGAGCGTCACCAGCGCGCCCACCGCGGCGCGATCGGCGCTGTCGACGAGCTGCACCGCGGTCTCGGGCAGGCCCGCCTTCTTCAGGCCGGCGCGCACGCAGGCCGCGATGGGGCGATTGGAGGCGAGCGATTCGGAGCCGCCGCGCAGGATGCAGGCGTTGCCCGACTTGATGCAGAGCGCCGCCGCGTCGGCGGTCACGTTGGGCCGCGACTCGTAGATCATGCCGACCACGCCGAGCGGCACGCGCATGCGCGCCACCTCGATGCCGGTCGGGCGGCGCGCCCGCTCGGAAATGCGCCCGATCGGATCCTCGAGCGCCACCACCGCCTCGACGCCGGCCGCCATCTGCTCGATCAGCTTCGGTGTCAGACGCAGCCGGTCGAGGAAAGCCGCGTCGCGGCCCTTGGTGCTGCGAAGATCGTCTTCGTTTGCGGCGAGGATCGCCTTGGCTTGCGCGCGGATCTCGGCCGCCATCGCCTCGAGCGCGCGGTTCTTGGTCGCGGTCTCGGCGCGCGCGAGCTCCCGCGCGGCGGCGCGCGCCGCCATGCCCAGGTCCTGGACGTATTTCGCTACGTCAAGCTTTTGATCCACCGGCCAATTTTAGCCCAAGGGCGATGAACTCCTCCCAGGGATCGCGCAGGCGAACGCCCTTGATGGCGCGGTCGATCGCGGCGGCGCCGGCGATCGCCTGGTCGACGGCTCCGGGGCGGTAGCGCGCGAGCGCGCCGCGCAGCGCCGCCTGCAGGGGCTTGTTGTAGACGCGGTGCTGCTGGATTGCGGCGTCGATCGATCCGCTCGCCTGCGCGCTTTGCAGGGCGAAGAGCGCACTGCTGACCTTGAAGAGCACGAAGGTCGGCGCTTCACCCTCGCCGCGCAGGCCCCCGATGATGTGCACGTAGCGGCCGGTATCGCCGCCGAGCAACGCTTCGGCCGCGTCATCCGGGTTGTAGCGCGCCACATCGGCGACCGCGTCCTCGACCGTCTTCAGCGACAGCTCGCCGGGCGCGGCGAGCAGCGCGAGTTTCTGCACCTCCTGGTGCGCGGCGAGCAGGTTGCCTTCGACGCGCGCGGCGAGGAACTCCAGCACTTCGCGCGGCGCGCGCTGTCCCTGGCGGCCGAGGCGCTCGGCGATCCAGGTCGGCAGGCGCGCGCGCTCGAGCGGCCAGATGTCGACGACCACGCCGGCCGATCCCAGGCCGCGGAACCAGCCCGACTCCTGCGTCTTGCGGTCGAGCCGCGGCAGCGAGACGAGCAGCAGCGTGTCGGCGGCGGGATGCGCGCTGTAAGCGGCGAGCGCTTCGCCGCCGTCGTTGCCCGGCTTGCCGCCGGGCAGGCGCAGCTCGACGATCCTCTGGGTCGCGAACAGCGACAGGCTGCCGAGGCTGCCGCGGAACTGGCTCCAGTCGAAGCCGCGGGAAACCTCGAACACCTCGCGCTCGCTGAAGCCGCGCTTGCGGGCCGCGGCGCGCACTGCATCCGCAGCCTCGAGCGCGAGCAGCGGCTCGTCGCCGTGCACCGCGTAGACCGGCGCGAGCGTCTTCGCCAGGTGCGCGTCGAGATCGCCCGAGCGAATCTGCATCAGGGAACGCGCGGCTTGGACCGCGGCGCCGCGGCAAGGCGGCGCATGATCTGCTGCACCATGTCGCTCTGCATGTCGCGGAACAGCAGCTGTTCTTCCGCTTCCTTGGCGAGGACATCGGTGTCGTTGAAGGTGATATCGCGCGTCAGCGCGATCACGGTCTGCGGCACGAAGTCGGCGCCCTTGCCGTCGTGGACGCGGAAGCCGACGCGGTAGCGCAGCTGGAATTCGCGCACCCGGCCCGCGCTGGTGAGCGAGAGGATGTTCTTTTCCCGGTTCTCCTCGCTGAAGACGAGGATCGCCTCGGCCTGCTTGGCGTCGTCGACGACGCGCGCCTGGGTGCCGGCCTGCACGTTTCGCTTGAGATCGAGGGCGATGCCCGAGTCGGCGTTCGGCACGTACAGCGTCTGAAACGGCACGTCGGCGGTGCCGCGCAGGCGGAAGCCGCAGCCCGCGAGGACCAGGACCAAGACGACGAGGGCCGCCCTAGACGACAAGATTGACCAGGCGTCCGGGGACGACGACGACCTTCTTCACGCTCTGGCCGGCGACGAACTTCTGCACGTTGGCGTTCGCCATGGCGAGGCTCTCGATCGCCGCCTTGTCGGCCTGCTTGGGAACGCGAATCGAGCCGCGCAGCTTGCCGTTCACCTGCACCACCAGCTCGATCTCGTCCAGCTCGAGCGCCGCGGGATCGGGCTCGGGCCACGGCGCGCTCATCACGTCCTCGCCGAACTCGAGCTCGCGCCAGAGGTGGTGGCAGACATGCGGCGTGATCGGCGAGAGCAGGCGCAGCAGGATCGACATGCCTTCCTCGTCGGCCGCGCTGTCTTCCTCCGGCAGGCGCTCGAGCGCGTTGAGGATCTTCATGCACGCCGAGGCGACGGTGTTGAACTGCAGCTTCTGCAGGTCGTAGTTCGCCTGCTTCAGCACCGAGTGGATCTCGAAGCGGGCGCCCTTGGTCGGCGTTCCCTTCCTGCCCTTGCGCGCGGCGAAGCGCGCCGCGTAGGCCCAGAGCCGGCGCAGGAAGCGATACGAGCCCTCGACGCCTTCGTCGGACCATTCCAGCGTGCTGGTCGGCGGCGAGGCGAAGATGATGAAGAAGCGCGCGGTGTCGGCGCCGTATTTGTCGATCAGCGCCTGCGGGTCGACGCCGTTGTTCTTCGACTTCGACATGGTGCCGATGCCGTCGTAGACGACTTCCCTGCCGTCGGCCGTCTTCGCCGAGACGATTTTTCCCTTCGCATCCCTCTCGAGGGAGACGTCGGCGGGATTGATCCACTCGCGCCGGCTGCCCGCGTCGCGGTAGTAGGACTCGGCGAGCACCATGCCTTGCGTCAGGAGGTTGGTGAAGGGCTCGGCCATGCCGGGAAGCAGGCCCTCGTCGCGCATCACGCGCGTGAAGAAGCGCGAATAGAGCAGGTGCAGGATCGCGTGCTCGATGCCGCCGATGTACTGGTCGACCGGCATCCAGTAGCGCGCGCGCTCGTCGACCATCGCCTTGTCCTGGCCCGGGGAGGCGAAGCGGGCGAAATACCAGGACGAGTCGACGAAGGTATCCATCGTGTCGGTCTCGCGCTTCGCCGGCCTGCCGCACGACGGGCATTTCGTCTCGACGTACGAGGCGCGTTTGTTGAGCGGGTTGCCGGTGCCGTCGGGCACCACGTCCTCCGGCAGCAGCACGGGCAGCTGCTCGTCGGGCACCGGCACGTCGCCGCACGCGGGACAGTGCACGATCGGGACAGGCGTGCCCCAGTAGCGCTGGCGCGAGATGCCCCAGTCGCGCAGCCGCCACTGGGTCTGTTTTTCGCCCAAGCCCTTCGCTTTCAGATCCTTCGCAATTTCGTCGACCGCCTGCTGATAGTTCAAGCCGTCGTACTTCCCCGAGTTGATGACCATGCCGTAAGCGGTCGGGTCTCCCGCCGGATGCTGGATGACCTGCTTCACCGGCAGCCCATACTTCCCGGCGAATTCAAGGTCGCGCTCGTCGTGCGCCGGCACGCCCATCACCGCGCCCTCGCCGTAGGACATCAGCACGTAGTTGCCGACCCAGATGGGAATCTTCTCGCCGGTCAGCGGATGGGCAACGGAGAGCCCCGTGGCCATGCCCTTCTTCTCGATCTGCGCCAGCTCCGCTTCCATCACCGCGCCCCGCTTGCACTCCTCTACGAACTCTTTGAGTTTTGGATTTCCTTGCGACGCATGAACAGCGATGGGATGCTCGGCGGCGACGGCCATGAACGTCGCGCCGAACAGCGTGTCGGCGCGCGTGGTGAAGACCCAGAGGTTCTTCCTTTCTCCGTTCAGTTCGTACGGGAAGCCGATGCGCACGCCTTCCGACTTGCCGATCCAGTTCTTCTGCATCAGCTTGACCTGCTCGGGCCAGCCGGGCAGCTCGTCGAGCGACTTCAGGAGATCCTCCGCGTAGGCGGTGATCTTCAGGAAGTACATCGGGATCTCGCGCTTCTCGACGAGCGCGCCGGTGCGCCAGCCCCGCCCTTCGATCACCTGCTCGTTGGCGAGCACGGTCTGG
>JAXDQC010000136.1:0-29926 GCA_034668045.1 Betaproteobacteria bacterium | reverse complement strand
GCGTCCTTTTCCTCTTCCGCGCTCGCGAGGCCGCTGACCTGGTCGTCCGCCGAGACGCTGCCGGTCTCGATGGTGAGTCCCGTGAAGTCGGTCTTTTCGATCGGCGCGGTGGCCGCCTGGTAGGTGAAGGCAAGCAGTGCCGCAAGCGCGATCGCGGGCAGCAGGGAGACGGTGAGTTGCCCGTAAACGGTGCGCGCGGATACCCCCGCGCCGCCCTTCGCGGCGCGCAGCAGGCCGAAGAGCGCGTTGCTGCCGCCGGCCGCGAGCGCCTTCGAATGCGCGGGCAATTCGACGCGGCGGCCTTCGACGCTGAGCGGCGGCATCAGCTCGGGGCGCCACTTCGCCAGCACGATGATGTAGCCGATGTAGAGGAAGGCGAGCATGAAGCCGGGGAAGAACGCGCCGGCGTAGAGCTGCACCACCGACACGCCGGCGGTGGCGCCGTAGACGATCAGCAGCACCGACGGCGGGATCAGGATACCGAGGCAGCCGCCGGCGGTGATCGCACCGGCGGAAACCTTGACGTTGTATCCGGCGCGCAGCATCGCCGGAAAGGCGAGCAGGCCCATCAGCGTCACCACCGCGCCGACGATCCCGGTCGCGGTAGCGAAGATGGCGCAGGTCACGATGGTGGCGACGGCAAGCGATCCCGGCACGCGCGCGAGCGCCAGGTGCAGGCTCTTGAACAGGCGATCGATCAGCGCGGCGCGCTCCACCAGGTAGCCCATGAAGACGAACAGGGGGATCGCGATCAGCACGTCGTTCGACATCACGCCGTACGAGCGCTGCACGAACAGGTCGAGCGTATGCGCGACCGCCACCTTGGGATCGACGCTGCGGTACGCGAGCCAGGCGAAGAACACGCCCATGCCCATGAGCGTGAAGGCGGTCGGGAAGCCGAGCATGATCGCGATGACGATCAGCGCCAGCATCAGCAGGCCGAGGTTGCCGTTGGTCAGGTTGGTCCACGGCGTGAACACGATCACCGGGATGGCGATCATCGCCATGATGATGAAGCCGAACCACAGCTCCTTGCGCACCTTGATCATCTGGCGTGGTCCTGTTTCACCACCAGCGCGTCGAGCTTCTCGATGTCCTCGTCCTTCACGTGCACCATCTCTTTCAGCTTGTCGACGTCGACTTCCTGAACGTCCGCCTCGCGCGAAGGCCAGTCGCCCTGACGGATGCAGACGATGCAGCGGATGATTTCGACGATGCCCTGTGCGAGCAGGAACGTACCGGCCAGCGGAATTACGGCCTTGAATTGGTAGATCGGCGGGCCGTCGGCGGTAATGCTCGAGTGCTCGAGGATGCGGAACGAATCCGCGGCATAGAAGTAGCCCGCGTAGGTCAGGGCGAAGGTACCGGGCAGGAAGAAGACGATGAAGAGGATCAGGTCTACGGTGGCCTGCGTTCGCGGCCGGAAAAAGCTGTACAGCACGTCGCCGCGGACATGGCCGTTCTTCGACAGCGTGTAGGCGCCCGCCATCATGAACAGCGTGCCGTACATCTGGATCATGGCGTCGAACATCCAGTCGTGCGGACGGTCGAGCGCGTAGCGCGAGAACACTTCCCAGCTGATCGACAGCGTGAGCGCGACAATCAGCCAGGAAAAGAACTGGCCGACCCAGGTGCTCAGCTTGTCGACGGACAGAAGAATCTTTTGCATGCGGTTAGTCTAGTTCGCCAACCTTTCGTGAACCTTTTCCGGAAACAAAACAGCCATCCGGCTCGCGCCGGATGGCTGGGTATTTCACCAGGCGGCTACGCCTTTTTGGCCGGTGCCTTGGCGCCGAAGTAGTGGTTGTACGCCATCTCGCGGCGCACGTTGTTGTCGAAGTCCCACTTCAGGACGCGCTCGGCGAAGACTTTCTGCGAAGCCTCGATTTCCTTGAACAGGGCGTTGCCCGTGCCCTTCTTCTCCGCCGCCTGGTCGTAGGCGGTGATCTGGGCCTGCAGCACGGAGGTCGGTGTGCGGTAGAAGTTGACCTTGTCCTTGGTGCGCAGCTCGACGTAGTCCTTCGAGTAGCGGTCGATCGCCTTCCACACCAGGTCCTGAGACGCAGCCTCGACGCCGTTGTCGATGATGGCGCGCAGCTTGGCGGGCAGCGCGTCGTACTTCGTTTTGTTGAACATGATCTCGAACTGCTCGGCGTTCTGGTGGAAGCTCTGCAGCATGCAGACCTTGGACACGTCCGGGAAGCCGAGGATGCGGTCCGAGGTCATGTTGTTGAACTCCGCCGCGTCGAGCAGGCCGCGGTCCATCGCCGGGACGATCTCGCCGCCGGGCAGCGCGTTGACCGCCGCGCCCATGCCGTTGAACACGTCCACGGACAGGCCGACCGTGCGGTACTTGAGGCCCTTGAAATCCGCCACGGACTTCACCGGCTTCTTGAACCAGCCGAGCGGCTGCGTGAACATGGGGCCGTAGGGGTAAGACACGACGTTGGCGCCGATCGAGGCGTAGAGCTTGGCGAGCAGCTCCTTGCCGCCGCCGTACTTGTGCCAGGACAGCATTTGCTGCGCGTCCATGCCGAACGCCGGGCCCGAGCCCCACAGGGCGAGCGCGTTCTGCTTGCCGTAGTGGTACACGAGCACGCCGTGGCCGCCGTCGAGCGTGCCCTTGGTGACCGCGTCGAGCAGGCCGAACGCCGGCACCACCGCGCCAGCCGGCAGTACCTCGATCTTGAGGTCGCCGCCGGTCATGTCGTTAATCTTCTTGGCGAAGTCGCTGGCGTATTCGTGGAAGATGTCTTTCGCCGGCCAGGTGCTCTGCCAGCGCATCGAGATCGGACCTTGCGCCTTGGCGATCATCGGGAAGCCGAGCGTCGCTGCGCCCGTGGCGGCCGCCGCGCCGGTCAGGAACCTGCGGCGCGCAGCCTTCGAACCTGCTTGCTGGGTGCTCATGATTGTCTCCTCTGTCCTCGGAATTCGAATTATTAAAGCCGGACGATTCTAACCCCCGCCTCAGAGCAGCCGCAAGGCGATCTCACGATGCGGAATAAAGACTTTCTCGGGGTGTGATAGAAGGCGGGGGCCATGGAAGCGTCCGCATCCATCGACCTGGCGAAGCACGTGCTGCTCTCCGGCGGCGTGGTGCTGGCCGCGGGCATCCTGAGCGGCTTTGCCGCCCAGAAACTGCGGGTCCCCGACGTGGTGGTCCTGCTCCTCGTAGGCATCCTGATCGGCCCCGCCTCGCTCGGCCTGGTCGAGATCCGGGCGGAGTCGGCCCTCAACCAGCTGATCCTGATCTTCGGCTCGAGCTACATCCTGTTCGACGGCGGCGCATCGCTGCGCTTCGAGGTCCTGAAGCGGGTCTGGATCTCGATCACGGTGCTCGCGACCCTGGGTGTGCTGATCACGGCATTCATCACCGCTGCCGCGGCCGTCTACTTCCTGAACCTGCCCTGGCTGATCGCGCTGCTGCTCGGCATGGCGATCGCCTCGACCGACCCGGCGACGCTGGTGCCGATTTTCCGCCAGGTGAAAATCCGCGACCGCGTGGCGCAGACGGTGATGAGCGAATCGGCGTTCAACGACGCGACCGGCGCCATCGGCACCTTCGCCGTGCTGGCGCTCGCCGCCGGCAGCGCCGAATTCTCGCTCGGCGCAGCGCTCGGCGAGCTCGTCAAGCAGGCCGGCCTCGGCATCGTCCTCGGCGCGCTGCTCGGTTACGGCGCGGTGCTGCTGATCGCGCACGAGAAGTACAGCTTCCTGGCCGAGTACGCGCCGGTGATCACGCTTATGGCGGTGATCGGCGCCTACCTCGGCGCCGACGGCATGCAGGCGAGCGGCTTCATGGCGGTGTTCGTCTTCGGCATGGTGCTCGGCAACAAGGACTTCCTCGGCTTCCGGATGGAGCCGGGCGAAGCGCGCCGGCTCGACGAGTACGTGCTCACCACCGCGTTCATCATGCGCAGCTTCATCTTCATCCTGCTCGGCGCTCAGGTCGACTTCGCGCTCATGAATCAGTACCTCGTCGGCGGCGTCCTGGTGGTGGTGGTCTTCATGCTCGTGGCGCGGCCAGTGACGGTGTTCGTCTGCGCCGCGCCCGACCGGCGCGCGAAATGGAGCCTGCAGGAGCTCCTCTTCATGTGCTGGACCCGCGAGACCGGCGTCATCCCTGCGGCGCTCGCCGGCCTGCTGGTGGGAATGAACGCCCCGGGCGCGCAGGTGATCGCCTCGGTGACCTTCATCGCCATCCTGATGACCATCCTCATCCAGGCGACGACGACGAAGTGGCTGGCGCGTCGCCTCGGCCTGCTGGAGGAATAGTCAGTCGCCCGTGGGGGCGATGCGGAACTCGACGATCGTCTCGTTCTTCTCCAGCGTCTCGGACAGCCGGCCGGCGGCGGCGCGATCGGCGGAGCGGATCACCATGCCGTGGTGGCGGATGCGGCCCTCGCCCTCCACCCGGTAGCTGAAATTGGCGATGCTGAAGCCGTGGCTCTCGACCAGATCGCGCAGGGCGCGCTCGGTGGTCGGCGCGGCGCGGGCGAAGCGCACGTCGAAGTGGTAGTAAGCCTGCGTCGGCATGCGCGCCTCGATCCAGCGGAACAGCGACAGCACGCCGAGCGTCAGCGCCACCGCCATGACCAGGGGCGCGTAGAAGCCGACGCCGGCGAGGATGCCGATCGCGGCGGTGATCCAGATCGAGGCAGCGGTCGTGAGCCCGCGTACCGACAGGCCTTCCTTGATGATGACGCCGGCGCCGAGGAAGCCGATGCCGGTCATGATGCCCTGCGCCATGCGCGTCGGGTCGATCTGGATGACGTGCCCGGCGGCGCGCATCCAGTGCGCTTCATAGACCGTGACGAGCATCAGCAGGCTGGAGGCCGTGCACACCAGCGCGTGGGTGCGAAAGCCCGCCGGCCGGCCGTGGTAGGAACGCTCGTAGCCGATCGCCGCGCCGGCGAACAGGGCGACCAGCAGCCGGACCCCGATCTCCAGGTCGTCGGTGCCCAGGCTCAGGCCTTCAGCGCGACGAGGACTTCATCCAGCATCTTCTTCGCATCGCCGAACAGCATGCGGTTGTTGTCCTTGTAGAAGAGCGGGTTGTCGACGCCGGCGTAGCCCGAAGCCATGCTGCGCTTCATGACGATCGAGGTCTTCCCCTTCCACACTTCCAGCACCGGCATGCCGGCGATCGGGCTGGACGGATCTTCCTGCGCGGCGGGATTGACGATGTCGTTGGCGCCGATGACCATCGCCACGTCGGTGTCCGGGAAGTCCTGGTTGATCTCGTCCATCTCCATGACGATGTCGTAGGGCACCTTCGCCTCGGCGAGCAGCACGTTCATGTGCCCCGGCATGCGGCCGGCCACCGGGTGAATCCCGAATCTCACGTTGATGCCCTTCTCGCGCAGGAACTTCGTGATCTCGAATACGGTGTGCTGCGCCTGCGCCACCGCCATGCCGTAGCCCGGCACGATGATGACGTTCTTCGCGTTGCGCAGCAGCTCGGCGGTCTCGCTGGCGCTGATCGGCGAGACTTCTCCGGCAGGCTGCGCGCCCGCCGCGGCCGGCGCCGTGCCGCCGCCGGTTCCAAACCCGCCGGCGATGACGCTGACGAAGTTGCGGTTCATGGCGCGGCACATGATGTAGGACAGGATCGCGCCGGAGGAGCCGACCAGCGCGCCGGTGACGATCAGCAGATCGTTGGAGAGCATGAAGCCCGTCGCCGCCGCCGCCCAGCCCGAATAGCTGTTCAGCATCGACACCACCACCGGCATGTCGGCGCCGCCGATCGCCATCACCATGTGGATGCCGAAGAGCAGCGCGATCGCCGTCATGATGACGAGCGGCTTCATTCCTTCGTCGATCGAGTGCGTCTGGATGAACCAGCCGCCGCACCAGAGCACCACCAGCAGGCCGACGAGATTGATCCAGTGGCGCGCCGGCAGCAAGAGCGGCTTGCCGCTGATCTTGGCCGATAGCTTGCCAAAGGCGATGAGCGAGCCGGAGAAGGTCACGGCGCCGATCAGGATGCCGACGTAGATCTCGAGCTCGTGGATCGTCTTCTCGGCGCCCTTGAAGCCGACGCTCGCCGCCGGATCGATGTAGTTGGCATAGCCGACCAGGACCGCGGCGAGACCGACCAGGCTGTGCATCAGCGCCACCAGCTCCGGCATCTGCGTCATCTTGATCTTCTTGGCCGCGGTGACGCCGATGCACGCGCCCACGGCCAGCGCGCCGATGATCCAGGGATAGCCGGCCTTGCCGACCTGCGGCCCGAGCATGGTCGCGAGCACGGCGATCGCCATGCCGATCATCCCGTAGAGGTTGCCGCGGCGCGAGGTCTCGGGATTCGACAGCCCACCCAGGCTGAGGATGAAGAGGATGGTCGCGCCGATGTAGGACGCCGTGAGAAGGGTCGTCGACATGACTACTTCCGGAACATCTGCAGCATGCGCTGCGTGACGGCGAAGCCGCCGAACATATTGATGGCAACGAGCGCGATGCTGACGACGGCGAGGCCGATGATCCACTCGGTTGGCCGGCCGGCGATCTCCAGCATCGGCGGCGCCACCTGCACCAGCGCGCCGAGGGCGATGATGCTGCTGATCGCGTTGGTGACGCTCATCAGCGGCGTGTGCAGCGCCGGCGTCACGTTCCAGATCACCATGTAGCCGACGAAGCAGGCGAGAACAAAGACGGTGAAATGCGCGAGGAAGGCCGCCGGCGCGTTGGCGCCGATGAACCAGAAAACAATCGCTGCGACCAGGAACGTGATTGCGGTCGACCGCGCCGAAGCCGGACCGCCGGATTCGCCATGCTTCGGCGGCGGTGGCTTCGCCGCCGCAGGCTTCGCGGCCGGGACCGGAAGCTTAAGAGGCGGCGCCGGCCAAGTGACGGCCCCGTCCTTGATCACCGTCAGACCGCGGATGGCATCGTCGTCCATGTTGACGTTAATCACGCCATCCTTGGTCTTGCACAGCTCCTCGGCCAGCCGGAACAGGTTGGTCGCGTAGAGCGTGGAGGACTGCTTCGCCATCCGGCTGACGAGATCCGTGTAGCCGACAATGGTCACGCCGTGCTTGACCACGGCCTTGCCTGGTTCGGTCAACTCGCAGTTGCCGCCCTGCTCGGCCGCGAGATCCACGATCACGCTGCCGGGCTTCATGGACTTGACCATATCGGCAGTAATCAATTTCGGCGCGGGCTTGCCGGGAATCAGCGCGGTTGTGATGATGATGTCCACTTCCCTGGCCTGCTTGGCGTACATCTCGCGCTGGGCCTTCTGGAAGCCCTCGCTCATCACCTTCGCGTAGCCGCCGCCGCCAGAGCCTTCCTCCTCGTATTCGACCTTGACGAATTCGCCACCCAGCGATACCACCTGGTCGGCCACTTCGGCTCGGGTGTCGTTGGCGCGCACGATGGCGCCGAGGCTGGCGGCGGTGCCGATCGCAGCGAGGCCCGCGACCCCGGCGCCGGCGATGAAGACCTTGGCCGGCGGCACCTTGCCTGCAGCCGTGATCTGGCCAGTGAGAAAGCGGCCGAAGTGATGCGCCGCCTCGATCACGGCGCGATAACCCGTGATACCGGCCATGGAAGTCAGCGCGTCCATCTTCTGGGCGCGGCTCAGCATGCGCGGCAGCGAGTCCAAAGCCAGCGCCGTAACCTTTCGCGCTGCGAGCTGTTGCATCAGTTCGGGGTTCTGCGCGGGCCAGATGAAACTGATCAGGGCCTGACCCTCGCGCATGCGCGCGACCTCGGCACTCGTGGGCACGCGCACCTTGAAAAGGATGTCGGCGCTCCCCCAGACATCGGCAACGATTTCCGCGCCGGCGGCACGGTAGGTGTCGTCGGCGAAGTTGGCCGCATCGCCGGCGCCGGACTGCACGGCGACGCGGAAGCCGAGCTTGATCAGCTTCTCGACGACCTCGGGGACGGTGGCGACGCGCTTCTCGCCCGCCGCGACTTCGCGCGGCACTCCAATCAGCTGCGGCATAGGGTGGCGGGGATTCTAATGGATGAAGGTGCCGTGGAAGCCCAGCGGCACGTCGACCGCCGCCTCGGCGACCGCGAGCACGTCCATGGTGGTCGCATCGACGACGAACAAGGCCGCGCCCTTGCGGCTGACATGCGAGCCGACGGCGAGGAGCACGCCCGCGTCCTCCGCCGCCGCGCCGGGCTCGGGCACGAACAGCGGCTCGCCCGCCATCCAGCCGTCCAGGCGCGCCGCGCGGGTGGTGCCGGTCCGGGTGTCGAGCTTGTAGAGGGACGAGCTGCCGGGCGCGCTCCAGGGGTCGGCGCCCCAGCAATAGTGGTGCGCCTGCCCCATCGCGCGCGGATGGATCGAGGGAAAGTCGAAGCGCGCCTGCGCCCGCCGCTCGAGGCTGACGCGGCCGCTCGCCGGGATACGCAGGCGCACGTAGTCGGGCTTTACGGTGGGCGCGTTCGCCAGGTTGTCGACCCGCAGCTCGGCAACGATGCCGGGATTGGGATAGGCGAGGACATCGAGCACCGTGGCGTCGCGCTCTTCGTAGGCATTGGCGACGTGAAAGACGAAGCAGGCCTCGGTCTCGACGATGCGCGGCGCGCCGCCGCCGCGGTCGAGGACCACCAGGCGCGTGCCGCGCTCGGGCTGCCAGCGGAAATGCTCGATGTAGGGTTTCTCGCTCCAGAGCATGGTGCGCGGGCGCACCAGCAGCGGATGGCCGACGATGACCGCGCGCCGCGGCGTGAGGCCGAAAGAATGCAGATACGGCATCTCGCTCACCTGCCAGCGCGCGAGCACGCGGCGGCGCAGATCGTCGGGCGCGTGCTGGTACAGGACGCACTCCGGCCGGGCGCCGTACACCTGCGCGACGTTCACCACCAGGCCGGCGTCGCGGTCGATCACCGGATGCGCGCTCATCGACACTGCGCCGAGCTCGTCGTCGTAGCGCAGCCAGCCGGTGACGGCGAGGCTTTGCGCGTCGATCAGCGCCTGCTTCGGCGCTTCGGTCATCGCCACCAGCCCGCCGGCGAAGGGCTGCACGTTGACGTTGACGTTGTCCGAGATGCGCGGCACCGGCTGGAACAGCCGCCGCCACCAGGGCCGGCGCATGCGCGTGCCGAAGGTGGCGAGGCGCGAGCGGCCGCGGCGCGCGTCGCGGCTCGCCTCGCAGTCGATGAGCCGCCAGTCGAGGCGCGGCTCGTCGCCGATCCGGAAGGCGAACAGGGCGCCCAGGCCGTCGAACAAGTGAGCGCTCTGCCACCCCGGCAGGCTGAACACCGCGGGACAGGTGCGCACTACCGAGCCGCGCAGCCAGGCAGGCCGCGCGCCCTGCCAGCGCGCGGCGTAGGAGCCGGCGGCGTCGGGCGGACAACGATAGGGAACCACCATCCTTGTCAGTCGCCGGCCTTGATGCCGGCCTGGCGGATCACCTTCGCCCACTGCGGGATCTCGCGTTCGATCACCGCGGCGAGCTCCGCCGGCGTGCCACCGATGACGTCGAGCCCGAGGTCGTTGAGCTTCTTGCGCACGTCGGCGAGCGCAAGGATCGCCACCGTGTCGCGGTGCAGCCGCTCGATGATCGGTCGCGGCGTCCCGGCCGGCGCCATCAGGCCGAACCACGGCACCGCCTCGAATCCCGGGTAGCCCGACTCGGCCATCGTCGGCAGCTCGGGGGCGCTCATCGAGCGCTTGCTGGACGTGACGGCGAAGGCGCACAGCTTGCCTTCGCGCAGCAGAGGCGCGACGTTTACAACATTTGCGAAGGATAGGCTGACGCGGCCGGCGAGCAGGTCGGGCAGCAGCGCGGTCGTGCCGCGATAGGCGATCGGCCGGATATCGAGCCGCATCACCGACTTGAACAGCTCCGCGGCGAGATGCTGCGAGGTGCCGGCACCGGCGTGCGCGTAAGTAAGCTTGCCGGGCTCTGCGCGGGCGAGCGCGACCAGCTCCGCAAGGCTCCTGGCCGGCGACTCCGCGGGGACGACCAGCACGTTGGCGGCCACGAACACTTGCGTGATCGGCGCGAAATCCCTGACGGGATCGAAGCTCAGCCGGTCGTACATGCTCGGACTGAAGACCAGCGAGCCGTTGCCGACCATGCCGAGCGTGTAGCCGTTCGCGGGCGCCTTGGCGACGCGGTCGGCGGCGATGTTGCCGCCCGCGCCGCTGATGTTCTCCACGACCACCGGCTTGCCCCAGGCTTCGGCGAGGCGGTCGGCGAGCAGGCGCGCGGTGACGTCGGGCGCCACGCCGGGCGAGAAGCCGACGAGGATGCGCACCGTCTGCTCCGGGTAGCCGCCCTGCGCGAGCGCCACTGCCGCCGCCATCCAGAGCAACAAGACGGCCAAGATTCTCATCGCGGAAATTTTATCCACCCGAAGCGCCGTTCGGCGAGCTCGAAAGCGCCCTGCACCAGGAGCGCGAGCGCGGCCGCCGGGATCGCCCCGGCGAGCAGCGTCGCCTTGTCGTTGAGCGCGAGGCCGGCGGCGATGCGCTCGCCGTAGCCGCCGGCGCCGATGAAAGCGGCGATGGTCGCCGTGCCGACATTGATCACCGCCGAGGTCTTCACGCCGGCGAGGATCGAGGGCAGCGCGAGCGGCAGCTCGATCTGACGCAGGATCTGTCCGGCGCGCATGCCGAGCGCCTTTCCCGCCTGCACCAGCCCGCGCGCACCCTGCACGATGCCGGAGTGCGTGTTGCGCACGATCGGCAGCAGCGCGTAGAGGAAAAGGGCGATCAACGCCGGCACCACGCCGATGGTGCCGACCGCCGCGATCAGGAACGCGAGCAGCGCGAGCGCCGGGATGGTCTGGATCACACCGACGGTAGCGAGCACCGGTTGCGCGGCGCGCGGCAGCTTCGCCGCGACAATGCCGAGCGGCACGCCGACGACGACGCTCGCCGCCAGCGACGCGAAAACCAGCAGGAGGTGCTCGCCGGTCACCCGCCAGAAGTCCGGGCCGAAGAGCAGGCCGAGGAAGCTTCTGCCCGTGCCGGCCTCTTCACCGAAGAACAGCGCCGCCGCCTGGGAGAAGACCTTCCCTTCCAGCTCGGCCGCGGCGTTCATGCGGATCATCGCTGTCTCGTCGATGCGGCCTTCGAGCTTCTGCAGCGATTCGAATTCGCGCGGAAACCGCGCCGGCGCGTCGACGCGGTAGAGCAGCACGGCCTCATAGCGCGGGAAATAGCGCCGATCGTCCTCGAGCGCCCGCATACGGTAGCCGAGGATCTTGGCGTCGGTGGTGTAGACGTCCATGACGTCGATGTCGCCCGCGGCCAGCGCCTCGTAGGCGAGGCCATGGTCGAGGCCGGTGGGCGCAATGGACAAGCGGTAGGCGGCCTTGAGTCCCGGCCAGCCGTCCTTGCGGGCGAGGAACTCCTGCGACAGGCCGAGCTTCAGGCGAGGGTGGCGGGCCAGGTCGGAAAGGGTGCGGATGCCGAGCTTCTCGGCTCGATCCTCGCGCATGGCGAGGGCATAGCCGTTGCTGAAGCCCAGCGGCACGCCGACGGCGAGGCCATGCGGCGCGAGCGCGTGATTCAAAGCCACCAGGCCCGGCTCACCGTCGAGCTTGAGAATTTCCTTGGCGATGGTGCCGGTGTATTCGGGGTAGACGTCGATCGCGCCAGCCTTCAGCGCGGCGAAGACGATGCCCGTGTTGCCGAGGCCGGGCTTCAGCTGCCCCGGCGCAACGCGCGCCAGGATCTCGCCGAGGATGTAGGACTCGGTGAAGCGCTTCGTTCCAACTTTGAGGGGCTGCGCCGCCACCGCGCCGCACAGCGCCGCCAGCGCGAGCGCCGCCAGCAGGCGCACGCTCAGTAGCCGGCGTCGGTCAGCAGCGTCGAGAGCCGGGACTCGCTGAAGCCGTTCATGCGCTGCGGACCGACGAAGATCACCGGGATGCCGCGCGCGCCGAGACGGTCGTACTCCGCACGGCCTTCGCGCGATTTTTCGATGTCGACTTCCACGTACGTGATGCCGCGGCGCGAGAAGTAAGCGCGCGCCTTGGCGCAATAGGGGCACCAGGAGGTGGCATACATTTTCACCTCGGGACGCTGCTGCGCGATTGCCGGAAACGCAAAGCTCAGAGAGAGAAACAGCGCGGCAACGAGAGTTTTCATACGCCGCTAGGCTACACGTTCTATCGGCGCGCCGCCAAGGAACTGCAGGCGCGCAAGGCTCGAGTACAGGCCGCCCTGGCGCATCAGCTCGGCATGCGTTCCCTGGGCGACGATCGCGCCGCGCTCGAGGACGACGATGCGGTCGGCGTGCTGCACGGTCGCGAGGCGGTGGGCGATGACGAGCGTGGTGCGTCCCGCCTCGAGCGCTTCCAGCGCCTGCTGCACCAGGCGCTCGGACGCCGCGTCGAGCGAGCTGGTCGCCTCGTCGAGCAGCAGGATCGGACGATCGGCGAGCAGCGCGCGGGCGATCGACAGGCGCTGCCGCTGCCCGCCGGAGAGCGTGATGCCGCGCTCGCCGAGCTGCGTGTCGAGGCCCTGCGGCAGCCGCTCGATGAATTCCAGCGCGTTCGCCTTCTCGCACGCGGCCAGCGTCTCCTCGCGGCTCGCGCCGGGTCGCCCATAGCGCACGTTGTCGAGCACGCTGGCGGCGAAGATCACCGGCTCCTGCGGCACCACCGCGATCAGGCGGCGCAGCTCGCGCGGCTCCATCTCGCGCGCATCGACGCCGTCGACGCGCACCGAGCCGATCTGCGGATCATAGAAGCGCAGCAGCAGCGAGAAGACGGTCGACTTGCCGGCGCCCGAAGGGCCGACGAGCGCGACGCGCTCGCCCGGCGCGACGCGCAGCGTGAAGTTGCGCAGCGCGGCGACGCCCGGGCGCGCCGGGTAGTTGAAGCCGAGCGAGTCGAACTCGACCGTGCGCGACGCCCGTGCGGCCGGCACCACCGGCGCCGCCGGGGCGACGATCTGCGGCGCGGTCGAGAGCAGCTCCATCAGGCGCTCGGTCGCACCCGCGGCGCGCTGCAGTTCGCCCCACACTTCCGAGACCGTGCCGGCGCCGGTGGCGACGACCACCGCATAGAAGACGAACGCCGAGAGCTCGCCGGCGCTCAGGCGCCCGGCGAGGACATCGTGGCCGCCGACCCAGAGGATGACGCCGACGGCGCTGAAGGCGATGAGGATCACCGAGCCGATCAGGAACGCCTTCTGCCGGATGCGCGTCAGCGCCACGTCGTAGGCCGCCTCGGCGTGGCGCGCGAAGGCGGCGCGGTCGGCGTCCTCGTGCGCATACGCCTGCGCGGTGCGGATCTCGTGGATCGCCTCGTCGACGTAGGCGGAGACGTCGGCGACGCGGTCCTGGCTGGCGCGCGACAGACGCCGCACGCGGCGGCCGAGGACGAGGATGGGAATGAGGGTCGCGGGCACGCCGAGCAGGACGAAGGCGGCGAGCTTCCAGCTGGTGACGAACAGCATCACCGCCGCGCCCACCATCATCAGCGCGTTGCGCACGAACATCGAGATGCCGAAGCCGATCACCTGCTGCAGGAGCGTGGTGTCGTTGGTCAGGCGCGAGATCACGTCGCCGGTGCGCTCGGACTCGAAGAACGCCGGGTCGAGACCGAGGATGTGGTCGAACACCGCCTTGCGCAGGTCGGTGACGACGCGCTCGCCGGTGCTCATCATCAGGTAGAAGCGGAACCAGGTGGCGACCGCGAGCACCCCGGCGATGCCGATCATCGCCGCCAGCGCCTGGTCGAGCAGCTGCGGCGAGCCGCTGCTGAAGCCGGCATCGATGACGTACTTGAGGCCCTGACCGAGCGCCAGCACGCAGCCCGAGGCGACGAGCAGCGCCAGCGCCGCGAAGGCGATGCGCCACTTGTGCGGCAGGAGAAACTCGGCGAGCCGGGCGAACAGCTTCAGGCGGGCGGTACCCCGGATTTTTCCACTTCGACGCGACAGTCGTAGAAGGTCGCGGCGCCGCCGAGATCGGCAGTGCGCTGCGAGGTGACGTCGTTGGCGTTGCGACCGTCGGGCGCGTGCTTCTTCCACCACACCGAGGGCGCGACCACCACGCCGGGCCGCGGCTTGCCGTTGACCCGCGCCTTGAGCGCGTAGCTGCCGCGGTCGTTGAACACGCGCACCGCGTCGCCGTCGGCGATGCCGCGGCGCTTCGCGTCCTCGGGATGCATGTCGAGGTGCGGCTCGCGCTCGAACTCACGGAAGCGCGCGAGGTTGGCGAAAGTGGAATTGAGGAAGTGGCGCGCCGGCGGCGAGAGGAAGGCGAGCGGATAACGCTCGGCGAGCGCCTCGTCGTTCACCTCGGCGGGGGGATTGAAGAATGGCAGCGGATCGATGCCCTGCTTCTCCAGCCAGCCACTGCGGAACTCGCACTTGCCGGATGGCGTGGGAAAGCCGCCGCCGGCGAAAGGCGCGAAGCGCTGCGGCACGTCCAGGCGCTGCCAGCCCTCCGCCTTGAGCCTTTCCCAGTCGAAGTTTTTGCCCAGCGCGGTGCGGCAGATGTCCTCGTCCGAATCGCGGAAGCACGGCTCCTCGAAGCCCATGCGCGCCGCGAGGCGGCGGAAAACCTCCGAGTTCGGCAGCGAATCTCCGACCGGCGCGATCGCCGGGTTGTTGGCGAGAGCGTAAAGGTGGCCGTAGGACTTGTGCACGTCGTGGTGCTCGAGCTGCGTCGTCGCCGGCAGCAGGATGTCGGCGTAGTCGGCGGTGTCGGTCTGGAAATGATCCATCACCACCGTGAAGAGATCCTCGCGCGAGAAGCCGGCGATCACCTTCTGCGAATCCGGGCAGACCGCCACCGGATTGTTGTTGTAGACGATCGTCGCCTTGATCGGCGGCTTCGCGCCGAGCAGCGCGTCGCCCAGCTTCGACTGGTTGACGACGCGCGGCCGCCGCTCGCCGAGCAGATCCGGGCGCTCGAGCGCGGCGTGGTCGAACTTGAAGAAATCCGCCGTCGTGAGGACGATGCCGCCGGCGACGTCGCGCCAGGCGCCGACCAGCGCCGGCAGGCAGGCGATGGTGCGCGCGGCGATGCCGCCGCCCGCGTGGCGCTGCATGCCGTAGTTGAGCCGGATCGCCGCCGGCCGAGTGCGGCCGTACTCGCGCGCGAGCTGGACGATTTCCTCGACTTGCAGTCCACAGACCTTCGCCGCCCATTGCGGGGTGTATTGCTTTACCCGTTCGGAAAGCTCTTCAAACCCCAACGTGTATTTGTCGACGTAATCATGATCGAGCAGGTCCTCGCCGATGAGGATATGCATCATCGCCAGCGCCAGCGCGCCGTCGGTGCCCGGCAGGAGCGCGACGTGCTGCGTGCATTTCTCGGCCGACAGGCTGCGGTACGGGTCGATCGCGACGATCTTCGCGCCGCGCCGCTTGGCCTCCTGCACGCGCGACCAGAGGTGCAGGTTGGAGACGATCGGGTTGGCGCCCCAGAGGATGATCAGCTTCGCTTCGTCGAAGCGCTCCGGGTCCATGCCGACCGAGCCGCCGAGCGTCGCCTTGATACCGGCCTTCCCCGCCGACGAGCAGAGCGTGCGGTCGAGCAGCGACGCGCCGAGCTTGTAGAAGAAGCGCCGGTCCATCGACATGTACTGCACCATGCCCATGGTGCCGGCGTAGCTGCAGGGCAGGATCGATTCGGGATTCTCGGCGGCGATCGCCTTCAGGCGGGCGGCAATCTCGTCCAGCGCCTCGTCCCAGGAAATGCGGCGGAATTTCCCCTCGCCCTTCTTCCCGATCCGTTTTTGCGGATAGAGCAGCCGGTCCGGCGCGTAGGTGCGCTCGAGGTAGTGCGCGACCTTGGTGCAGAGGGTGCCCGCGGTGAAGGGCATCGACGGGTCGCCCTGGATCTTCGTCGCGACGCCGTTTTCCACCGTCACCAGCATCGCGCAGGTGTCGGGGCAGTCGTGCGGACAGGCGACGCGGACCACTTCGCTCATGAGAGCGATTCTACGCTTGCGCAGCGTCGATCAACTCGATCCAGTGCCGTACCGGCGTCGTCGCGGCGCCCTGCAAATGAGACAGGCAGCCGATGTTGGCGGTGGCGATCCAGGCCGGCGCGCCGGACTGCAGCGCGGCGAGCTTGCGCGCGCGCAGCTCGTTCGCGATCGGCGCCTGCAGGAGCGAGTAGGTGCCCGCCGAGCCGCAGCAGAGATGCGCGTCGTCGACCGGCGTGAGCGGGTAGCCCGCGGCCTGCAGCAGCCGCTCGACCTTGCCGCGCACTTGCTGCCCGTGCTGCAGCGTGCACGGCGACTGGAATGCGACAGCCTCTTTTCTTTCGCCGGAGGAGATTGCCTGGGGGTCGATGACCTCGCACAGGTCCCTGGTGAGCTCGGAAATGCGCGCCGCCTTCGCCGCGTATTGCGGATCCTGCGCGAGATAGTGCGCGTATTCCTTCACCGTCACGCCGCAGCCGCTCGCGGTCATGACGATCGCCTCGATCTCGCCGCGCTCGACCAGCGGCCACCAGGCGTCGATCAAAGCGCGCATGTCGTCGCGGCCATCGTCCTGGAAGTTGAGATGGAAGCGCAGCGCGCCGCAGCAGCCCGCGCCCGGGGCCTGGATGAGCGAGACGCCCATGCGGTCGAGCACGCGCGCCGCCGCGGCGTTGACCGAGGGCGCGAGAGAAGGCTGCACGCAACCGGCGAGGACGAGCATCTTGCGCGCGTGCCGCGCCGGCGGCCACGTCTCGGCAGGCCTCGCCTTGGGCTGCAGGCCGAGCGCCCGCGCCAGGCCGAGCGCCGCGCCGAACAGCCCTTGGCGGGGAATGCCGAAGGCGAGCAGCGAGCGCCGCAAACGGTCGAAGAGCGGCCGCCGGGTGCGCGCCTCGACCACCGCCCTGCCGATGTCGACGAGATGGCCGTAGCGCACGCCCGAGGGACAGGTCGTCTCGCAGGCGCGGCAGGTCAGGCAGCGGTCGAGATGCAGGCGCGTCTTGCCGGTGACCTCAGCGCCCTCCAGCACGCGCTTGATGAGGTAGATACGGCCGCGCGGGCTGTCGAGGTCGTCGCCGAGCACCTGGTAGGTCGGGCAGGTGGCGGTACAGAAGCCGCAGTGCACGCACTTGCGCAGGATCGCCTCGGCCTCCTTGCCTTCGGGCCGGTCGCGGATGAATTCTGCGAGGCTGGTCTGCACTGGCTATACTTTTTCCATGAAAGCCATGGTCTGGTTCGTCGCCCTGGCCTGCGTCACGGGCGTCGTATACGGCGTCTGGCGCATGCGCGCGAAGTGGGAGGAGCGCAACCGCGCATCGGAGGAGCGTTTCGCCGCGCTCATGTCGCAGACCCTGCCGAATACTCTCGGCACGGCGAAGGCGAGCATTCCGCCGGCGCCGAGCGTGGCCGCCGCGCCGGCGCCGATCGCGCTGGCGCCGAAAGTGAGCCATGACGCCGTCGTGCAGCAGCGCCTGCTGATGGAAGCAGCGGCGAAAGCGGGCGAGGCGGGCGAGCCCGCGCTCTCCATCCAGCTCTACGCCAAGCTGCTGGCGCGGTTTCCGCAGAGCTCGTTCGCCGACCCGGCGCGCGCGGCCGTCGCGGCGCAGAAAAAGAAGCTCGCCCCCAAGCCCTAGAGATCGGCGTACATCCTCCCGGGGTTGAAAATACCCGCCGGATCGAACGCGCTCTTCAGCGCCTTGTGCAGGCGCGCGTTGACCGGGTCGAGCGGTGAAAAGGCGCCCGGAGATTTGTCGGCGGCGCGGAAGAGGGTCGCGTGCCTTGCGGCCTTGCGCACCGTTTCGGCGCCGGCCGTCGTTTTCAGCCAGCGCAGCGCCCCGCCCCACTCGATCAGCTGGCGACCTGGCAGGCCGAGCGGCGCGGCCGTGCTCGGCACGGAGACACGCCACAGGGGCTCGGGGCCGCTGAAGAAGGCGTGGGTCTGCTCCCTGATCTCGTCCCATAGCGAAGGCTGCCCCGCTTGGCCGCCGATGCGATTCGCCGCTGCGTGCACCGCGGGTTCGGCGCCGGAAAGCCGCACGAGAAGGCTGCCTTCGTGCCAGGCGGTAGCGGAGACGGGCAGCGGCTGCCCGGCCCAGCGATTCATCGTCGCCAGCGCTTCGGCCTCGCTTGCCTCCAGGCGCAGCGTCTGCTCGCTGCGCGGGCGCGGCAGGACCTTGACGGACGCCTCGGCGATCAGCCCGAGGGTGCCAAGCGAGCCGGCGAGCACGCGCGAGACGTCGTAGCCGGCGACGTTCTTCATCACCGCGCCGCCGAACTGCAGCACCTGGCCGCGGCCGTCGACGAGCTTGGTGCCGAGGACGAAATCGCGCACCGCGCCCGCGGCCGCGCGCCGCGGTCCGGCGAGCCCGGCGGCGATGCACCCGCCCAAGGTCGCGGCGGCGCCGAAATGCGGCGGCTCGAAAGGCAGAAACTGGTTGTTCTCCGCCAGCGCCTTCTCCAGCTCGGCGAGCGGCGTGCCGCAGCGCGCGGTGACGACCAGCTCGGTCGCCTCGTAGCTGACGATGCCGGCGTAGCCGCGCGTATCGAGGACCTCGCCGCGCGGCGCGTTGCCGTAGAAATCCTTGCTGCCGCTGCCGCGGATGCGCAAGGGCGTGCCGGCGCCCGCCGCCGCGCGGATTCGGGTCTGGAGATTTTCCAGATTCAAAAGCGTGGCAGCTCGGGGTGCGGCAGGTGTCCGCCGCGCACGCGCATGCGGCCGTATTCGGCGCAGCGCGCGAGCGTCGGCACCGCCTTGCCGGGATTGAGCAGGCCGGCGGGATCGAACGCGCGCTTCACCGCGCGAAACAGCTCGAGCTCCTCGGCGCCGAACTGCACGCACATCTGGTTGATCTTCTCCACGCCGACGCCATGCTCGCCGGTGATCGTGCCACCGACGGCGACGCATTTCTCCAGCACCTCGGCGGCGAAGCGCTCGGTGCGGTCGAGCTCGTCCGGGTTGTTGGCGTCGAACAGGATCAGCGGGTGCAGGTTGCCGTCGCCGGCGTGGAACACGTTGGGGCAGCGCAGCCCGTACTTCTTCTCCAGCGTGGCGATGAACTTGAGCATCTCGCCCAGCCGCTTGCGCGGGATCGTGCCGTCCATGCAGTAGTAGTCGGGCGAGATGCGGCCGACCGCCGGGAAGGCCGCCTTGCGCCCCGACCAGAAGCGCAGCCGCTCGGCTTCGTCGCGCGACACCGTCAGGCGCGTCGCGCCGGCGCCTTCCAGCACCGCCTTCATGCGCGCGATCTCGTCTTCCACTTCTTCGCTTGTTCCATCGGACTCGCACAGCAGGATGGCCGCGGCCTCCAGGTCGTAGCCCGCGCCGACGAATTCCTCGACGGCGCGCGTCGCCGGCCGGTCCATCATCTCCAGGCCGGCGGGAATGATGCCGGCGGCGATGATCCCCGCCACCGCGTCGCCGGCCTTCTCGACGTCGGCGAACGAGGCCATGATCACGCGCGCGCTCTGCGGCTTCGGCAGCAGCTTGACGGTGACCTCGGTCACGACCATGAGCATCCCTTCCGAGCCGATGGCGAGCGCGAGCAGGTCGTATCCCGGCGCGTCCAGCGCGTCGCCGCCGCCGAGCACGATCGGCTCGCCCTCGATGGTGAAGCCGCGCAGGCCGAGCACGTTGTGCAGCGTCAGGCCGTATTTCAGGCAGTGCACGCCGCCCGAATTCTCGGCCACGTTGCCGCCGATGCTGCAGGCGATCTGGCTCGACGGATCGGGCGCGTAGTACAGGCCGTGAGGCGCGGCGACCTCGGAGATGGCGGCGTTGCGCACGCCGGGCTGGACCACCGCGACACGCGCGACCGGGTCGAGGCGCACGACGCGCATGAACTTCGCCATCGACAGCAGCACACCATCGCCCGGCGGCAGCGCGCCACCCGAGAGCCCGGTGCCGGCGCCGCGCGGCACGACCGGAATCCCAAGGGAAGAGCATGTTTTGAGAATGCGCTGCACCTGCCCTTCGGTCTCCGGCAGGGCGACGACCATCGGCAGCTGCCGATAGGCCGTCAGCCCGTCGCATTCGTACGGCCGCGTGTCCTCTTCCTCGTGCAGGACCGCGCGCGCGGGCAGGAAGCCGCGTAGCGCGTTCACGACAGATAGGCGCGAGCCCACTTCAGTCCTTCGACCGTATCACCTCTGGGATTGTATTCGCAGCCGATCCAGCCCGAATAACCGAGGCGGTCGATGTGGCGCAGGAGAAAGTCGAAGTTGAGCTCGCCGGTGCCGGGCTCGTTGCGCGCCGGCACGTCGGCGATCTGCATGTGGCCGATGCGCGGCAAGAGGCGCTCGATGGTCATGGCGAGGTCGCCCTCCATGATCTGCATGTGGAAGAGGTCGTATTGCAGGAAAGCGTTGCCCTCGCCGACCTTGTTCAGCACGTCGAGCGCCGGCTGCGAGCGGTTGAGGATGAAGCCCGGCACGGTGCGCGTGCTGACCGGCTCGAGCATCAGCTGCAGGCCCGCGGCGCCGAGCTTGCGCGCCGCGTAGCGCAGGTTGCCGACCAGCACCTCGAGGTGCTGCGCGTCCGCGGGCGCGATACCGGAGATGCAGTTGAGGCGCGCGCAGCGCGCGGCGACGGCGTATTCGATGCCGCGCTCGACGTTGTCGCGAAACTCGCGCTCGCGCCCGGGCAGGCAAGCGATGCCGCGCTCGATTTTCGGGTTGCCGCCGAGCGGCAGGTTGTGCAGCACGACCTCGACGCCCGCGTCGCGGGCGCGGCGCGCGACCTCGGCGGCGTCGTGCTCGTAGGGAAACTGGTACTCGACGGCGCGGAACCCCGCCGCCCTCGCCGCGGCGAAGCGGTCGAGGAAATCGAGCTGCGGAAAAAGCATGGAGACGTTAGCGGCGAGCTTTGGCATATGCGAGCATAGCTCCAGGAATATGGAAGCTGCAGCCATTCCTTGGTGGGTCTGGCCGATCGCTCTTGCGGCGGTCGGCTTCCTGATCGGCATAGTGGCGGTACTGGCCGGGATCGGCGGCGGCGTCCTGTTCGTACCGATCGTCGGCAGCTTCTTCCCGTTCCACCTCGATTTCGTGCGCGGCGCCGGGCTGCTCTTCGCCCTCGCGGGCACGCTCGCCGCCGGGCCGCAGCTCCTGAGGAGCGGCATGGCGAGCCTGCGCCTGGTCATGCCGCTCGGCCTCGCCGGCTCGATCTGCTCGGTCGCCGGCGCGATCGTCGGCCTGGGCATGAACACCGACCTGCTGCAGGCGCTGCTCGGCGCGCTGGTGATCGCCATCGCCATCGTCATCTGGCGCACGCGCTCCACCGAGAGCGCCATGGTGGACCCCGACGCCCTGGCGCGCATGCTGAAGCTCGAGGGCGAGTTCCGGGACCCGGCGGCGGGCAAGCGCATCGACTGGAAGACGCATCGCACGCTCGGCGGCTTCGCCGCGTTCGGCGCCATTGGGTTCCTGGGCGGCGTATTCGGCCTGGGCGCCGGCTTCGCCAACGTGCCGGCGCTCAACCTCCTGATGGCGGCGCCGCTCAAGGTCGCGGTCGGCTCGAGCGCGCTCATCATTTCGATCATCAACAGCTCGGCGGCCTGGGTCTACATCCATCGCGGCGCGGTGCTGCCGCTGCTGGTCGTGCCGTCGATCCTCGGCGTGATGCTCGGCTCGCGCCTGGGCGCCCACCTGCTGGCGAGCGTGCCCGCGCACCTGGTGCGCTGGCTGGTCATCGTCGTGATGCTGCTCGCCGGCGCACGGGCGTTGCTGCGAGGCACGGGCCTGTGGATCTGATGCAGGCTACGTACGCCCGCTGGCTCGACGTCGCCACGCGCGCCGGCTTCGCCATTTCGCTCGCCGCCTTTCTCGTCTATGTCAGCGGCGCCGTCGAGCCGTTCGTGCCGCTGGAGCGGCTGCCACAGCTCTGGAGCCTGCCGGCCGCTCGCTTCGCCGAACTGACCGGCGAGCCCGCCGGCTGGGGCTGGCTGGGGCTGCTCGGCTACGCCGACTACCTCAACCTCGCCGCGGTGGCCCTGTTCGGCGTCGTCACGCTGGTCTGCTACGCCCGCATCGTGCCCCTGCTGTTCGCGGCCGGGGAACGGCTGCAGGCTTTCATCGCCCTTGCGCAGGTGCTGGTCCTCGCCGCGGCGGCGGCCGGCTTTTTCACGGGCGGCCGCTGACGGTGCTAGACTTTTCGCCCCGGAACCTGCTAACGAAAAGGAAAAAATCATGGCTGCGTTCTTCTCCTCGCTGAATCGAACGCTCGTCGCGGGCGTCGTCATAGTGCTGGTCATGATCGGCATCGCCGGAACCTTCCGTTCCTTCGGCGAAATGAGCTACTGGACGTTCTTCATGCGCTGGCTGCATATCGGGTCCGGCGTGATGTGGATCGGCCTGCTCTGGTATTTCAACTTCGTGCAGACCCCGTCGATGCCGAAGATCCCCGACGAGCAGAAGCCGGCGGTAAGCAAGGTGATAGCGCCGACGGCCCTGTTCTGGTTCCGCTGGGGCGCCATGGCGACTCTCGTCACCGGTGCGCTGCTCGCCTGGATGAGCGGCTATCTGCTCCAGGCGCTTTCGCTGCAGAAACCCTTCACCGCCATCGGCGTTGGCGCGTGGCTCGCCATCATCATGTGGTTCAACGTCTGGTTCATCATCTGGCCGAACCAGAAGAAGGCCCTCGGCATCGTTACGGTAACGCCGGAGGAGAAGGCCGCCGCCGCCAAGATGGCGGGCATGACCTCGCGCATCAACACCATGCTGTCGATTCCGATGCTCTACTGCATGGCTGCGCAGTCGCACGGCGGGTTCTGAACGCGTTCGATCGCGGCACGCGGCTCTGGAAAGTCTGGTGGCTGATCGGCACGCCGGTGGTGTGCCTGGCGGCTGCGCTGCTTTTTTTTGCCGAGCAGCTGCGGCTGCAACAGCGCCCGGGCTGGGCTGACCTGCTCGACGTGGTGCGCATCGCGGCGTTCTGGCTGTGGTGCTGGGCGGCGTGGATCTGCGCGCGCAACGTCGAGCGGCGCCTTTGGACGCCGCTGGCGCGCGTGGCGCTGGCGGCGGGACTCGTCTTGATGGTGATCTTGTGATGATTCGTTTCGGACTGCTGCTCCTCGCCTTTGCCGCCACCGCCGCGGCGGAAGAGGTGCGCTTGAAGGAGCAGGCCTTCTACCCTGAAGGCCCGACAGTGGTCGCCGGCGCTCTCTACTGGGCGGAAATGCCGCTGCACCGGATCCGTCGCCACAAGGACGGGAAAACCACCACGGTGTGGGAAGAGCCGGGCTGCGGTCCGACCTCGATCAAGCCCGACGGGCGAGGCGGCTTCTGGATCCTTTGCCACCTCGCGCACATGGTGCTGCGAGTCGGCGGGAACTTCCAGGTCGTCAAGCGCCTCGAAACCGACGGCGCCGGCCGGCGTCTCGTTTATCCGAACGACGCCACGGTCGATCGCCGCGGCCAGCTCTATTTCACTTCATCCGGAATCTTCAGCCTGCGCGCTCCTTCGGAAGGTGCGGTCTACTTCGTCGACCTGCAGGACCAGCCGCACCGCGTCGCGGAGGGCTTGCGCTATGCGAACGGCATCCGCATCGACGAGAAGCGCTCGCGCCTGTACGTGTCGGAGCATCTCGCGCGGCGGGTGCTGGTGATGAGCGTCGGCAAGCCGGGCGAGATCGGTACGCCGAGCGTGTTCTTCGACCTCGCGTCGCTGCCGCCGGCCTCGGTCGCCTACCCGCTCGCCGGCCCGGACGGGCTGCTGCTCGACGACAAGGGCCGCCTCTACGTCGCGGAATACGGCGCGGCGCGCGTGATGCTGCTGTCAACCGAAGGCAAGCTGCAGCGCGTTATTCCGGTGCCGATGCAGTTCGTCACCAACTTCACCTTCCTGCCGACCGGGCAGCTCGTGGTCGTGGGCGCGTTCCAGAACGACCAGCCGCCGATGCCCGGGCTGGTCATGACGCTGGCGCACTGAGGCGATGACCTTCAATCGCGGCGCGCTGTTCGCGGTGAGCTTCTACGCCGGCCTGGGCACGATGGCGTTCGAGATGGTGCTCGGCCGGGCGCTGGTGCCGTATTTCGGCGGCACGATCTACACCTGGGGAGCGCTGATCGCCGTCTTCCTGCTCGGCATGTCGTTCGGTTTCTTCATCGGCGGCCGGTTCGCCGATCGTTATCCGCGCATCGGCCTCGTCAGCGGGCTGCTGTGCGCTGGCGGCGCCGTGATCCTCTGCACGCCGCTGTACGCCGAGCCGCTGTGCCTGGCGCTTCTCGACGCCATCGAGGACGTGCGCATCGGCGCGCTGGTCGCGTCGCTCGCCATGGCGTTCCTGCCGGCGCTGCTGTTCGCCGCGGTCAGCCCGGTGGCGGTGCGACTGGCGCTGGTCGACGTCGCCCATTCCGGCTCGATCGTCGGCGCGATGTCGGCGCTCAATACGGTTGGCAGCATCGTCGGCACCATCGGCACCAGCTTCTTCCTCGTGCCGGTGATCGGCTCGCGCGGCATCTTCTACCTGCTCGGCGCACTGACGATCGCCTGCGCCGCGGCGCTATTCGCCCTGCAGCGCGGCAAGCGGTCCGCCGTCGCGCCCGCGGTGCTCGCACTCGTCGCCGCGGTCCTCTGCGCGCATCCCGACGCGGCGCGCGCGCAGGTATCGGTGATGGCCGCCGACGGGGTGATCGAGAAAGTCGAGTCCGAGTACAACAACGTCTTCGTCATCAAGCAGGGGCAGATGCTGTACATGAACTTCGGCTACCGCAACAGCCAGTACGTCGAGTCGGTCATCGACCTGCTGGACCGCGGCAGCCTGGCGGCGCGCTATACCCGCTACATGACCCTCGCCGCCGTCTACAACGAGCGCTTCGAGCGCGCCGCGTTCGTCGGCCTGGGCGGCGGGCGCACCGCCAGCTACCTGGTCGACAGCTTCCCGCAGCTCAGCCTCGAGATCGCCGAGCTCGACCCGGAAGTGATCCGCCTGGCCAAGAAATATTTCGGCGTCAAGGAAGGCGAGCGCCTCAAGATCAACGCGCAGGACGGCCGCATCTTCCTGACGCGCTCCAAGGGAACGTACGACGCGGTATTCCTCGACGCCTATCGCGGGCCGTTCGTGCCTTTCCACCTGATGACCAGGGAATACTTCGAGATCATCAAGCGACACCTGAGACCCGGCGGCGTGGTGGCGCAGAACGTCGAGCCGAGCACCATGGTGCTCGACAGCGCGATCCGCACCATCGGCACAGTGTTCAAGAACGTCGAGACTTACGAGGCCGGCGGCAACGTGGTGATCATCGCCTACGACGGCGAGCCGATCGCGCCGGCGCGCCTGCGCCAGCGCGCCGCCGCGCTCACCAAGCAGCACAAGCTGCGCTACGACCTGGTGGAGCTGCTCGCCGCGAAGCGCGACATCAAGCCGCAGGAAGGGGCGAAGCTGCTGACCGACGATTTCGCGCCGGTCGAAATGCTGAAGACCATCAAGCGGCATAACGAACGCCGCTCCTAGAAAAGCAGGACGAAAAAAAAGGCAGGGATCGCCTGCCTTTTTTGCTGCTGCTGAAGACGAGTTACTTCTTGTCTTCCATCTTTTTCTTGGCGGCGGCTTTCTTCTTGCCTTCGCCTTTTTTCTTGCCGTCCTTCTTGTCCATCTTCTCCGACTTTTCCATCTTGTCGCCTTTTTGCGCGCCGGCGTGCGAGGCGGCAAAGGCGGAGGCGCTCACGGCCGCGAACATCGCGGCGACGATAACGGTGATCAGCTTGCTCATCTAAATCTCCTGTTTAGTTTTCGAAACGGGGTCGACGCGACGTGGCCCGCTCCCCGACCGCATAACGCACCACTTCGCGGGCGGTTGACCGCGGGCGCTGCCTCCCTGGAGGCGAACCCGGCGCAGATTCTACATACAGTACGTGGCAGAGCTTATGGATATGGTAACCTATTGTTTTATAAGGATTGTGCGCAACTGCATGGCACGTTTTGCTGCCGCTTTTCTGGTCGCGGTGACGACGGCGTGGGCGGCTCCCCACGTGCCAAAGGACGACGCGACCGTGCTCGAGCGGCTCCCCACGCGCCGCGGCGACCCCGTCATGGCCGAGTTGCGCCAGCTGCGCGCGGCGCTCGCGGCTTCGCCGAAGGACGCGGCAAGGGCGACGCGTCTCGCGCAGCGCTACTTCGACCTGGCGGCGGCCGAGGGCGATCCCCGCTACGTCGGCTACGCCGAGGCGGCGCTGCGGCCCTGGCCGGGCGACGAGGCGCCGGCGGAAATCCTGTTCACGCGCGGCCTGCTGCGCCAGTACCGCCATGATTTCTCCGGCGGCCTGAAGGATTTCGCTCGCGCCCTCGAACGCGACCCCGCCCACGTGGATGCGCGCGCATGGCGAGCGGCCATTTTCATGGTGCAGGCCGACTACGCCGCTGCGATGCGGGAGTGCGCGGCGCTGGGCGAGCACGCGAGCGAGCTCATGGCCGCGGGCTGCCTCGCCTATGTGGAGGCCACCACCGGCAAGACGCGCGAGGCCTACCAGCGTCTCGCTGCCGCGCTCGCGCGGCGGCCGGATGCGCCGGCCGAGACCAGGCTCTGGACCCTGACGCGGCTGGCGGAAATGGCGTGGCGGCTCGGCGACGCGGGTCTCGCCGAGCGGCATTTCAATGCCGCGCTGAAGCTCGGCGTGACCGACAACTTCCTGCTGGCGGCCTATGCCGACTTCCTGCTCGAGCAGGGCCGGGCGAAGGAAGTCGTCGCGCTGCTGCAGGACTGGGTGCGCTCGGACACGCTGCTGCTGCGCCTCGCGATCGCCGAGCAGGCCCACACGCTGCCGGCGGCGCAGGCGCACTCGCAGGCGCTCGCCGAGCGCTTCGCCGCCGCCGCCCTGCGCGGCGAGCGCCTGCACATGGGCGAGGAAGCGCGCTTCCTGCTCGACCTCAAGGGAGACGCGCGCGCGGCGCTCGCCGTCGGCCTGGAAAACTGGCGGGAGCAGCGCGAGCCGCGCGACGCGCTGGTCGTCCTCGAGGCCGCCGCGGGGGCGAAAGACGCGAAGGCGGCCGCCCCGGTGCTGAAGTGGCTCGACGACAGCCGCTTCGAAAGCGCCCGGATGCAGCGCATCGCGGCATCGCTGCGATGAGAGCTCTGCTCCTCGCCTGCCTGCTCGCCGCCGGCTCGGCGCACGCGCACAAGCCGAGCGACAGCTACCTCACGCTGTTCGCCGACGGCAAGTCGCTGCGCGGCCAATGGGACATCGCGCTGCGCGACCTCGAGTACGCCATCGGCCTGGACGCGAACGGCGACGGCGCCATCACCTGGGGCGAGCTGAAGGCAAAGCAGGCCGAGGTCAACGCCTACGCGCTGGCGCGGCTCGCGCTACGCGCCGACGGCGGCGAGTGCAGGCTCGAGCCAACCGAGCACCTGGTCGATGACCACTCCGACGGCGCTTATGCGGTGCTGCGGTTCGCCGCGCGCTGCCCGGGCGAGAGCTACCACGCCGTCGAGGTCGAGTACCGATTGTTCTTCGATCTCGACCCGACGCACCGCGGCCTGCTGCGCGTCGAGCACGGCGGCGAAACCACGACCGGCATCCTCTCGCCGGAGCGGCCGAAGCTCGACGTCGGCGCGCAAGCGCGCTCCAAGCTGCAGCAGTTCGCCGACTACGTGCGCGAAGGCGTGTGGCACATCTGGATCGGCTTCGATCACATCCTGTTCCTGGTGTCGTTGCTCTTGCCTTCGGTCTTCGTCCTGGTCAACAAGGAATGGATCCCTGCGCATCGCTTCCGGGACGCGTTCTGGGATGTTTTCAAGGTCGCGACGTCGTTCACCGTCGCGCACTCGATCACGCTCTCGCTGGCCGCGTTGTCGGTGATTGCGCTGCCCTCGCGCCTGGTCGAGTCCACCATCGCCCTGTCGGTGGTGCTGGCGGCGCTCAACAACGTCTGGCCCCTGGTGCACGGCCGGCGCTGGGCGGTGGCCTTCGGCTTCGGCCTGATCCACGGCTTCGGCTTCGCCAGCGTGCTCGCCGACCTCGGCCTGCCGCGCGACGCGCTGCTGCTCGCGCTGGTCGGCTTCAACCTCGGGGTCGAGACTGGGCAACTGGCGATCATCGCCGTCTTCCTGCCGCTCGCCTATGCGGCGCGGCGTAGCGCCTTCTACCGGCGCCCGGTCCTCGCCGGCGGCTCGGCGCTGATCGCGGCAATCGCCACGGTGTGGCTCGTGGAGCGCGCGTTGGACGTGAAGCTTTATTAGAATGTCGGCCTTCCCGCGTCACGCTAACCACCCGCAGAGGCGAATTTCCGGTGTCCACCGCAAAACCCAAGATCATCTACACCCTGACCGACGAGGCACCGCGTCTCGCGACCTATTCCCTGCTGCCCATCCTGCGCGCCTTCACCCGGCCCGCCGGGATCGAGATCGAGGAAAGCGACATTTCGCTGGCGGCCCGCATCCTGGGACAGTTTTCTGAACTCCTGACGCCGCATGAGCGCATTCCGGACAACCTGGCAGAGCTCGGCAAGCTCACGCTCAAGCGCGAGGCGAACATCATCAAGCTGCCCAACATCAGCGCGCCGGTCGGCCAGCTGACAGCCGCCATCAAGGAGCTGCAGTCCAAGGGCTACAAGCTGCCGGACTATCCCGACAATCCGAAGAACGACGCGGAAAAAGCGATCCGGGCGAAGTACTCGAGAGTGCTCGGAAGCGCGGTCAATCCGGTACTGCGCGAGGGCAACTCCGACCGCCGCGCCCCGGCCTCGGTGAAGAACTTCGCGCGCAAGAACCCGCACTCGATGGCGGCATGGGATCCCGCCTCGCGCACGCACGTCTCGCACATGCACAGCGGCGACTTCTACCACGGCGAGAAATCGATCACCCTGTCGCACGCCTGCGACGTGCGCATGGACCTCGTTACCAAGAGCGGCAAGACGGTCATCCTGCGGCCGTCGGTGCCGCTGCTGGAGGGCGAGGTGATCGACAGCATGTACATGAGCAAGCAGGCGCTGTGCGCGTTCTTCGAGCAGGAAATCGAGCACGCCAAGAAGCACGACCTGCTTTTCTCGCTGCACGTCAAGGCGACGATGATGAAGATCTCGCACCCGATCGTGTTCGGCCATGCGGTGCGGGTGTTCTACAAGGACCTGTTCGACGAGCACGGCAGGCTGTTCGCCGAGCTCGGCGTGAACGTCAACAACGGCTTCGCCAACGTGCTGGAGAAGATCAAGACGCTGCCGGCGGGGAAGCGCGCCGAGATCGAGGCCGGCATCAAGGCCTGCGAGGCCAAGCGGCCGCGCCTGTCGATGGTCGACTCGGCCAAGGGCATCAGCAACCTCCATAACCCGAACGACGTGATCGTCGACGCCTCGATGCCGGCGATGATCCGCGCCGGCGGCACGATGTGGGGGCCGGACGGCAAGATGTACGAGACCAAGGCGGTGCTGCCCGAATCCACTTTCGCGCGCATCTATCAGGAAGTGATCAACTTCTGCAAGACCAACGGCGCGTTCGATCCGAAGACCATGGGCACGGTGCCCAACGTCGGCCTGATGGCGCAGCAGGCCGAGGAATACGGCTCGCACGACAAGACCTTCGAAATCCCGGAGGACGGCGTCGCGCGCATCGTCGACAACCACGACGGCCACGTGCTGCTGGAGCAGGAGGTCGAAACGGGCGACATCTGGCGCATGTGCCAGACCAAGGACGCCGCGATCCGCGACTGGGTCAAGCTGGCCGTCACGCGCGCGCGCCAGTCCAACACGCCGGCGGTGTTCTGGCTGGACGAGTATCGCCCGCACGAGAACGAGCTGATCAAGAAGGTGCGCCGCTACCTCAAGGACCACGACACCACCGGCATCGATCTCCAGATCATGTCGCAGGTGCGCGCGATGCGCTTCACTCTCGAGCGCGTGATCCGCAATAAGGACACGATCTCGGTGACTGGCAACATCCTGCGCGACTACCTGACGGACCTGTTCCCGATCATGGAGCTCGGCACCAGCGCCAAGATGCTGTCGATCGTGCCCCTGATGGCGGGCGGCGCCATGTTCGAGACGGGGGCGGGTGGCTCGGCGCCCAAGCACGTGCAGCAGCTGGTCGAGGAAAACCACCTGCGCTGGGACTCGCTCGGCGAATTCATGGCGATCGCGGTCTC
>JAXDQC010000135.1:0-32545 GCA_034668045.1 Betaproteobacteria bacterium | reverse complement strand
AGCGCACTGGCACGGTGGCGGGCCTCGTCGGCACGCATCGCCTCGACCACGGCGCGCGTACGGCGATCGCTCGCCGGCAGCGCTTCGAGGTGGCCGGTGAGATGCTCTTCGACCTGCCGCTCGGTCTCGGCGAGGAAGGCGAAATTCCAGCGATCGCCGAACGCCCCGGCGAAAGCACCGATCGCTAACGACCCTGCGTACCAAAGAGGATTGAGAAAGCTCGGCCGGCCACCGAGCTCGCGGATGCGCTCGGCGCTCCAGGCAAGGTGGTCCTGCTCCTCGCGCGAAGCCTGTTCGAGCGCCGCTCGGGCCGCCGAATCGCGGGCCGTCAGCGACTGCCCCTGGTAGAGCGCCTGCGCGCAAATCTCGCCGACATGATTGACGCGCATCAATGCCGCCGCGTGCTCGCGCTCCTGGGACTTCAGCTCGGCCTCGGCGACGCCATCCGCGGGCGAGCGCCGCGCCGCCTCGGCAACGCCGGCCACCGCGCGCAGCGCGCGGTCGAACTCGCCGATCAAGGCATCAATGGAGAACATCGAAACAGACTAGCAGAAAAAAAACGGGCGCCCGAAGGCGCCCGTTTCAAGACTTCCTGACGTGTCGCTTAGAAGCGATGCGTCATGCTGACGAAGAACGTGCTGACGTCCGAGCCGAACAGGGGCGTGTTGTTGCCCGTCGTGCCCTGGAAGCTGCCCGTCTGGTTGGGCGGAGCGCCCGTCCAGGTGAACTGCGCGTTCTGCTTGTTATCGATCTTCGCGTAGCCGATGCCTACGTTCGTCCGCTTCGAGAAGCGGTGCTCGTAGCCGACGTTGTACTGCTTGGCACCGGTGTCGCTGATGTGCACGCCAGCCGCGGAGCCGACGACCCCTTCGAGGTCCTTGGCAACCGCGTACGACGCCCGGATCGAGCCCGGACCGACCGGTACAGCGAGCGCAACGCCGTACTGCTTGGCCTTGATATCGCCGTCAGAGCCGCAGAGCGTCGGACGCGCCGGGGCTTGCGTCGTGTACGTCACCGCGCCTGTAGCGCCGAAGGTCGGAGCACCTGGGGCGCCGAACGGCTGCACGCCGCACTTGTACTTGCTCACCTCGTACGCGAGACCAACGTCGATCACACCGAAGTTCCAGCCGCCCTTAACAGCGTAGCCGGTATCGGTCTGGCCGATGGTGGTGAAGTCCTTGTGACGGTCATACGCCGCACCGACACGCGCCCTGCCACCCAAGCCGGCCCACTGCACCGACGTGGACCACATCGACGGATCGGCGTTCGTGCCGCCGGGGTTGCCCGTCGCCTTGCCTTCGTTGGTCTGGTAGGCGAGCTTGACCTGCACGCCCGCCATGACCGGCGACTGGTAGAAGACCGCGTTCGAAGCGCGCCGCCAGAACGCGTGGCCAACGCCACCGCCGGAGGGAAGCGCGTCGCACACGGTCCGTCCCGGGCCGTTGGAGGACCCGCCCGGCGTCACGCCCTCGCCGCCGATGCAGTTCGGGTTCGGCGCGACGCCCGTGGTTTCGCGGCGGCCGATGATCGCGGTCACCGGGCCCCAGAAGCCGACCGTGCCAATGCCCCACAGCGCGTCAAGGTCCGCCCAGGGCGTGGTCCACTGGCCCAGGAAGACGTTACCGAAGCCGCCCTGCATACCGATGGCCGAGTTGCGCGATGCCGGCTTGATCGCCGGACTGGACGAGCGCTCGAGCGGTGCGTTCTGCTCGATCTGAATCCACCCGGCCAAGCCGCCGCCGAGGTTCTCGCGGCTGCGGATACCGTAGTTCGACGCACCGTTGGCGACGTCCCATTTCGACACGCTCGAGCCGAACGCTGCCTGCGAACTGCCGTCGTTCGTGCGCGCGACACCACCGTCCGTGTACTTGAACTGACCGAACGCCATGTTGACCGTGCCGTACACCTCGACGGTCGACTGCGCGACCGCCAAGGCAGGCGCGGCCAGTGCGCCGGCTACTGCGATGGTTAGAAGTTTCTTTTGCATGCAAGCTCCTCTCTGGAGATCAATCTAGGCGCAACGCCGATCGGTCGCGCGCCAACCCCTCACCCTGAGAAGTCCCGTGCAGTGTGCCCAACGCCCCCTTGAGGAACCAAGGATTCCCGCCGTGTCAGGGACTGTTTGGCCGCCCTCGTTGTGAATTCCCAACACTCATTTTTTGCTGCGCTGCCGCAAAAAACAGCTCGTGGAGCGCCTCGCCCGGGTCTTTCGCCCGCATGAAAGCCTCGCCGACGAGGAAGGTTTCAACCCCATGACCGCGGAGCCGCGCGACGTCGGCGGGCTGGAGGATGCCGCTTTCGGTGACGACGATACGCCCGGCCGGGACGCGCGGCAGGAGATCGATGGTCGTCTCGAGCCTGGTCTCGAAAGTTTTCAGGTTGCGGTTGTTGATGCCGAGGAGCGGCGTCTTCAACTCGAGCGCGCGCTCGAGCTCGGCGGCGTCGTGCACCTCGACCAGCACCGCCATGCCGAGAGAGAGCGCGACGCCTTCCAGCTCCAACATCTGCTGCTGGGAAAGGCATGCGGCGATGAGCAGGATGCAGTCGGCGCCGAGCATGCGCGACTCGCGCACCTGCCAGGGATCGATGACGAAATCCTTGCGCAGCGCCGGCAGCTCGCAAGCGGCGCGGGCAGCCTTCAGATGCTCGGCGTCGCCCTGGAAGAATTCTTTGTCAGTGAGGACTGACATGCACGCGGCGCCGCTCTTTTCGTAGCTTCGCGCGATTGCCGCCGGATCGAAGTCGGCGCGGAGGATCCCACGGGATGGGCTCGCTCTCTTGATCTCGGCGATGACTGCCGGACGCTTCTTTTGCAGTGCAGCGATGAAGTCGCGCACCGGACCTTCGGCTTTCGGATCCGGAAGGCGAGCCTTGGCCGCCGCGATCTCAGCGCGCTTCACCTCCAGGATCCGATCCAGGATGTTCACTTTTTCAGCTTCTGGGTAAAGGCGACGAATTCCTCCAGCTTCTGCTTTGCCGCGCCGCTCTTGATGACCTGCGAGGCGCGCTCGACACCCGCCTTGTGGCTGTCGGCGCGGCCGGCGACGTAGATCGCGGCGCCGGCGTTAAGCGCGACGATGTTGTGCGCCGGTCCCGGCTGGCCTTCGAGCACCGCGACGATCATGGCCTTCGACTCGTCGACCGTCGTCACGGTGATCGCGCGCCGGTCGTAGAGCTCGAGGCCGAACTGCCCCGGATTGAGCATATATTCGCTGATCTCGCCGTTCTTCAGCTCGCCGACCAGGGTATCGCCCGAGATCGAGATCTCGTCCAGGCCGTCGAGCCCGTAGACCACCATCACGTGCTTCGAGCCCAGGCGCTGCAGCACGCGCACCTGGATGCCGACGAGATCCGAGTGGAACACGCCCAGCACCTGGTTCTTCGCGCCGGCCGGGTTGGTAAGCGGCCCTAGGATATTGAAGAGGGTGCGCACGCCGAGGTCCTTGCGCACCGGCGCCGCATGCTTCATCGCCGCGTGGTACGCGGGAGCGAACATGAACCCCAGGCCGAGCTTGTCGATCGCCTGGCCGGTCTGCTCCGGCGTGAGGGCGATGTTGGCGCCGAGGGCTTCCAGCACTTCGGCGCTGCCGGAAGACGAGGACACCGAGCGCCCCATGTGCTTCGCCACCTTGGCGCCCGCCGCGGCGGCGACGAACGCCGCGCAGGTCGAGACGTTGAAGGTGTGCGCCGAGTCGCCGCCGGTGCCGCAGGTGTCGACCAGGTGCTGGTCATCCTTGATCTCGACCGGCGTCGCCAGCTCGCGCATCACCTGCGCCGCGGCGGCGATCTCGCCGATCGTCTCCTTCTTCACCCGCAGGCCCATGATGAAGCCGGCGATCTGCGCCTGCGAGAGCTCGCCGCGCATGATCTGCCGCATGATGTGGAGCATCTCGTCGTGGAACACCTCGCGGTGCTCGACGGTGCGCTGGATGGCTTCGGCGACGGTAATTTGCTTCATTTCATTTCCCTTCGATGAAATTCTGCAGCATTTTGTGCCCGTGTTCAGTGAGAAGGGCTTCGGGATGGAATTGCACGCCCTCGACCGGCAGGTTGGCATGGCGCAGGCCCATGATCTCGCCATCCTCGGATTGCGCCGTGATCGACAGGCACTCCGGCAGGGATACCCGCTCGACGACCAGCGAGTGGTAGCGCGTCGCGACGAACTCGTTGGCGATTTCCCTGAAGACGCCCTTCTGGTCGTGCCGGATGCGCGAAGTCTTGCCGTGCATCACCTTCCCGGCCCGCACCACTTTGCCGCCAAATGCCTGGCCGATTGCCTGGTGGCCGAGACAGACGCCGAGCATCGGCGCCTTCAGCCGGCCGATCGTTTCGAGCGTGATTCCCGCTTGGTCAGGCGTACACGGACCCGGCGAGAGGACAACGTGCGAGGGGCCGAGTGCGGCAAGCTTTTCGACGGAGATCTCGTCGTTCCGGAACACTTTCACCTCGGCTCCCAGCTCCCAGAGGTACTGCACCAGGTTCCAGGTGAAGGAATCGTAGTTGTCGATGACGGCAATCATGAGCACCTCGCCGCTGCTTTGAGGAGGGCGCGCGTCTTGTGCTTCGTCTCCTCCCACTCGGAGCGCGGATCGGAATCGGCGACGATGCCGGCGGCCGCCTGCACGTGCAGCCGGCCATCCTTGACGACGGCGGTGCGGATGCCGATCGCCACGTCCATGTCGCCGTTGAAGCCGAGGTAGCCGACCGCGCCGCTGTAGACGCCGCGCTTCACCGGCTCGAGCTCGTCGATGATCTGCATGGCGCGCACCTTTGGCGCACCGGTGACCGTGCCGGCGGGAAAAGTCGCTTTCAGAACGTCCACCGCATCCAGGTCCTCGCCGACCTTGCCCTCGACGTTGGAGACGATGTGCATCACGTGCGAGTAGCGCTCGATCACCATGCGATCGGTGACGCGCACGCTGCCCGCTTTCGCGACGCGGCCGACGTCGTTGCGGCCGAGGTCGATCAGCATCACGTGCTCGGCCCGCTCCTTGGGATCGGCGAGCAGCTCCGCGGCGCGAACCGCATCCTCTTCCGGCGTGGCGCCGCGCGGGCGCGTGCCGGCGATCGGCCGCAGTGTCACGGTGTCGCCGGAGAGCCGTACCAGGATTTCCGGCGAGGCGCCCACCACGTGGTGATCGCCGAAATCGAAAAAGAACATGTAAGGCGAGGGGTTCACGCCGCGCAGCGCGCGATAGAGCGAGAGCGCCGGCGCGGCGAAAGGTCGCGAGCTGCGCTGCGAGATCTGCACCTGCATGACGTCGCCGGCGAGGATGTATTCTTTGCAGCGGCCGACCGCGGCAAGGAAATCGGCTTCGCTCATGGTGCGCTCGACGCCCGCCGCCTCGTCGCCGCCGTCGGTGAAGTGCTGGAGCACCGCTTCGCGCGCGAGCGGATGCGCAAGCCGCGCGCGCAGGTGCTCGAGCCGCTCTTTCGCCGTGCGCAGCGCGTCGGGTTGCTGCGGATCGGCGTAGACGACGAGATAGAGCTTGCCGAGCACGTTGTCGACCACGGCGAGCTCGTCGGAGACGAGCAGCAGCATGTCGGGCGTGCCAAGCGGGTCGGGCTTTTCCTTCCCGAGCGCCTTCTTCTCGATGTGGCGCACGGCCTCGTAGCCGAAGTAGCCCGCGAGGCCGCCACCGAAACGCAGCGCTGCCGGGACCGGCGCGACCCTCTGGCGCGCGAGCCAGGCACGCACGATTTCGAACGGATCGCCCTCGGTCTGCTCGAGGCAAACGTCGCTGCCGCGCGCATCGCGCAGCAGGCGCCGGATGGTGCGGCCGCGCGCCTCGATACGCTCGGCGCAGGAGAGACCGATGAACGAATAGCGGCCGAAGCGCTCGCCGCCGACCACCGACTCGAGCAGGTACGAATAGGGGCCGCCCGCCAGCAGCATGTAGACGGCGAGCGGCGTGTAGAGGTCGGCGCTCGCCTCGGCGATGACAGGGATGCGGTTGTGGCCGGCGGCTGCCAGCCTGGAAAATTCTGCTTCGGTCACGACTCTCTCCGGTACTGCAACTGCGAACGACGGGAACGGCTAGGGAAGGACTAGCGGGACCAGCGACGCCAACGGAGAGAGAGGAAGTGCATGCCGGGAAACTATAGCACGGCGAGCTGCTGCCGCATCTGCTTGATGGTGGCGGCGTAGTCCTTCGAGCCGAAGATCGCCGAGCCGGCGACGAAGGTATCGGCGCCGGCGCGCGCGACCTCGGCGATGTTGTCGGTCTTGATGCCGCCGTCGACCTCGAGCCAGATGTCGCGGCCCAGCTTGTCGATGCGCTTGCGCACCTCGGCGATCTTCGGCAGCACCGAGCGGATGAACTGCTGGCCGCCGAAGCCGGGATTGACCGACATCAGGAGCACCAGGTCGAGCTTCTCGAGCGTGTGGTCGAGGAAGGAAAGCGGCGTCGCCGGGTTCAGCACCAGGCCCGCCTTGCAGCCGTTCTCCTTGATGAGGCCGATGGTGCGGTCGACATGCTCGGAGGCCTCCGGGTGGAAGCTGATGATGCTCGCCCCGGCCTTGGCGAACTCGGGCACCAGGCGGTCGACCGGCCGCACCATCAGGTGCACGTCGAGCGGCAGCTTGGAGTGCGGCTTGAGCGCGGCGCAGACCAGCGGCCCGACGGTCAGGTTCGGCACATAGTGGTTGTCCATGACATCGAAGTGCACGAGGTCCGCCCCGGCGGACGCCAGGGCGCGCACTTCCTCGCCGAGCCGGGCGAAGTCCGCGGAAAGGATACTCGGCGCGATACGAAAGGCCATGGCGCCGCGAGTTTACAATGCGTGCCATGGCGCAGGCGAAAAACTACCAAGTCGATGTCTCGGCGCAGACGCAGTACCTGCCCGAGCAGTCCGACGAGTCCGCCAACCGCTACGTCTTCGCCTACACCATCACCATCCGCAACACCGGCGCGGTCGCCGCGCAGCTGATCAGCCGGCACTGGATCATCACCGACGCGCAGGGCCTGGTGCAGGAAGTGCGCGGCCTGGGCGTGGTCGGCTCGCAGCCGACGCTGCAGCCGGGCGAAAAGTTCGAATACACGAGCGGCGCCTCGATCGCCACGCCGGTCGGCACGATGCGCGGCAGCTACCAGATGGTGGCCGCCGACGGCACCCGCTTCGAGGCAACCATTCCGCAGTTCACGCTGTCAGTACCCAGAGTGCTGCACTGAAGAGCCGGAGTCGTCCCCCTGCCTACTTTTTCCTGGGCCAGGTCCACCAGACGATCAGCACGGCAAGCGCGAGCGCCACACCGACTTCGAGATAGATGACCCACATTTTTTCGCGCGCGCTCCCTGCGCTGATTGTACTGGCCGTGCTCATCGCCGCTTCGTGCACGCCGCTGCCGCCGAAGCCAGAGCCCGTGCCCACGCCGCCGGTGAAGCCGCCGAGCGGACCCGAGACCGCGCTCTACCAGGAAGTCGCGTTCGACACGCTGCCGGGCTGGCCGCAGGCGGCCCTCGTGCCGAGCCTGCGCACTTTCCTCGTCGGCTGCGGCCGGCCGCCCGCGCCGCTGCTCGTCGCCTGCGAGCTCGCCGCGCTCGTGCCGGCGGGCGACGAGGCGGCGGCACGGCAGTTCTTCGAGTCGCAGTTCACTGCCTACGCGCTACGCTCCTCCAACGCCGGCGACACCGGCCTGCTCACCGGCTACTACGAGCCGATCATCGACGGCGCGCGGCTGCGCGACACCACCAACCGCTTCCCGATCCACGGCGTGCCCGACGATCTCATCGTCGTCGAGCTCGCGTCGGTCAATCCCGACGTGCGCAACATGCGCCTGCGCGGGCGCCTCGACGGACGCCGATTAGTGCCCTATTGGTCGCGCGCCGAGATCGAGCAGCGCAACGCCGAGCTGCCGGCGCCGGTGATCGCCTGGACGAGCGATCCGGTCGAGCTCTTCTTCCTCCAGATCCAGGGCTCCGGACAGATCCGCCTGGCCGATGGCGAGCGCATGCGCATCGGCTATGCCGACCAGAACGGCCACCCGTTCCGCTCGCTCGGCCGCTATCTCGTCGACCGCGGCGAGATGACCCTCGACCAGGCGTCGATGCAGAACATCAAGGCGTGGGCGGCGGCGAACCCGCACAAGCTGCGCGAGGCGCTCAATGCCAACCCGAGCTACGTCTTCTTCCGCGAGGTGCGCGGCCAGGAAGGGCCGATCGGCGCGCTCAATGTGCCGCTCACCGCCGGCTACAGCCTCGCCGTCGACCGGCGCTTCGTGCCGCTCGGCGCGCCGGTCTATCTCGCCACCACGTATCCGCTGGCCGAGGAGCGCCTCGAGCGCCTGATGGCGGCGCAGGACGTCGGCGGCGCGATCCGCGGCGTGGTGCGGGGCGATTTCTATTGGGGCAGCGGCGTCGACGCCGGCACGCAGGCGGGGCGCATGAGAAATCCAGCGAGGATGTGGTTGCTCTGGCCGCGCGGCCAGCCGCTACCGCGAGACTGATCTAGTTGCTGCTGGCGACCTTGTCGAGCATCTCGCGCAGGTCCTCCGGCGACAGGGCGCCGGCGACGCGCTCGCCGTTGGCGAGGTAGAGCGTCGGCGTGCTGTTGACGCCGAGCTTCTGGCCGAGCTCGAGATTCTTCGCCACCGGGTTGTCGCAGGATGCGCTCGCCGCCGGCGGCTTGCCGCGCAGCGCGAGATCCAGCCAGGCTTTCGACCTGTCCGGCGAGCACCAGACGGCCTTCGAGTGGTCGGCGAGGTCCGGCTTGATGACCGGGAACATGAAGACGTAGATCGTGATGTTGTCGACCTGCTGCAGCGTCTGCTCGAACTTCGTGCAGTACGGGCAGTGGGGGTCGGAGAACATCACCAGCACGCGCTTGCCGTTGCCGCGCTGCACCTTCACCGCCTGCGCGAGCGGCAGCGAGTCAAACTTGATCGCGTTCAGCTTGCGCAGCCGCTCCTCGGTCAGGTCCTTGTCGGCCTTGGTCTCGTAGATCTTGCCCAGGATGATGTGCGACGCGGTCGCGTCCGTATAGACGATGCGGATGCCGTCGCCAGCGCGAAAGCGCACTTCGTAGAGGCCGAGCGGGCCACGCTGGATGCCTTCGACCTTCACGCCGCCGAGCTTCTCCTCGACGATCTTGCGGATCTGCGCGTCGTCGGCGAGCGCCGGCAACGAGAAGGCCGCGGCCAGTAGCAAACCCCAGAAAGTGCGCATCAGTTCATCGCCTGCCGGATGAGAAGGTTCTTTAGGACCGGGAAACGGTCGGTGAGGTTCAACCCTGCGTTGCGCAGCCGGGACCACCGCTCGCCCTCGCTGCCGAAGAGACGGAACAGCCCGTCGACCACGGCATTCATCGCCAGTATAGGCTCGGCCCGCTCGCGCTCATAGCGGCGCAGCAGCCGCAGGTCGCCCGGGTCGCGCCCCGGCTCGCGGGCCGCGAGGACGCGGGCGAGCACCTGAGCGTCCTGCAGGCCGAGGTTGAGGCCCTGCCCTGCCAGCGGATGGATGACATGCGCGGCGTCGCCCAGCAACGCCACGCGGGCCTGCACCAGCCGCTGCGCGCGCAGCTTGCGCAGCGCATACGTTCGCGGCGGCGTGGTGAGCGAAAGCCCGCCGAGCACGCCGCGCGAGGCCGTCTCGACCTGCTCGCACAGAGCGTCCGGCGCAAGCTCGACGACACTCGCCGCACGCGCTGCGGGCAGCGACCACACCATCGACACTTGACGGCCCGGAAGCGGCAGCAGCGCCAGCACCGGGCCGCCCTGGAACCACTGACGGGCAATGCCGCGGTGCTCCTTCTCGCAGGCGAAGTTCGCCACCACCGCGGCCTGCTGGTAGCCATTCTCGCTCGCCGGTATTCCCGCGGCGCGCCGGACGAATGAATTCGCTCCGTCCGCCCCGACGATAAGAGAACCGGCGAGCCGCTCACCGCCGCGCAATGTCAGGATCGAGTCCGCCAGCGTTTCGCACTCGGCCGGCGCGAAGATCCTGGCCTCCAGTACTTGCCAGAACGCGTCCTGCAGCGCCGAGTCCTCGACGATCCACGCCAGCTCCGGCACGCCGGCGCGATAGGCGTCGAGCTCCAGGCTCGAGCGGCCGTCGTCGCCGAAGACATGCATCGCTCGCACCGGCTCGACGCGCGCGGCGGGAATATGCCGCCAGACGCCGAGCCGGCGAAGAAACTCTACGTTGCCCGGGGTAAGCGCGTAGACGCGCGCATCGAAGGCGCCGTGCCGCGACGCTGCGGGCACGCGCCGCTCGTGCGAGACCAGGGCGACGCGCATCTCGCGGGCGGCGATGGCGAGGCAGGCGCCCACCGGCCCGCCGCCGACGACGATCAGGTCGTAGTCCCGGTCTATAATGGCGGTATCGATCGACATGGCGAATTAGCTCAGCTGGTTAGAGCAGCGGAATCATAATCCGCGTGTCCCGTGTTCGAATCACGGATTCGCCACCATTTCCTTGCCGATGAGAATCCTCCTCGTCGTTGTTCTCGCCGCCTGGTGCGCTGCTGCCGCGGCGCAACTGCGCACGATCCCGCCGGAGGCGAAGCTCGCAACCATCCGCCACCTCGAGATGATGGCGGTCGAGCTCGACGGCCAGCCGCAGCAGCTTTCGCCCGGCGCCCAGATCCGCGATGCCGACAATCGCCTGGTTCTGCCCGTCTCCCTGCCGGAGAAGGAACAGGCGATGGTCCTGCTCGATTCCAGCGGCATGGTGTATCGCGTCTGGCTCCTGTCAGCGCAGGAAAAAGCCGCCCTGCCGCCGGAGCCCTCGCCGATTCCGAAATGAAGAAGCTCTTCCTGCGCACCTTCGGCTGCCAGATGAACGAGTACGACTCGGGCCGCATCGCCGACCTGCTGCACGCTGCCGAAGGGCTGGAGAGCGCGACGAAGCCCGAAGACGCCGACGTCATCGTCTTCAACACCTGCTCGGTGCGCGAGAAGGCGCAGGAAAAGGTGTTTGACGATCTCGGCCGGGTCAAGCACCTCAAGCGCGCCAACCCGGACCTGATGATCGCGGTCGGCGGCTGCGTCGCAAGCCAGGAAGGCTCCGCGATCGTCAAGCGCGCGCCGTATGTCGACGTCGTCTTCGGCCCGCAGACACTGCACCGCCTGCCCGAGCTGCTGGCGCGCCGGCGCGCTACCGGCGAGCCGCAGGTCGATATCAGCTTCCCGGAGATCGAGAAGTTCGACCACCTGCCGCCGGCGCGTGTCGAAGGCGCGTCGGCCTTCGTCTCGATCATGGAAGGCTGCAGCAAGTACTGCAGCTTCTGCGTCGTTCCCTACACCCGCGGCGAGGAAGTGTCGCGCCCCTTCGACGACGTCGTCGCCGAGATCGCCGTGCTCGCCGAGAAGGGCGTGAAGGAAGTGACGCTGCTCGGCCAGAACGTCAACGCCTGGCAGGGAGTCATCGACGGCGCGCGCGCGGATTTCGCCGAACTGCTTTTCCTGGTCAGTGAAATCGAGGGATTGGAAAGAATCCGCTATACCACCTCGCACCCGCGCGAGTTCACGCAGCGCCTGATCGACGCGCACCGCGACCTGCCCAAGCTCGCGCCGCACGTGCACCTGCCCGTGCAGTCGGGATCCGACCGCGTCCTGGCGGCGATGAAGCGCGGCTACACCGCGCTCGAGTACCGCTCGATCGCGAGGCGCTTGCGCCAGGCGAAGCCCGGCGTCAGCCTCGCCTCGGACTTCATCGTCGGCTTTCCCGGCGAGACCACGGCCGACTTCGAGGCGACGCTGAAGCTCGCGCGCGAGGCGGAATTCGACGGCGCGTTCTGCTTCGTCTACAGCCCGCGCCCGGGCACGCCCGCCGCCGAGCTTCCAGACCCTGTTTCCCGGGATGAAAAACTGAACCGCCTGCAACGGCTGCAGTCGCAGCTCGATGGGCAGGCGGCGACGATCTCGGCGCGCATGGTCGGCACGACCGAAACCGTTCTGGTCGAAGGACGGTCGAAGAAGGATGCCGGCGAGCTTTGCGGCCGCACGGGCAACAACCGCACCGTCAATTTTTCCGGACCCGAGCGCCTGAAAAGTGAATTCGTAAAGTTGCGAATCACCGCAGCCCTGTCGCATACCCTTAGAGGCGAGCTCGTCTGAGGGCAAAACCGGTCGAAGTCAGGCTCGATCCCGTCGACAACCTGCGGCTCGCGCGCCTGTGCGGCGCGCTCGACGAGAACCTGCGGCAGATCGAGTCGGCGCTCGACGTCACCATCGCCCGCCGCGGCGCCAAATTCCTCGTGCGCGGCGAGCAGGCCGGGCGTGCGGCGCAGGCACTGGAGCATTTCTACGATCGCGCCGTCGGAGATCTCAGCATCGACGACGTGCAGCTTGGCCTGGTCGAATTTTCAAAACACCATTCTTCGATAAAGAGCGATGCGCCGCAGCTCCTCACGCGGCGCCAGGACCTGCACGGACGCACCCCGCACCAGGTCGAGTACATCGAGAACATCCTCGCCCACGACTGCACCTTCGGCATCGGCCCGGCCGGCACCGGCAAGACCTATCTCGCGGTCGCCTGCGGCGTCGACGCGCTCGAGCGCGACAAGGTGAAGCGCATCGTCCTCGTGCGGCCCGCGGTCGAGGCCGGCGAGCGCCTGGGCTTCCTGCCCGGAGATCTCGCGCAGAAGGTCGATCCTTATCTGCGGCCGCTGTACGACGCGCTCTACGACCTGATGGGCTTCGAGAAGACCGGCAAGCTGCTCGAGCGCGGCACGATCGAACTGGCTCCCCTCGCCTACATGCGCGGCCGCACGCTCAACCACGCGTTCGTCATCCTCGACGAGGCGCAGAACACGACGCCCGAGCAGATGAAGATGTTCCTCACCCGCATCGGCTTCGGCGCCAAGGCGGTGGTCAACGGCGACGTGACGCAGATCGACCTCGGGCGCGGGCAGAAGAGCGGCCTGATCGAGGCGCGGCGCATCCTCGCCGACGTGCGCGGCATCGCCTTCACACAGTTCGGCGCTCAGGACGTGGTGCGCCATCCGCTGGTGGCGCGCATCATCGATGCCTACGAAAAAAACGCGCAGGAAGGCTAACCCCGCGGTCCAGTACGCGGTGCCGCGGCGCGGGCTGCCCGGCGCCGCGCTGTTCCGCCGCTGGGCGCTCGGCATCGCCGGCATCACGGTGCGGATCGTCGGCGCCCGCGAGGGGCTTCGTCTCAACCGGAAATACCGCCGCCGGGACAGGCCGACCAATGTCCTCACCTTCGCGACCGGCGACATCGTCCTGTGCGACCCGGTCGTCCGCCGCGAGGCGCGCGAGCAGGGGAAATCGTTACGGGCGCATTACGCGCACCTCGTCGTGCACGGCGTGCTGCACCTGCAGGGCCACGATCACCTCAAGAAGAAGGATGCCGAGCGCATGGAGCGCAAGGAAGTACGCGTGCTGCGCCGGCTCGGGTTCGCGAATCCCTACGAGTAAAATAGCGGTCCTGTGAACGATTCCACCCGGCCGAGCCTGCTCGAGCGCCTCTCCGCGCTCATCATGCGCGAACCCGGCGACCGCAGCGAGCTGTCCCGGCTCCTGCGCTCGGCCTACTCGCGCAACCTGCTCGACGCGGATGCGCTGTCGATCATCGAGGGCGCGCTGACCGTCTCGGAGATGCAGGTGCGCGACATCATGATCCCGCGCGCGCAGGTGGACTTCATCGACATCCACGAGCCGGTGGAGAAGTTCATTCCGCAGATCATCTCCACCGCCCACTCGCGCTTCCCGGTGATCGACCAGAACCGCGACGACGTGATCGGCATCCTGCTCGCCAAGGATCTTCTGCGCCACTACGCCGGCGAGGAGAACTTCAACGTGCGCGAGATGCTGCGCCCGGCGGTGTTCGTGCCCGAGGCCAAGCGCCTGAACGTACTGCTGCGCGAGTTCCGCGCCAGCCGCAACCACATGGCGATCGTGGTCGACGAGTACGGCGGCATGGCCGGGCTGGTGACGATCGAGGACGTGCTCGAGCAGATCGTCGGCGACATCGAGGACGAGTACGACTTCGACGAGGCCTCCGACAACATCATCCCCGAGCCCGGCGGCCGCTTTCGCGTCAAGGCGCTGACGCAGATCGCCGACCTGAACGCGGCATTCTCGACCAAGTTCTCCGACGAGGCCGCCGACACCGTCGGCGGCCTGGTGATCGCGCACCTCGGCCGCCTGCCGAAGCGCGGCGAGTCGGTGGCGATCGACGGGCTGCGCTTCCAGGTCCTGCGCGCCGACAGCCGGCGCGTCTACACCCTGCTGGTCGACAAACCGAAGGCGTGAACGCCGTTCCCGGCAGCGTGATCGCGTTCCTCGCCGGCGCGGCGACCGTGGTCGCGTTCGCGCCGGTGGGTGTCTACCCGATCGCCCTCGTCACCTTCGCGCTGCTCGCTCACAAATGGAGCGACGCCACGCCGCGAGGCTGTTTCTTTGCCGGCTTCTGGTTCGGCTTCGGCTCCTTCGCCGCCGGCGTCTCGTGGGTGTACGTGAGCATGAGCGAGTTCGGCGGCATGCCGGCGCCGCTGGCGGTGCTCTCGACCGCGGTGTTCTGCGCTTTCCTCGCGCTCTTCCCGGCCATTGCGGGCTGGCTGCAGGCGCGAATTCCCGCGCCGGTCGCGGTGCGTGTGTGCCTGCTCATTCCCGCGGCGTGGACGCTCTTCGAGTGGCTGCGCGGCACGATCTTCACCGGCTTTCCCTGGCTTTCCGTCGGCTACGCGGCGGTCGGCTGGCCGGTGCAGGGCTTCGCGCCGCTCGGCGGTGTTTACGCGCTGAGCTTCCTCACGCTCGCGCTCGCCGGAGCGGTGTGGCTGCTCTATAAGCGCCTGCACACGGTCCCTGCGCTCGTTGTCATGCTCGCCGTTCTCGGCTCAGGACAAGCGCTGCGGCAAGTGGCGTGGACCGAGCCCGCCGGCGAACCGGTGGAGACCTCGCTCCTGCAAGGCAACGTCCGCCAGGAGATGAAGTTCCGGCCCGAGCGCTACGCGCAGATCCTCGATACCTACCTGCGCCTCGCGGAGGGCTCGCGGGCGAAGCTGCTCGTCCTGCCCGAAACGGCCGTGCCGCGCTTCCTCGACCAGGTCGACCCGGGATACCTCGCGTCGCTCGCCGCGGTGGCGCGGCGAAACGGCGGCGACCTGCTGCTCGGCGTCGCCTATCGCGAGCCGCCGCAGTCCTACTACAACAGCGTCGTCACGCTCGGCGTCTCGCCGCCGCAGATCTACCACAAGCACCACCTGGTGCCATTCGGCGAATTCGTGCCACCCGGCTTCGCCTGGCTGATGCGCACGGTCGACGTTCCGATGTCGGACTTCTCGCGCGGCACGTCCGCGCCGGCGCTCCAGGTCGCCGGCCAGCGCGTCGCGGTGAACATCTGCTACGAGGACGTGTTCGGCGACGAGATCGCCGCGCGGCTGCCGGAGGCGACGCTGCTCGTCAACGTCTCGAACGTCGCCTGGTTCGGCGACTCGCTCGCGCCCGCGCAACACTTGCAGATGGCGCGCCTGCGCGCCATCGAGACCGGCCGCATGCACCTCACCGCGACCAATACCGGCGTCACCGCCGCGATCGACCGCGACGGCCGCGTGCTTTCACGCCTGCCGCAATACACCGAGGGACTGCTGGAAGTTCGCGCGCAGGGCTACACGGGCACGACGCCCTATGCGACCTGGCGCGACTGGCCGGTGCTCGCGCTCTGCCTCGCCGCGCTCGTCGCGTGGGTGATCATCGGTAGAATCAGGCACCGGTAATGCTCACCTTCCAGCAGCTCATCCTGAAGCTCAATGCATTCTGGGATCGCCAGGGATGCGCGCTGCTCCAGCCCTACGACATGGAAGTCGGCGCCGGCACGTTCCACACCGCGACCTTCCTGCGCGCCATCGGTCCCGAGCCGTGGAAAGCGGCGTACGTGCAGCCTTCGCGCCGGCCCAAGGACGGCCGCTACGGCGAGAACCCGAACCGGCTGCAGCACTACTATCAGTACCAGGTGGTCCTGAAGCCTTCTCCGCCGGACATCCAGGAGCTGTATCTGAAGTCCCTGGAGGATCTCGGCATCAATCCCAAGGAGCACGACATCCGCTTCGTCGAGGACGACTGGGAATCGCCGACGCTCGGCGCCTGGGGCCTCGGCTGGGAAGTCTGGCTCGACGGCATGGAAGTCACGCAGTTCACCTACTTTCAGGAAGTCGGCAGCCTCGCCTGCAAGCCGGTGCTGGGCGAGATCACCTATGGGCTGGAACGGTTGGCGATGTATCTGCAGGGCAAGGAGAGCGTGTTCGACCTGGTGTGGACGCCCGGCGTCACCTATCGAGACGTCTATCACCAGAACGAGGTCGAGCAGTCGCGTTACAACTTCGAGCTCTCCAACAGCGAAATGCTGTTCCGCCATTTCAGCGAGTTCGAGGGCGAGGCGAAGCGCCTCATCGACACCCAATGCGTGCTCCCGGGCTACGAGATGGTGATGAAGGCGTCTCACACCTTCAACCTGCTTGATGCGCGCGGCGCTATCTCGGTCACCGAGCGACAGGCATACATAGGGCGCGTGCGCGGACTGGCCAAGATGGTTGCGCAGGCCTATTACGAATCCCGCGAAAAACTCGGGTTCCCGATGCTTGCCGGCGGCGCCAGGGCAATATAGATGGAAGCCTCGCTGTTGATCGAGCTCCTCACTGAGGAGCTTCCCCCGAAATCTCTCGTCCGCCTGCAGGATGCGTTTGCCAATGAACTGGTAGCGGAGATCGTCAGGCACCGCTTGAAGGACCGCGATCCAAAGAAGAAGGCGTTTGCGACTCCACGCAGGCTTGCCGTTCTCATCCCAGGAGTCCTCGACAAGGGGGCCGATTCGGAGAACCCCGTCGAGGGACCGCAGAGCTCGAATGCGAAGGCCGTCGAAGGCTTCGCCAAAAAGCACAAGCTGGATCCGAAAGACCTTGAGCGACGTCAGACGCCCAAGGGTGAGATCGTCGTCGCTCACGTCAAATTGCCTGGTGTGAGCCTCGACGCCGTGCTTGCCGAGATTGTCGAAAAAGCGATCAAGAAGCTTCCAATCGCCAAGGTCATGCGCTGGGGCTCGGGCGAAGCGCAGTTCGTCCGTCCGGTGCACGGACTGGTCATGCTTCATGGCAAGAAGGTCGTTCCGGGCAGCGTGCTGGGCCTGCAATCCGGCAACCGCACGCGAGGGCATCGCTTCATGGGCACGGGCGAAATCGCGCTTGCCAGTGCCGACGAGTATGAGCAGAAGCTTGCCGAGGGCAGCGTGGTCGCCGATTTCGAGCGACGCAAAGGCGAGATCGACTCACAGCTCCAGGCAGCGGCCGCGCGCGAGAAAGGCTCGCTCGGCGAATACCGCGATCTCCTCGACGAGGTCACGGCGCTGGTCGAGCAGCCAAGCGTCTACGTCGGCACGTTCGACGCTGCGTTCCTCGCCGTGCCTCAGGAATGCCTGATCCTCACCATGCGGCAGAACCAGAAGTACTTCCCGCTCTTCGACGCGAGCGGCAAGCTGCTGCCGAAGTTCCTCATCGTCTCCAACATGAAGGTCGCCGACCCGCGCCATATCATCGGCGGCAATCAGCGCGTCGTCCGGCCGCGGCTCGAGGACGCGCGTTTCTTCTACGACCAGGACCGCAAGACCCGCCTCGAGGCGCGCGTGCCGGCGCTCGCCAAGGTCGTCTACCACAACAAGCTCGGCAGCCAGCTCGAGCGCGTACAGCGGGTGAAGCTGCTCGCCGGCAAGATCGCGGGCGTGCTCGGCGCCGACGTGCTGCTGGCCGAGCGCGCGGCGGAGCTGGCGAAAGCCGACCTGCTCACCGGCATGGTCGGCGAATTCCCCGAGCTGCAGGGCGTGATGGGCCGCTACTACGCGCTGCACGACGGCGAGCCGCCGCAGGTCGCCGATGCCATCGAGCAGCACTATCGCCCGCGCTTCGCCGGCGACCGGCTGCCGGAAGGCCCGGTGGCGTGCGCGGTCGCCCTCGCCGACAAGCTCGATGCGATCGCCGGCCTCTTCAGCATCGGCCAGCACCCGACCGGCGAGAAAGATCCGTTCGGCCTGCGGCGCGCGGCGCTGGGTGCGGTGCGCATCCTGGTGGAGAACAAGCTGCGCCTCTCCCTGAAAGAGCTGATCCACGCCGCTTTCGAGCCCTTCCCGACCAAGCCGCATACCGCCTTGCGCGACTTCATGTTCGATCGCTTCGCCGGTTATCTGAAGGAGCAGGGCTATTCCACGCTGCAGGTGGATGCCGTCCTCTCGAAGCAGCCTGTCAACCTCAGCGTGGTGCCGCAGCAGCTCGAAGCAGTGAAGGCGTTCCAGTCGCTGCCCGAGGCAGAGAGCCTGGCCGCCGCCAACAAGCGCGTCGCCAACATCCTCAAGCAGGCCGAAGCCAAGGGTGAAAAGCTCGACGGCGTGGAAGTCGGCATCCTCCAGGAGCCCGCCGAGCGTGCGCTGCTCGATGCCATTCGCTCCGTGTCCGACAGGGCGAAGGCGCTCTACGAGAAGGGCGACTACACCGGCTACCTGAAGAGCTTCGCCGTGCTGAAGGCGCCGGTCGACGCGTTCTTCGACAAGGTCATGGTGATGGTCGAGGACGAGAAGCTGCGCCGCGGCCGCCTCGCGCTGCTGCGCGACCTGCGCGAGGCGATGAACCGGGTCGCCGATCTGTCGAAGCTCGCGGCATGACGCGAGTCACTCATCTGTGAAACTCGTTATTCTGGATCGCGACGGCACGATCAACCTCGACAGCGAGGACTACATCAAGTCGCCTGCCGAATGGCAACCGATCAAGGGCAGCCTCGAGGCAATCGCGCGCCTCATCCAGGCCGACTACCGCGTGGTTGTGGCGACCAACCAATCGGGGATCGGACGCGGCCTGTTCGATACGCAGGCGCTGTTCGCGATCCACGACAAGCTGCAGCGCGCGCTCAGCCAGGTCGGCGGTCGCGTCGATGCCTTCTTCTTTTGTCCCCACCGGGCCGACGAAGGCTGCCGCTGTCGCAAGCCGCAGCCCGGCATGCTGCTCGAGGTGGCGCGGCGCTTCAACGTCGCGATCGAGGATGTGTCCATGGTCGGCGATTCGCGCAAGGACGTCGAAGCGGCCGCCGCCGCGGGTGCGCGGCCGGTGCTGGTCCTGACCGGCAACGGCGCGAAGACGCAGGCGGAAGGCAACCTGCCGCGCGGCACGACGGTGCATGCTGACCTCGCGGCGTTCGTCCGGCAACTCGCTCCATGAGTGTGCTGCGCTCCGTGCTCTTCACCCTCGCGCTCATCATCGTCACCCCGCCTTACGCCCTGATCGCGCTCGCCAGCGCGCCGCTGCCGCGCATGACGCGCTACCGCATCATTTCGGGCTGGTCGCGCCTCATCGTCTGGCTGGCGCGCGTCATCCTCGGCATCGAGTGGCGCGTCGAGGGACGGGAGAACCTGCCGGCGCGCCCGGCGGTGATCCTGGCCAAGCATCAGTCGGCGTGGGAGACGCTCGCCTTCCAGTTCATCTTCCCGCCCCAGGTGCACGTGCTGAAACGCGAGCTGCTCTGGATCCCGTTCTTCGGCTGGGGCCTCGCGCTGATGAGCCCGATCGCCATCGACCGCTCGCGCGGCGTCGCCGCCCTGCGCGCCATCGCGCGCCGCGGACAGCAGCGTCTCGACCAGGGTTTCTGGGTGGTGGTCTTCCCGGAGGGCACGCGCGTCGCCCCGGGCGAGACCCGCGACTACCAGCCCGGCGGCGCCTGGCTCGCCGCGGCGAGCGGCGCCCCGGTCGTGCCGGTGGCGCACAACGCCGGCCTCTTCTGGCCGCGCAACGCCTTTCTCAAGCGCCCGGGCACCGTCACCATCCGCATCGGCCCGAGCATCGACTCGCGCGAGCGCGATCCTCTCACCATCAACGCCATGGCCAAGGAATGGATCGAGGAGCAACAGAAGGCATTGGGCTGATCGAGCTCGACGGCCGCACCGTCGAGTACCGCTTCGCGCGCCGGCGGCGGCGCACGCTCGGCCTGAGCGTGGATGCGCACGGCCTCAAGGTCGTCGCGCCGCTGCGCGCGCCCTGGCGCGAGATCGACGCCTTTCTGCGCGAAAAGCGCCGCTGGATCTTCGCCAAGCTCGACGAATGGGCGCGCGTGCCAAAGCCGCCGCTCCTGCTCGGCATGAGCGGCGAGTCGCTGCCGCTGTTCGGCGTGACGCATGCGCTCGATGTGCTCGAAGGCGCGCGCAGCGTCACGCGCGAGCCCGGGCGCCTTGTCGTCAGCGCGCCGCGCTGGCGCTCGCTCGAAACGCTGGTGCGATGGCTGAAGCTGCGGGCACTGGAAGCGCTCGAGCCGCGCGCGGCGCATTTCGCCGCGCTCATCGGCCGCGCCGCGCCGCCGGTCAAGCTCTCGAACGCGCGCACGCAGTGGGGCGTCTGCGGCGCGGACGGCGCCATCCGCCTCTCCTGGCGCCTGGTGCACCTCGACCCGGCGCTCGCCGACTACGTCGTCGCGCACGAGGTCGCGCACCTCGTCGAGCTGAATCACTCGCGGCGCTTCTGGACGCTTCTCGCCCGCCTCTATCCCGACTGGCGCGGCGCGCGCGAGCAGCTGGAGCTCGCGGGCGCTTCGCTGCCGCTCTTGAAAGGAACGCTGAAAGGAAAACGATGAGAATCCTGCACACCATGCTGCGCGTCGGCGACCTGCCGCGCTCGGTCAAGTTCTACACCGAGGCGCTGGGCATGAAGCTCTTGCGCACCACCGAGCGGCCCGAGCAGAAGTACTCGCTCGCCTTCGTCGGCTACGACACGGAGGACCGCAGCGCCGTGCTCGAGCTGACCTACAACCACGGCGTCTCCAAGTACGAGCTCGGCGGCGCCTTCGGCCATGTCGCGGTCGCCGTGCCGGACGTGAAGAAGGCCTGCGAGAAGGTGCGCGGCCTGGGCGGCAAAGTGACGCGCGAGCCGGGCCCGGTGAAAGGCGGCACCAGTGTCATCGCCTTCGTCGAGGACCCGGACGGCTACAAGATCGAGTTCATCGAGAGCCGCGCGTAGTCCGCGGGCGAGAGATTCTCCGGCCTGAGGGTCGGGTCGACGCCCGCCGCGGCGAAGTCGACGCCCGGCAGCGCGTTGCGCAAGGTCTTGCGCCGCGCCGAGAACGCCCGGCGCAGCAGGTCTTCGTCGATCTCCAGTATTTGCGGGAGAGGCTCGAGGCGCACGACCGCGGAGTCGACCCTGGGCGGCGGCCGGAAAGCACCCCTGCCGACGTTGAACAGCTTCTTCATGCGGAAGCGTGCCTGCAGCGCCACCGAGAGCCGCCCGTAGGCAGGCGTCGACGGCGCGGCGACCATGCGCTCGACGACTTCGAGCTGCAGCATGAAGTGCATGTCGCGCACGCGGTCGGCATAGCGCGCGAGGTGGAAGAGCAGCGGCGTCGAGATGTTGTACGGCAGGTTGCCGATGATGCGCACGCCCTTTGGAAAGATCGAGTAGTCGAACTCGAGCGCGTCGGCGACGTGGACTTTCACCTTGTCCAGGCGCGCCGCGAGGTCACGATCGATCTCGATCACTTCCAGCGTGCCGGCCTTGTCGAGCAGGCGATCGGTCAGCACCCCTTCGCCCGGACCGATCTCGACCAGAAAATCCTGCTTGCCGGGGGATATTTCCTCGACCAGGTGCGCGAGCACCCGCGGATCGTGCAGGAAATGCTGCCCGAACCTTTTACGCGGCCTGTGCGAGCTCGATCGCAAGCTTCACCGCCTCGATCAGGCTGCCGGGATCGGCTTTCCCCTTGCCGGCGATGTCGAGCGCCGTGCCGTGATCGACCGAGGTGCGCACGAACGGCAGGCCGAGCGTGACGTTGACGCCGCGGCCGAAGCTCGCGTACTTCAGCACCGGCAATCCCTGGTCGTGGTACATCGCCAGCACGGCGTCGGCTTCCTTCAGCCGGTCAGGAACGAAGAGGGTGTCGGCAGGAACCGGACCTTTGACGAGGATGCCGGCACGCACGGCGTCGGCGATGGCCGGGGCGATGACCTCGGCGTCCTCGCTGCCGAGATGTCCCGATTCACCACTATGCGGATTCAGGCCCGCGACCAGGATCCGCGGCGAGCCAATGTGGAACCGCTTCTTCAGATCGTCATTCAGCACGTGGAGCGTTTTCAGCAGCGATGCCTTGTTGATGGCGCGCGGAACGTCCGCCAGGGGCAGATGTGTCGTCGCCAGCGCCACGCGCAGGCCGCCGCCGACCAGCATCATCACCACCTCGGCGCGGCAGCGCTCCGCCAGGTACTCGGTGTGGCCGGTGAACGCGATGCCCGCGTCGTTGATGACGCTCTTCTGCACCGGCGCGGTGACCATCGCGTGGTATTCGCCGGCGAGGCAGCCGGCGATGGCGCGGTCGAGAAGGGCGAGCACGTAGCGGCTGTTGCCCGGGTCGAGGCGTCCCGGCTGGCGCGGCCGCGCGAGCGGCACGTGAGCGACTTCCGGAAAGCCGGCAAGCAGGCTGCGATCGCCGATGACGACGATGCGCGCGGCCAGGTCCGCGTCGCGCAGACGCAGGCAGATCTCCGGTCCAATCCCCGCCGGCTCGCCTGAAGTGATGGCGATGACCGGACGCGCCGCTATCGTTCCTCCAGCCGCAGCTCGACGTAGGTCAGGTCGCGCAGCTGGCGCAGCCATTCGTTGTACGCCTCGTCGCCCTTGCGCTCGCGCAGCGCCTGGCGCGCCTGCAGCCGGCGGCGTTCCGCCGACATGTCCGCGGAGCGGCGCTCCAGCACCTGGATGAGGTGCATGCCGAACGGCGTGCGCACCGGCTCGCTGATCTCGCCCACCTGGAGCTCCTGGAAGGCGCGCTCGAAGTCGGGCACGGTATCGCCCGGGTACACCCAGTCGAGCTCGCCGCCGCGCGCCGAGGTCGCGTCGTCGGAATGCACGCGCGCCATCTCGGCGAAATCGGCCTCCTTGGCGAGGATGCGCCGGCGCAGGTCGTTGAGCCGCCGCCGCGCCTCGCTCTCCGAAACCGTCTCGCTGGTGCGGATCAGGATGTGGCGCAAGCGCGTTTGCGGGATCGGCGCGTCGCTGACCCCGGCGACGCGCCGGTCGAGCATCTTGAGGATGTGGAAACCCGCCGGGCTGCGCAGCACCGGCGTCGTGTCACCGGGCTTGAGCCGATCGAGCGCTTCGGCGAACAGCTCCGGCAGGCGATCGTGCGCGCGCCAGCCGAGGCCGCCGCCCTGCAGCGCCTCGGGCGCGTTGGAATAGGTAGCGGCGATCTGAGCGAAGTCGCCGCCGCCGCGCGCCTGGCCGAGCGCCTGCTCGGCCCGCCGCCGCGCCGCGTCGACCTGCTCGGGGTTTGCCTGCTCGGGCACGCGCACCAGGATGTGGGCGAGGTTGTACTCGGTGCGCTCGCCCGGGGCGGCTTTCATCGCCTCGAGGAAGAGGTCGATCTCGCTGTCGCTCACCTGGATCTTGTCGTCGACCTCGCGCTCGCGCAGGCGCGTCAGGACGATCTGCTCGCGCACGTCCTGGCGGAAGGCATCGAAGGCCAGGCCGTCGCGCTCGAGCGCGGTGCGGAACTCGGCGAGCGACATCTTGTTGCCCTCGGCGATGCGCTGCACCGCCCGGTCGAGCTGCAGCTCGTCGACGCGGATGCCGGTGTCGCGCGCCATCTGCGTCTGCGCCTTGTCGAGGATCAGCCGCTCGAGCATCTGCCGCTCGAGCACCGAACGCTCCGGCGGCGCGGTGCCGCGGCGCCGCAGCTCCCGCTCGGCCGAACCGATCGCGTCGGCAAGCTCGGAGGCCGTGATGACCTCCTTGTTGACGATAGCGACGATGCGATCGACGAGCGATGCTCGCTGCGCGGCGGCGCCGGCGCTCGCCATGAGCAGCGCGATGAAGACGAGCAGCGCGCGCATCAGAACACCTGCTCGAACGGCAGGGACGGGCGGCCGCTCGGCGGCGCGAGGGTCGGGTCGCTCGGGTTGGTCACCGAGTAGCCCGGCACATTGCGCCGCATGAAGTTCGCCGCCTGGTCGGTGCCGATCTGGCCGAGGCCGTTGAACTCGATCTGGAAGATGATTGCCGTAGAGGTCACGTTCGTCGCCGCCTGGAGCCGCTGCACCACGCTGCGAAACACCCAGCAGCCGGCGTTGTACTCGAAGCCCGCCAGGCCCTCGAGCAGCGTCCTGTCGCGAAGGGAGTAATTGTATCGCCCGACGCCGTACCAGCCCTGCGTGAGCGGCCACTGCCCCGAGACGTCGATCTGGCGCAGGCCGACCCCCGTGCTCGAGGCGGAGTCGCGCTGGAAGCGGTAGCTCGCGTTGATCACCTTGGCGATCTCCGGCGAGTAGCGCGTGCTGAACGAGAAGCGCTCCATCTCGGCTTCGCGCAGGTTGTACTGGGTGGTGACATCGAAGATCCATTGCCGCGCCAGGCGCCCGCCGAGCGAGGCGAGGATGTCCGAGGCATTCGAGGTGCGCAGCACCGAGGTCGAGGTCAGGCCGACGCGCTCCTCCTGGAAGTAGTAGCGCTGGCCGATGGTGGCGCGCAGGCGCTCCTGGCCGTTCGGCTGCAGCAGGCGCGAGGTGACCGCCGCGGTTAGCTGGTTGGCGTCGCCGAAGCGATCGCCGCCGGAAAAGCGGTTCTCGTTGAAGAGCTGCGGATAGTTGAAATCGGCGAGCGCCGTGTCGAAGAGCGGAATCTGGTCCTGGTTCCGGTACGGCGCGTAGACGTAGAACAGGCGCGGTTCGAGCGTCTGCTGCACGCTGTCGCCGAAGAGGGTCGCGTCGCGGTCGAACACCAGGCCGGTGTCGACGCTGAGCCACGGCACGGTCGCGTGCGGCGTCGTGTCCTGGCCCTCCGTGGTGCGCTCGAGGCTGTAACCCATGTAGCGCACGCCGGCTTTCGGCGTGAAGAACCAGCCCGGGCCCAGCGTCGGCAGGGCGAGCGAGGGGTTGACGCTGGTGCGCGTGCCCTCGATCAGGCTTTCGTGCTTGAAGCGCACAAACTCCGCGCCGAGCGCGCCGTCGAAGGGGCCGACGCCGGTCTTGCCGCGGCTGTAGTTGATCTGCGGCAGGCGATCGTAGGGCGGCACGATCGGCGCCAGTGGATCCTGCAGCGTCTGCCACTTTTGCACGCGCGCCTGCACCGTCGAGCCGGCGCCGAGCCCGAGCCCCGACGCGCCGTAGGTGAGAAAGGCGTCCTGCGGCAACGTGCGCAGCGAGACCTGCTTTACCTGGCTCGCCAGATCGACGAAGTAGGTGTCGTCGGAGACCTTGTTGTAGTCGACCACTGCGGTCAGGTTCGGGCGCAGGGTCTGCACGTGCTGCCAGGAGACGCCCGTTCGCGGCCGACCCAGCTCCTCGTCGTGAGGCAGGTACTCGACCCTCGCCTCGCCCGCGTAGGAGCTCTGCAGGTAGCGGCCCTGCGTCTTCAGCTGCTCGCCGCGCTTCGCCATGTACACCGGCGTGAACGTCGCGTCGAGCTCGGGGGCGATATTCCAGTAGTACGGAATGCCGACCTCGAAACCTCTCTGGCTGCCCTGCGAGTAGTAGGGCGTGAGGAAGCCGCTCTTGCGGCGGTTCTCGAGCGGGAAGCTGAGGTACGGCGAAGCGAGCACGGTGGTGTCGAAGAAACGCAGCCGCGGACGCCGCGCGCGTCCTTCCAGGTTCTCGTAATCGAGGTCGATCTCGTCCGCCACCAGCACCCAGTCCTCCTGCCCCGGCTGGCAGGTGGTGAAGGTCGCCTTGCTCATCAGGTAGCGGGCGCGGCCGAGGAAGGTCACCCGCTCGGCGCCGCCGCGGGCGGTTCGCTCGCGCTGCAGCAGGTAGGTCGGCTGCTCGAAGACGCCGGTGTCGTCCTGCGTGTTGTACTGCAAGCGCGGGCCGTAGAAGCGGTCGGCGCCGCTCGACAGGCGCACGCCCCCCTCGCCATCGAGTCGCCCGAACTCGCGGTTGAAGCGCAGCGAGTCGGCGTAGATTGACGTATCGCCGTTCCGCACCTCGACCTGCCCGTGCGCACTGAATTCGAGATCGCCGACGCCCTGCAGCGTGCCGGCGTCGATCGTCGTCGCCCCGGTAAACTCGGCGCCCGCGTCTTGCGCGAGGACTGGCGTGGCGGCGGCGAGCGCGACGGCCAGCGTCGCAAAGCGGTGCGGCATCGAGCGACGGTGGAACTTTTTCTTTAGAATTTCCCATGATACACGCCGATGCGCGGCGCCAAGCCGTAGAGCGCTGGATCGCCGCCCAATTTCCAGGCGCACGCCTCTCCCTCGAGCCTGCTTCCGAAGACGCCAGCTTTCGCCGCTATTGGCGCGCCCGCCTCGACGACGGCCGCACCTATGTCGCCATGGACGCGCCACCCGACAAGGAGGACTGCCGGCCGTTCGTCCATGTCGCCGCGCTGCTCCGCGCCGCGGGCGTCCATGCGCCCGAGATATTCGCGCAGGACCTTGCATCGGGCTTTCTGCTGCTCGCCGATCTGGGCAACAGCACCTACCTGCAGGCACTCAATCCGCAGAATGCGCCGCAACTGTTCGCCGACGCGACCGATGCCCTCGTCCGCTGGCAGCTTGCGACGCGCGCCGGCGAGCTGCCGCCTTACGACGAGGCGCTACTGCGGCGCGAGATGAATCTTTTCCCCGAGTGGTATGTGGGAAAGCATTTGAAAAAAAGCCTGAGCAAGACTCAGAGTGATTCGCTCGATTCCATTTTCTCTCTCCTCGTGAAAAGCGCGCTCGCTCAACCAGCGGTGTACGTGCATCGCGACTACATGCCGCGCAATCTCATGGTGTGCGAGCCGAATCCGGGCGTGCTCGATTTCCAGGACGCGGTGCTCGGGCCGATCACCTACGACGTGGTCTCGCTCTTCCGCGACGCCTTCCTGAGCTGGGAAGAGCAGCAGGTGCTCGACTGGAGCGTTCGCTACTGGGAGAAAGCGAAGAAGGCGAAGCTGCCGGTGCATGCCGACTTCGCCGATTTCTGGCAGGCGTTCGAATGGATGGGCCTGCAGCGCCATCTCAAGGTGCTCGGCATCTTCGCGCGCATCAACTATCGCGACGGCAAGCCGAAGTACCTGCAGGACACGCCGCGCTTCCTCGCCTACGCGCGTTCGGTGGCGACCCGCTACGGCGCGCTCGCGCCGCTCGCCCGATTGATGGACGAATTGCAATGAAGGCCATGATTCTCGCCGCGGGCCGCGGCGAGCGCCTGCGGCCGCTGACCGATCGCGTCCCCAAGCCGCTCATCGAGGCCGGCGGCAAGCCGCTGATCGGCTGGCACCTCGAACGCCTCGCCGCCGCCGGCTGCCGCGACGTCGTCATCAACGTCTCCCACCTCGGCGAGCGCATCGTCGAGCGACTGGGCGACGGCGCCGGGTACGGTGTGCGCATCGCCTTCTCGCGCGAGCCGCAACCACTCGAGACCGCCGGCGGCATGGCGATGGCGCGCACCCTGCTCGGCGCCGAGCCCTTCCTGGTGGTGAATGGCGACGTGTATTGCGAAGTCGATCTCTCGCGCCTGATGCGCGTCACGCTCGACGAGCGGCTGGCGCACCTCGTGCTGGTGCCCAATCCAGCGCACCACCTTGCGGGCGACTTCACGCTCGACGCGGGCAAGGTCGGCAACGCTGCCTCGCCGCGCTACACTTACGCAGGCATTGCAGTGATCGCGCCGCGGCTGTTCGCCGGCGTCGAGGCGGGAAGCAAGGCGCAGCTCGCGCCGCTGCTGCGCGCCGCGGCCGAGCGGCGACTGGTGGGTGGCGAGCTCTTCGAAGGAACCTGGCTGGATGTCGGCACCGTGGAGCGGCTGGCAGCGCTCGAGGCCTACCTGGCGATGAAATATGCAAGAGGCTGAAAACATCTCCATCTACCGTCGGCGGCGCGAGCAGCTTGCGCGCGCCATGCGATCGGGCGTCGCGGTCATGCCCACCGCGCCGGAACGTGTGCGCAACCGCGATTCGCATTTCCCGTACCGCTTCGACAGCCACTTCTACTATCTGACCGGCTTCACCGAACCCGAAGCCGTGCTTGTACTCACAGAAAACAAATCGATCCTGTTCTGCCGGGAGCGCAACCCGGAGCGCGAGGTCTGGGACGGCTTCCGCTATGGCCCGGAGCGCGCGCGAGAGCGCTTCGGCTTCGACGAAGCGCATCCCATCGATGAGCTCGACGACGCGCTGGCCCAGCTGCTCGAGAACCAGTCCGCGCTCTTCTATCCGGTCGGCGACGATCCCGAGTGGGACGCGCGGGCGATGAAATGGCTGAATGCGGTGCGCGCCAAGATGCGCGCCGGCGTCGTGGCGCCCGACCGCGTGCAGGACGTGCGCACGCTGATTGACGACCAGCGCCTGATCAAGGATTCGCACGAGCAGGGCGTGATGCGCCGCGCCGCGCGCATCGCCTCTGCTGCGCACCGCCGCGCGATGCAGTCGACGCGCCCCGGGCGAAGCGAGTACGAGATCGAGGCCGAGCTCCTGTACGAGTTCCGCCGCAACGGCGCGCAGTTTCCCGCTTACTCGCCGATCGTCGCGGGGGGCGCCAACGCTTGCGTGCTGCACTACGTGTCCAACGATGCGCCGCTACGCGACGGCGATCTCCTGCTGATCGACGCGGGCTGTGAGCTCGACGGCTACGCTTCCGACATCACCCGCACCTTCCCGGTGAACGGCCGCTTCAGCGGCGCGCAGCGCGAGGTGTACGAAATCGTCCTCGCCGCCCAGCGCGCCGCGATCGAGACCGTCAAGCCGGGCGCGAGCTGGATCGCGCCGCACGATGCGGCGGTGCGCGTGCTCGCGCAAGGCATGCTGGATCTCAAGCTCCTTTCCGGCTCGCTCGACGCGGCGCTGGAGAAGGAGACGTACAAGCGCTTCTACATGCACCGCACCGGTCACTGGCTCGGCCTCGACGTGCACGACGCCGGCGACTACCGGCGCGGCGGCGAATGGCGGCCGCTCGCGCCGGGCATGACGCTGACCGTGGAGCCGGGCCTCTATATCCGCGCCGCCGACGATGTCCCCCAGCGCCTGCGCGACATCGGCGTGCGCATCGAGGACGACGTGCTGGTCACCGCGCAGGGCTGCGAAGTCCTCACCGCCGAAGCGCCCAAGCTCGCCGGGGACATCGAGGCGCTGATGCGCGATGCCCGCGCCGGTTGACGTCTTAATCCGGGGAGCGGGTCCGGTCGGCTGCGCGCTCGCCGCGGCACTGCGCGACTCGCGCCTCAAGGTCGCGATCGTCGAGCGCGGCACGAGCGCCGCCTCCTTCCGCCCCATCGCCCTGTCGTACGCGAGCCGGCTGATCCTCGAGCGGCTGGGCGCCTGGGAGGGTCTGCCGGTGACGCCGATCGAGACGGTCCACGTTTCGGAGCGCGGCGCCTTCGGCCAGGCCACGCTCGCCGCCGCCGACGCCGGCGTGCCCGCGCTTGGCTATGTGACCGACTACGCGAGCCTGGCGCGGGTGCTGCGCGAGCGTGTCGCCGCGCTCGTCTCGCCGGACGAGCCGCCCACGCGCTGCCTGGTGCACGCCGAAGGCACGGCCAGCGAGGCGAGGGAGAAACGCTACGCGCAGGACGCGGTGGTCGGCGTCGTCGAGGTCGCGCCTGCCGCTGCACGAGTGGCGTTCGAGCGCTTCACTGCCGACGGACCCCTTGCCCTGCTGCCCCTCGGCGGACGCTACGCGCTCATCTGGTCGGCGGGACCAGAGAAGGCTGCCGCCCTCGCCGCCATGCCCGAGAAGGACTTCCTTGTCGAGCTCGCGGCCGCGGCCGGCAGCCGGCCCGGCCGCCCGGTCGGCTGCGCGGCGCGCAGCGTGCAGCCGCTCTCGCTGCGCGTGAACGCGGCGCGCGTGGGCGAGCGCGAGATTTTCATCGGCAACGCCGCCCAGACTCTGCACCCGGTCGCGGGCCAGGGTCTCAACCTCGGCCTGCGCGACGCCTGGGAGCTCGCCGAAACCTTGCGTGATGCTGCGGATCCCGGCGACGCGGCGACGCTGGCGCGTTACGCGGCACGCCGACGGTTCGACGCGGCAGCGACGATCCGCGTCACCGACTTCCTGGCGAGCGCTTTCGTCGGCTCGAACAGGGTTTTGCACGCGGCGCGCGGCGCGGCATTGATGGCGCTCGATGTTTTTCCGCCGGCGCGGCGCTTTTTTGCGCGCCGCATGATCTATGGACCGTCGGCATTGCCGTGAATTCTTTGCTTTCCTTTTTTTCGCGGAAAGCAGCTAGAATCCGCTTCCCTCGCACGTCAATCACGAAATGACCTTGAAAGTCGGCGCACTAGAATTGCGCAACGGGTTGTTCGTTGCTCCGATGGCGGGAATCACCGACCGCCCCTTCAGACGCCTGGCGCGCCGCTTCGGCGCCGCGCTCGCGGTCTCCGAGATGCTGTCTTCCCGTCCCGAATTGCGCGACTCCCGCAAGACAAGACTGCGGATGGATCACGCCGGCGAGTCCGGGCCGATCTCCGTGCAGATCGCCGGCGCCGATCCGCTCCAGCTCGCCGACGCCGCGCGCTTCAACGTCGGCCACGGCGCCGAGATCATCGACATCAACATGGGCTGCCCGGCGAAGAAAGTGTGCAACGTCGCCGCCGGCTCCGCCCTGCTCGAGGACGAAGACCGGGTGGCGCGGATTCTCGACGCGGTAGTCGCCGCGGTCGCCGTACCGGTCACCCTCAAGATCCGCACCGGCCCGGCGCCGCAGCGGCGCAACGCGGTGCGCATCGCGCGGATCGCCGAAGCGGCGGGCATCCAGATGCTCGCGATCCACGGCCGAACCCGCGCCTGCATGTTCACCGGCGACGCCGAGCACGCGACCATCGCCGAGGTGAAGTCGCGCGTGCGCATCCCGGTGATCGCCAACGGCGACGTTCGCAGCGGCGAAGACGCCCGCCGTGTGCTCGATCTCACCGGCGCCGACGGCATCATGATCGGCCGCGCGGCGCAGGGCCGGCCGTGGCTGTTCCGCGAGATCGCCCACTACCTCGCCACCGGCGAGCGGCTGGCGCCGCCGCCGCCGGCGGAGAGGGGCGCGGTCCTGATCGAGCACCTCGAGGGCCTCGACAGCTTGTATGGCGCCGAGCAGGGCGCGCGCGTCGCGCGCAAGCACATCGGCTGGGCGGTGCGCGAGCTGCCCGGCGGGGAGGCGCTGCGCAGTGCCGCCAACAGCATGCAGACCGTGAGCGAGCAGCGCGAGGCGGTCAACGACTTCTTCGAGAGGCTCGCCGCATGAGTCGCCCCAACGAGCTCGCCGATTGCGTCAAGCGCTCGCTCGAGCGCTACTTCAAGGACATGGACGGCGAGAAGCCGACCTCGATCTACGAGATGGTGCTGAAGAACATCGAGAAGCCGATGATCGAGATGGTGCTCGGCAAGGCCGCAGGCAACCAGTCGCTCGCCGCCGAGATGCTCGGCGTCACCCGCAACACGCTGCGCAAGAAAATGCAGCAGCTGCGGATCAAAGGGTAGTGACGACGAAGGTCGCCCGGGCGCTTCTCAGCGTTTCCGACAAGTCGGGGATCGTCGAGCTGGCCCGCGGCCTCGCGGCGCTCGGCGTCGAGCTGATCTCCACCGGCGGCACCGCAGCGCTGCTCAGGAAGGAAGGCCTCAAGGTGGTCGAGGTCTCGGAGCACACCGGCTTTCCCGAGATGCTCGACGGGCGCGTCAAGACGCTGCATCCGAAGATCCACGGCGGCCTGCTCGCCCGGCGCGGCGACCCGGCGCATGCCGCGGCGCTGAAGAAGGCGGGCATCGCGCCCATCGACCTGCTGGTGGTGAACCTCTACCCGTTCCAGGCGACGGTGGCCGACCCCGACTGCCGCGTCGAGGACGCGATCGAGAACATCGACATCGGCGGCCCGGCGATGCTGCGCGCCGCGGCGAAGAATCATGCCGGCGTCACCGTGCTGGTGGACCCGGCGGACTACGCTCCCGTGCTCGACGAGCTCCGCAAAGGCGGCGTGAGCGAGGCGAGGCGTTTCAACCTCGCGCGCAAGGTGTTCGCGCACACCGCCGCCTACGATGGCGCGGTCGCGAGCTATCTCTCCTCGCTTGGCAACGACAGGAAGCGCGGTGAATACCCGGGCGTGCTGACGCTGCAGTTCGCCAAGCTGCAGGACATGCGCTACGGCGAGAACCCGCACCAGAGCGCGGCGTTCTACCGCGACCAGAAGCCGGTGCCGGGCAGCCTGGCGACCTTCCGCCAGCTGCAGGGCAAGGAGCTCTCCTACAACAACATCGCCGACGCCGACGCGGCGTGGGAGTGCGTCAAGCGCTTCGGCGAGCCGGCCTGCGTGATCGTCAAGCACGCCAATCCGTGCGGCGTGGCGATCGGCGGCAGTCTCGCTGCCGCCAACGCGAAGGCCTTCAAGACCGACCCGACTACCGCCTTCGGCGGCATCCTCGCCTTCAATCGTGCGATCGACCGCGCCACTGCCGAGGCCGTGGGCAGGCAGTTCGCCGAAGTCGTGATTGCACCGCGCATCGAGCCGGAAGCGCAGAAGGAATTCGCGAAAAAGGCCAACGTGCGCGCGCTCGAAGTGCCGCTTTCGCGGGGCAGCCAGGAGCACGATTACAAGCGCATCGGCGGCGGCCTGCTCGTGCAGACGACCGACGCGCACGAAATCGACAAAGGGCAGCTGAAGGTCGTCACGAAAGCGCAAC
>JAXDQC010000134.1:0-4167 GCA_034668045.1 Betaproteobacteria bacterium | reverse complement strand
CTCGAGAACCAGATCAACGGCGTCGAGAACATGATCTACATGGCCTCGACCTCCACCTCGCAGGGCGTGGTGCAGATCCAGATCACGTTCGACATCGGCACCGACGCCGACAAGGCGGCGCTCAACGTCAATAACCGCGTCAAGCAGGCCGAGGCGCGCCTGCCGCTCGAGGTGCGCCGCCAGGGCGTGACGGTGGAGAAGGGCTCCTCGGCGTTCCTGCAGGTGCTGGCGTTCTACTCGCCCGAGGCGCGGCACGACGGCGTCTTCATTTCCAACTACGTGACGATGAACGTGCTCGACCTGATCAAGCGCGTTCCCGGCACCACCAACGTGCAGATCTTCGGCGCCAAGGACTACGCGATGCGGATCTGGGTGCAGCCCGATCGCATGACGCAGCACCGGCTCACCGCCGGCGACCTGATCCGCGCGGTGAACGAGCAGAACGCGCAGTTCGCCGCCGGCAAGGTGGGGCAGGCGCCGGCGCCGCGCGGGCAGGAGCTGGTCTACACGGTCACCACGCGCGGGCGGCTCAGCGATCCGAAGGAGTTCGAGAACATCCTCGTGCGCTCCAACCCGGACGGCTCGTCGCTCAGGCTGAAGGACGTGGCGCGCGTCGAGCTCGCCTCCAAGGACTACGAGTTCGTCGGCCGCATCAACGGCAAAGAAGCGACGTTGGTCGGCGTTTTCCTGCAGCCGGGCGCCAATGCGCTCGCGGTCGCGGGCGAGGTGAAGAAGACCACCGCCGAGATCGCCAAGCGCTTCCCGCAGGGCCTGACCTACTCGGTTCCCTACGACACCACCCGCTTCGTCGAGGTCTCGATCAAGGAGGTGGTCGAGACGCTGCTGATCGCCATGGCGCTCGTGTTCCTGGTCGTGTATCTGTTCCTGCAGAGCTGGCGCGCGACGCTGATCCCGTTCGCCGCCGTGCCGGTCTCCCTGATCGGCACTTTCGCCGGCCTGATGCTGCTCGGCTACTCGATCAACACCCTGACCCTGTTCGGCATGGTGCTGGCGATCGGCATCGTCGTCGACGACGCGATCGTCGTGCTGGAGAACGTCGAGCGCATCATGCACGAGGAGGGGCTCGCGCCGCGCGAAGCGGCGATCAAGGCGATGGGCGAGGTGACCAGCCCGATCATCGCCATCGTCGCGGTGCTGTGCGCGGTGTTCGTGCCGATCGCCTTCCTCGGCGGCCTCACCGGCGAGCTCTACCGCCAGTTCGCGGTGACGATCTCCATGGCGGTGGTGCTCTCGGGCATCGTCGCGCTGACGCTTACGCCGGCGCTGTGCGTGATCGTGCTGAAGGAAGAAAAGCGGCCGCAGAGGGGGTTTTTCGCCTGGTTCAATCGCGGCTTCGGCCGCGCCACCGATCACTACGAGTCGGGCGTGGCGTGGATCATCCGCCGCGGCGGCATCGGCCTCGCGCTGTTTGCGATCATGGTCGCGGCGGCGGTCTTCCTGTGGCGCATCACGCCGGGGAGCCTGGTGCCCGACGAGGACCAGGGTTTCTACATCGCCGCGGTGATCCTGCCCGACGGTGCGACGCTCGAGCGCACCGACAAGGTGGTGGGCGAGGTGCTGAAGGCGATCCAGTCCAATCCCGCCAACCTCGACGTGGTCGCCTTCACCGGCTTCGATTTCCTCGGCGGCGGCTTCCGCAACAACGCCGCGACGATCTTCGTCACCCAGGTGCCCTGGCACGAGCGCAAGGTGTCGACGCCGCAGGTGGTGGGCGACTTCTTCATGAAGACCGGCCACATCAAGGAGGGCCTCGCGCTCGCTTTCCCCCCGCCGGCGATCTTCGGCCTGGGCACGGCGGGCGGCTTCGAGTTCTACATCCAGAACCGCGGCAGCGGCGGCTCGCCGCAGATGGCGCAGGCGCTCGGCCAGTTCCTCGGCGCCGCCCAGCAGGATCGCCGGCTCGGCTTCGTGCAGACGCTGTGGCGCCCCTCGGTACCGCAGCTCTTCGTCGACGTCGATCGGGAGAAGGCGAAGGCGCTCGGCGTGCCGCTCGAGGAGCTCTACGGCACGCTCGCCGCGACGCTGGGCACCTACTACGTCAACGACTTCAACAAGTTCGGCCGCACCTGGCAGGTGCTGATGTCGGCCGAGCCGGCCTCGCGCAACCGCCCCGACGACGTCGGCAAGGTCTGGTTGCGCTCCGAGAAGGGGGAAATGATCCCCCTCGCTTCGATCGCCAAGGTGCGCTACAGCTCGGGCCCCGATGCGCTCGACCGCTTCAACAACCTGCCGGCGGTGAAGATCTTCGGCGCCGCGGCGCCCGGCGTGTCTTCCGGCGAAGCGATCCAGATCGTCGAGGGCATCGCCGAGAAAGCGCTGCCCGCCGACTTCAGCTTCGACTGGGGCGGCACCTCCTACCAGGAGAAGCGCTCCGCCGGCACGGCCGGAATCGCCCTCGCGCTCGCCGTCCTCATGGTCTTCTTCATCCTCGCCGCGCAGTACGAGAAGTGGTCGCTGCCGCTGTCGGTGCTGCTCGCGCTGCCGTTCGGCACCTTCGGCGCGCTGGCGGCGATCTGGGCCAACAACCTGCTGATCCCGATCGTCGGCTCGCGGCCGCTCACCAACGACGTGTATTTCCAGATCGGCCTCGTCACGCTGCTCGGCCTCGCGGCGAAGAACGCCATCCTGATCGTCGAGTTCGCGGTGCTGAAGCATTCCGAAGGGCTGTCCGCGTCGGCGGCGGCGGTGGAGGCGGCGCGCCTTCGCTTCCGGCCGATCCTGATGACCTCGATGGCCTTCATTCTCGGCGTGCTGCCGCTCGTCTTCTCCTCGGGCGCCGGCGCCGGCGCGCGCCACTCCGCCGGCACCGGCGTGATGGGCGGCATGCTCGCCGCGACTTTCCTCGCCATCTTCTTCGTGCCGATGTTCTTCAAGCTGATGAGCGATCGCCATCTCACCGAGAAGCGCTCGACGCGCGAGATCAAGGACGAGATCGGCCGCGCGCAGAAGACCACTAACAAAACCTCGCTGCCGCCGCACCATGCGCCGCACACTGACAAGTAGCCTTTTCGCCCTACTCGCCGCGTGCAGCGTGGCGCCGAAGTACGAGCGCCCCGCGGTCGAGCTGCCGCAGGCGTGGAAGGAGAGCGCGCCACGCTACGCCGAGGACGGCCGCTGGTGGCGCATTTACAACGACGATCCGCTCAACACCCTCGTCGAGGAGGGCCTGAAGGGCAACGCCGACCTGCTGATCGCCGCGGCGCGCATCGACGAGGCGCGCGCGATCCTGGCCGAGATCCAGGGCGCCTACTATCCGACCCTCGACGCCCGCGGCGCCGCTTCGCGGCAGAAAGTGTCGCAACGCACCGCGACCGCCTTCCCCGGCATCCCGACGCAGTACAACGATTACCGCGCGACGCTCAACCTCTCCTACGACCTCGACCTCTTCGGCCGCCTGCGCTCGAGCGCCGACGCGGCGCGCGCCGAGCTGGCCGCGAACGAGGCTTCGCGCGACGCGGTGCGGCTCGCGCTCGCGGCACAGATCTCCAAGTCGTACTTCGCGCTGCGCTCGTTCGACGAGCAGGTCGACCTGACGCGCAAGACCGTCGCGCTGCGCGAAGAAGCGCTGGCGCTGCAGCGCAAGCGCTTCCAGGGCGGCATCATCTCGGAATTCGATCTGCGCCAGCTCGAGGCGGAAACCGCCGCCGTGCGCGCGCAGCTGCCGCCGCTCGAGCGGGAGCGCGAGCGCGAGGAAGCCGCGCTCAGCGTCCTCCTCGGCCGCTCGCCGCGGCTCATCTTCGAAGGCGGCGTGACGCGCACGCTGGCCTACGACGAAATGCCCGGGCCGGCGACGGTGCCGGTGGGAATCCCTTCCGAATTGCTGCTGCGCCGTCCCGACCTGGTCGAGGCCGAGCAGCGGCTGATGGCCGCCAACGCGCGCATCGGCATCGCGCGGGCGGAAATGTTCCCCTCGATCTCGCTCACCGGCTACTTCGGGCGCGAGAGCTCGACGCTCTCCAACCTCTTCACCGGCCCGGCCGGCATCTGGCAGCTCGCCGCCGGGATTACACAACCGATCTTCGCCGGCGGCCGCCTCGCGGCTCGCACCGACCAGGCGAAAGCCCGCGAGCGGCAGGTGGTCGCCCAGTATCAGAAGACGATCCAGACCGCGTTCAGCGAAGTGCGCACCGCGCTCGCCGTCCAGAT
>JAXDQC010000133.1:0-2794 GCA_034668045.1 Betaproteobacteria bacterium | reverse complement strand
GCGGTGAAGCCGAAGCTGCTCGAGCTCGGCTTCGAGATCGTGGGCAACACGCCGGAGCAATTCACCGCCTTCCAGCTGCAGGAGTACAACCGCTGGAAGAAGGTGATCGAGGTCGGCAAGATCACCGCGGACTGAATGAGGAAGGAAATGGATACTCCCACCCGCCTGCCCCTGTACATCAAGATGCACGAGCGCGACAACGTCGCGATCGTGGCGAACGATGGCGGGCTCCCGGCGGGTGCGCAGTTTCCCGACGGCCTCAGGCTCGTCGAGCGCATTCCCCAGGGGCACAAGGTCGCGCTGGCGGACCTCGCGAAGGGCGACCCGGTCCTGCGCTACAACGTGGTGATCGGGCGTGCGGCGCGCGCGCTGCCGAAAGGCAGCTGGGTGAACGAGATGGCGCTCGAGATGCCCGCGGCGCGTTCGCTCGAGGGCCTTCCGGTTTCCACGGTGAAAGCTCCGCCGATGGCTCCGCTCGAGGGCTATACCTTCGAGGGGTACCGCAATGCCGATGGCTCCATCGGCACGCGCAACATCCTGGCCATCACCGAGACCGTGCAGTGCGTCTCGGGCGTGGTCGATTTCGCGGTGGAGAGGATCAAGAAGGAGCTGCTGCCGAAGTATCCCAACGTCGACGACGTGATCGGGCTGCAGCATGGCTATGGCTGCGGCGTGGCGATCGACGCGCCGGACGCGAAGGTGCCGATCCGGACCATCCGCAACATCACCCTCAACCCGAATTTCGGCAACGAGGTGATGGTGGTGAGCCTGGGGTGCGAGAAGCTCCAGCCGCAACGGCTGCTGCCGCCGGGCTCCTTCCCGATCTTCGAGGCGCGCGTGGCGGACGTCGGCGCGAATGCCGATCCGGGCTTCGATACCGTCGTGCTGCAGGACAACCACCACGTCGGCTTCATGTCGATGATCGATTCGATCATGGCCACCGCCGAGGAGCATCTGGAGCGGCTCAACGCGCGCCGGCGCGAAACGCTGCCCGCGAGCGGGCTCGTGGTCGGCGTGCAATGCGGCGGCAGCGACGCCTTCAGCGGCGTGACCGCCAACCCCGCGGTCGGCTTCTGCAGCGACCTGCTCGTGCGCGCGGGCGCCACGGTGATGTTCTCGGAGGTCACCGAGGTGCGCGACGGCATCGACCAGCTCACCGCGCGCGCCTCCACGCCGGAGGTCGCCGCCGACATGATCAAGGAAATGGCGTGGTACGACGCCTACCTGGGACGCGGCGGCGCGGACCGCAGCGCCAACACCACGCCCGGCAACAAGAAGGGCGGGCTCTCGAACATCGTCGAGAAGGCGATGGGCTCGATCATCAAGAGCGGCACGGCGCCGATCTCCGGCGTGCTCTCGCCCGGCGAATCGCTGAAGGACCGCGGCATCGAGTCCGGCCTGGTCTACGCCGCCACGCCGGCGAGCGACTTCATCTGTGGCACGCTGCAGGTGGCCGCGGGCATCAACCTGCACGTCTTCACCACCGGCCGCGGGACGCCGTACGGCCTCGCCGAGGTGCCGGTCATCAAGGTGGCCACGCGCAGCGACCTGGCGCGTCGCTGGCACGACCTCATGGACATCAACGCCGGCACCATCGCCGAGGGCAGTGCCACCATCGAGCAGGTGGGCTGGGAGCTCTTCCGCCTGATGCTCGACGTCGCCAGCGGCCGCAAGAAAACCTGGGCCGAGCAGTGGAAGCTGCATAATTCGCTCGTGCTCTTCAACCCGGCCCCCATCACATGAACGTTCACACCCTCCCCGCATCCCGCTCGCTGGATCCCGTTACCCAGGCCAAGGTTCACCTCGCGGCGGCCCACCGCATGGCGGTGCTGCACGAGCTCGAGGAAGGCATCGACAACCACTTCACGGTCACGGTGCCGGGCCGCGAAGGCCAGTACCTCATCCTGCCCTTCGGCTTCCACTGGTCGGAAGCGCGCGCGAGCGAGATGATCGTGTTCGAGGAATCCGGCAGGACGCTCGAGGGCGAAGGCGTGGTCGAGCTTTCGGCCTACTGCATCCACGCCCCGATCCACCGCATCACCGGCGCGAAGGTCGTCCTGCATACGCACCAGACGTGGGCGGTGGCGCTCAACATGCTGAAGGACAACCGGCTGCTGCCGGCCAACCAGACCGCGGCGTTCATGTGCCGCGAGATCGCCTACGACGACAACTACTGCGGCACCGCCGATACGCCCGAGGAAGGCCATCGCCTCGCCGCGCTCATGGGCGACAAGCCGATCGTCTTCATGAAGAATCACGGCGTACTGGTCACCGGCGACACCGTGGCCCAGGCCTATCGCCGCCTCTACAAGCTCGAGCGCGTGTGCCGCACGCAGGTGCTCGCGCTTTCGACCGGCAAGCCGCTCGGCGTCCTCTCGGAGGAGATCGTCGACGCGGTGCTCGCGCCGGCGCCCCTGGAGACCCATCCGCGCGAGGAGCGCGAGCGCCTCTTCTTCGAGGCGATGATGCGCGTCGTCGACCGCGAGCTGCCCGGCTACCGCGACTGATTTCTCCCTCCTCCTTGGGGGAGGCCTGCCCCGGATTGCCAGTTGCCCGGGGGCCGGGGAGGGGGTCAGTGGACCGGTAGCTCCGCGCCACGCACCGTCGCGCGCTGGTCCATGCACGAGACCTTGCCGCGCAGTGGACCCGCCGGCTTTACCTCGCCCGCGGTGTTCGGCGAGTTGTCTCGGCGGTTGCCGTCGGAATTCGCGGTGCAGAGCATCGTGCCGACCAGTGTCGGGCTCGTGGGCGATTCCAGCGGCCCCTGGTTGCGCAGGCCGCTCACGACCGGGTT
>JAXDQC010000132.1:0-8392 GCA_034668045.1 Betaproteobacteria bacterium | reverse complement strand
GACGCGGCACAACTCGGGATGCACCGGCGGGCAGTGAAAGCACTCGGCGAAGTTTTCCGCGAGCAGCTTCCAGTTCGCCTTCACGTCGGCGACGATGCGCTTGCCGATCCTGAGGTTTTCTAAGCCGTAGCGCGCGAAGCGCGTCGGCGCTTCGAATGGCGGCGGGTTCTTGCCGAGGCAAACGAAGATGAACCCGCCCCAGGACGCGACGCGGATGTTGTAGAGGGGGAAGTTCTTCATGTCGAAGTCCGGCGTTTCCATGCGCCGCGGCGTCGCGATCAGATTTCCGGAAAGATCGTAGGTCCAGCTGTGGTACGGGCAGACGATGCGCTTGCGAGGGAAGTTGCCCTTTTCCTCGCTGCAAAGGATCGAGCCGCGGTGCCGGCAGGTGTTGTGAAACGCCTTCAGCTCCTCGTCCCTCACCAGGACGATGCTTTGCGTGCCGATCTTCACTACCCGCCAGTCGCCCGGCGCCGCGACTTCCTCCTCGCGCGCCACGGCGATCCACTTCGAGTACCAGAACGCCTCCAGCTCCCGCTCGTAGTGCGCGGGGTCGGAGTACCAGGCGGCCGGCAGGCCGGCTTCCAGGCGCTCGAGGGCCTTCCTTGCCATGCCGGAAGAGTAAAGCTATAGTCGAGCCATGCAACAGGTCATTCTTGCCGCTCTCCTCTCCCTGGCGCTCCTTGCGCTGGGCGGCCTGCTGCTGCGCCCCGCGCGCTAACTTCCCCTACCCACAACTCGAGCTTCGACCGATCCGCCCACGAGGCGGAAAGGGAAAAGTCCATTCTTTTCCAGGGAAACTGCCATGAGCAAAGACAACTTGATCATCTTCGACACCACCATGCGCGACGGCGAGCAGAGCCCCGGCGCGTCGATGACGAAGGACGAGAAGCTGCGCATCGCCCGCGCCTTGGAGCGCATGAAGGTCGATGTGATCGAGGCGGGCTTCCCGGCGTCCTCGAACGGCGACTTCGAGGCGGTGAAGGCGATCGCCGGAATGGTTCGCGAGTCGACGGTGGCCGGCCTGTGCCGCGCCAATGACAAGGACGTCCAGCGCGGCATCGACGCGCTCAAGGGGGCGAAGGGGCCGTGGCGCATCCACACCTTCATCGCCACCAGCGCGCTGCACATGGAGAAGAAGCTGCGCATGACGCCCGAGCAGGTGTTCGAGCAGGCGAAGCTCTCGGTGCGCTTTGCCAAGAACGCCTGTCCCGACGTCGAGTTCTCGCCCGAAGACGGCAGCCGCTCCGATGTCGACTTCCTCTGCCGCGTGCTGGAAGCGGTGATCAAGGAGGGCGCGACGACCCTGAATATTCCGGACACGGTCGGCTATGCCGTCCCCGAGCAATTCGGCCAATTCATCAAAGGCCTGAGGACCCGGATCCCGAATTCCGACAAGGCCGTCTGGTCGGTGCACTGCCACAACGACCTAGGCATGGCGGTCGCCAATTCGCTCGCGGCGGTCATGATCGGCGGCGCACGCCAGATCGAGTGCACCATCAACGGCCTGGGCGAGCGCGCCGGCAACACGTCGCTCGAGGAAGTGGTGATGGCGCTACGCACCCGGAAGGATTTTTTCAAGCTGGAAACAAGACTCGACACGACGCACATCGTCTCGACTTCGCGCCTGGTGTCGCAAATTACCGGCTTTGTGGTGCAGCCCAACAAGGCGGTCGTCGGCGCCAACGCCTTTGCGCACGCCTCCGGCATCCACCAGGACGGCGTGCTCAAGGCGCGCGATACCTACGAGATCATGCGCGCCGAGGACGTGGGTTGGTCGACCAACAAGATCGTGCTCGGCAAGCTCTCGGGCAGGAGCGCGTTCAAGCAGCGCTTGAAGGAGCTCGGCGTCGAGCTGGAGAGTGATGACGCGACCAACAAGGCGTTCCAGCGCTTCAAGGACCTCGCCGACAAGAAGGCCGAGATCTTCGACGAGGACCTGCTGGCGCTGGTGGCGCAGGAAGCCGGCGTGGCCACCGAGGAGCATTGGCAGCTCGTCACCATGAACCAGGCGAGCGGCATGGGGCAGAAGCCGTTCGCCAAGATCACGCTTCTGGAGGTCGGAAAGGAGCAGAAGGCTGAATCGCAGGGCGACGGGCCCGTGGATGCGACCTTCAAGGCGATCGAGAGCCTCGCGAAGAGCGGCGCCGAGCTGCTGCTCTACTCGGTCAACGCCGTGACGCAGGGCACCGAGTCGCAGGGCGAGGTCACGGTGCGCCTGGCGAAGGGCGGGCGCATCGTCAATGGCGTCGGCGCCGACACCGACATCGTCGTCGCCTCGGCCAAGGCCTACATCGCCGCGCTGAACAAGCTGGCGAGCAAGGTCGAGCGGCTCAACCCGCAACACCAGATCTAGGGCGAACGCACTCCGAAGCGCGTCGCCACGACGGCGTTGCAGGCGGCGAGATCGTTTTCGGTCGGCGTCGGCTGCCGGCCGCCGGAGTACATGATGTCGCCGGGATCCTGCGAGTGGCCGATGCCGACCACGTGTCCGAACTCGTGCACGATCGAGCGGCGCCACTGGCGCTGGAAGGCGGCGGCGTCGACGTCGCGGTTGAGCGCTACGCCGACGCTCGGGCTGGCCGCGGCGATCGCGTGCTCGCGCACCGTCTTCGAGGCATCGCCCGCGACGCGCAGGCTGTCGTCCCAGGAAGCCCACCATACTTTGTAATCGATCGCACGCTGGTCCCTGGCGGTGCTGTCCGCGCAGACGCCCAGGTATTCATAGGTGACGTTGCAGCCACTGTTCCACAACGCGATGCCCGCGCGGATGGCGTTCTCGACTTCGGGCGCGCCGATGCCGGCGCGTGCGTCCTTCGGCTCGTAGCAAACCGTCAGCACGGGAGAGCCGGGCGCCTTGCGGAAAGGTGCGCCTGCAGAGCGTTCGGGCGCGGCGGCCGCGGGCTTGCGTGGCTGCGTCGCGGTGGAAGGGAGCGGAACCACCGAGATCCCGTCTTTCACCTCGCGATCGCGCTTGCCGCCGATCGACTCGCAGGTTGCATCGGTGTAGGCAATGCGTCCGGAGGGCAGCACGCAGCGATTGGCAGCCGCAGCCTGCGGCAGGAGGGCGATGAGGAGAAAGGCCGCGGCGACCTGCCGCAGATCGGGCATAGTAGGATTCTAGTTCGAGGGAGGACAGGCATGAGATCGCTGCTGTTCGCAGTCCTGCTGCTCACGGTACCCGCTACCCAGGCGCAGATGTACAAATGCACCGAGGGCGGCAAGACCCGCTTTTCCGACAAGCCGATCGCCGACTGCAAGAACGTAGAGGTGAAAGGTCAGGCCAACACCTATGCCGGGGAGCCCGCGCCGTCGCGTGGACGGGCATCGCGGGAGAGGATGGAGGCGGACAACAAGTGCTTCAGCCTGCGCCAGGAGCACGCGAGGCTGCAGCGCGCTCCCGATACCCCGGAGCGGGAGCAGCGCATGCAGGACATGCGCGCCGACTACGCGGCCTGCAGATAGCGTGCGCCGCTCCTGGCTGTTCGTGCCGGGGGCCGACGAGAAGGCGCACGCGGCGGCGGCGCGATCCGGCGCCGACGTCATCGTTCTCGAGCTCGAGGATTTCACCCCGCCGGAGCTGCGCCCCCGGGCGCGCGCTCTGGCGGCGAAGGCATTCGCCGCCTGGCGGAGGGCGGGTGCGCTGGCGGCGGTTCGCGTCAACCCGCTCGAAGGCGACGGCCATGCCGACCTCGGTGCCGTGCTGGCGGCGAAACCCGACGTTGTCATGATGTCGAAAGTCGAATCGCCCGCGCAGGTGAGGGCGCTGGAGGCGGCGGTGCCCGGCGCCGCCGAGCTGGTCCCCAACATCGAATCGGCGCGCGCCCTGCTCGCAGCGCACGAAATCGCCAGGGCGAGCCGCCGCGTCACCGCGATGCTGGTGGCGAGCGAGGACATGGTCGCCGACCTCGGCACCCAGCGCAGTCGCGGCGGCGAGGAGCTTGCCTACGTGCGCGCCCGGTTTCTCGTCGAATGCCGCGCCGCCGGTGTCGAGGCGATCGACTGCCCCTACACGTTCAGCGACGTCGCCGGCGCGGCTGCGGATGCGCGCACGGCGAAGCGGCTCGGCTACCGTATGAAGAGCCTAGTCGAGCCGTCGCACGCGAAGGCGATCAACGCCGTCTTCTCGGCCAGCCCGCGCGAGCTGCGGAAGGCGAAGAGCATCGTCGCCGCCTTCGAACGTGCGCGCGCCGCGGGCAGAGATCGCGCCAAGGTCGACGGCGCGCTGATCGAGGTGCCGATCTACGCGGCCGCTAAGCGGCTGCTCGCGTCAGCCGGGCATAGCTGATCGTCGCGGCAAAGAACGCAAGGCTGAGCGCGATCTCGCCGACCGCCAGCTGCCGCGACAAGCCGCCGTCGCCCCACGCTCGGGTCACGCCCTCGGCAAAGTAAGCGAGGATCAGCATGCTCGACCACTGGTAGGTGTAGCGCCGGCCGCGCAGGATTCCCGGCAGAGGCAGCGCGAGCGGCAGCGCCTTGAGGGCGAGGAACGAGCCGCCGGCGCGCAGGGGCGCCAGCCAGATCTCCCACAGCAGGCAGACCAGGATCAGGAGGATGAGCGAGAGCGCCGCAGCCATGCGCAGCTTCGCCGTCACGTAGAGAGCTTCACGGCGAGCTCGGCGAGGCGCTTGCCCTGCGCGATGGCGAGCGAGCGCTCGGCGTCACTCACCGGGCGGTCATCGGTGAGGCCGGAGACATGGCTTGCGCCGTACGGCGTGCCGCCGCTCCTGGTCGCATGCAGCTGAGCCTCGGTGTAGGGAATGCCCATCACCAGCATGCCGTGGTGCAGGAGGGGCAGCATCATCGAAACGAGCGTCGTCTCCTGGCCGCCATGCAGGCTGGCGCTGGAGGTGAAGACGCAGGCCGGCTTGCCGGCGAGCGCGCCGCGCCGCCAGAGCTCGCCGGTGCCGTCGAGGAAATGCTTGAGCGGCGCCGCCATGTTGCCGAAGCGCGTCGGGCTGCCGAGGGCGAGGCCGGCGCAGGCCTCGAGGTCGGCCAGCTCGGCATGCGGCGGGCCCGCCTGCGGGATCTGCTCGCCCGCATCGATGCGGGGAACGGTGCGCAGCCTCGCTGCCGCGCCCGGCACCCGCTCGACGCCTTGGGCAAGGAGTTCGGCGAGCTCGCGCACCGAGCCCCCGACGGAGTAATAGAGGACAAGGATCTCTTTCACGTCCATATGATAGAAGGGCATCGATGAACCGCAACTCCTCGCGGGCGGCGCTGCGCGAATTCCTCGATTTCTGCTGGGCGATGGTCAGGCGCTTCCGCGACGAGCGCGCGACCCAGACCGCCGGCAGCCTGGCCTATACCTCCCTCCTGTCCATGGTGCCACTGCTCACCGTGGCGCTGGCGATCGCCAGCGCCTTCCCGGTGTTCGAGAACGCGGTCGAGTCGCTGCAGAACTTCCTGTTCGAGAACGTGCTGCCCGACGCGCCGGGGCTCGAGACCATCATGGACCAGCTCGACTCGTTCACGCGCAACGCCGGCCGGCTGACGGCGATCGGCATCATCGGCTTCATGGTCACGTCGGTCATGCTCATGCTGACGGTCGACAACGCGCTGAACCGCATCTTCCGCGTCCAGCGGCACCGCTCGGTGGTGCAGAACGTCTTCGTCTACTGGGCGGTGCTCACCCTCGGCCCGCTGCTGATCGGCGTCAGCCTGTCGATGACGACGATGGGGCTCGCCACGTCGCTCGGCTCCGACGTGCTCGACTCGCTGGCGGCAGCGGCATTGCGTGCCCTGCCGTTCATCTTCACCTGCGCGGCGCTGGCGCTTCTCTACGGCGTGGTGCCGGCACGGCGTGTCGAGTTCAGCCATGCGATGACCGGCGGCATCGTCGCCGGGGTCGGCTTCGAGGTGGCGAAGCGCGCCTTCGCGCTGTACCTGCAGCAGGTGCCGACCTACTCCCTCATCTACGGCGCCTTCGCCACCATTCCGATTTTCCTCGTCTGGCTGTACGTCTCCTGGGTCGTCGTGCTCGCCGGCGCGGTGTTCACGGCGATGCTGCCGGCCTATCACGCCAAGGCGGAGCAGCGAATGGCGCCCGGCGAACGGCTCGGCGAGGTGCTCGGCGCCCTGTCGATCCTCGCCCGCGCGCATGCCGAGGGCAGGGTGGTGCAGCTCAATGCCATCGCGCGCGAGCTGCGCACGCAGCCCTACCGCTGCGAGGAGGTCCTGGTGCGCGCCGCGGCGCGCGGCTGGGTGGCGCGCACCGAGAAGGACGGCTGGGTGCTGGCGCGCGACGCGGAGTCGATTCGGCTGGCGGACCTGTACCACGAGTTCGTGTTCGATTCCGACGCCGTCGGCGTCGCCGAGTCCGATCTCGGGTTATCGTTGCAGGAATACGCAGCCAGGGGAAAGGGATGACGGCAATACCGCGCGAGGAGCGCCTGATCGTGGCGCTCGACCTGCCGACGCCGCGCGAGGCGCAGGCGCTGGTCGAGAAGCTCGGCGGCGCGGCGCGCTTCTACAAGGTCGGCCTGGAGCTCTTCTCGACCGAGGGCTGCTTCGAGCTCATCCGCGGGCTCGTCGCCCGGGGCAACAAGGTTTTTGCCGATCTGAAGCTGTTCGACATTCCGGAGACCGTGCGGCGCGCCACGGCAAACATGAGTCGCTCGGGAGCGAGCTTCCTTACCGTGCACGCTCATCCCTCGGTCCTGCGCGCGGCGGCAGCAGAAAAGGGAGCGATGCAGATTCTCGGCGTGACGGTGCTCACCAGCTTCGACCAGGGAGACCTCGCGGAGATGGGTGCCACGAAAACGCTCGACCAGCTCGTCACTGACCGGGCGCACGCCGCCGCCGAGGCGGGCTGCGACGGTGTCATCGCCTCCCCGCACGAGGCACGCACGCTGAAGGATCGCTTCGGTGCCCGCCTGCTCGTGGTGACCCCGGGCATCCGGCCGGCGGCGGCAGGTAACGCCGACCAGAAGAGGACCATGGACGTCGCCCAAGCGTTTGCTGCGGGCGCCGACTACATCGTCGTCGGCCGGCCGATTCGCGACGCCGCCGATCCTCGGGCCGCCGCCGAGGGGATCCAGAAAACCATCTCAGGCATTTTCAGCCAGTAGCTTCTCCAGCAGTCTCGTCAGGTGCTCGTGCATCGGCATCAGCGTGCCGTGGAAGAGCACCGCCTCGCCGCGCGTGACGCGGATGGTCGGAAAGTTCTCCACCTCGAGGTCGCCAACTTCGTCGGCCTGATCCTCGATGTCGAGCCAGCGGAACTCGGCGCGCGGAAAGCGCGCCGCCAGCGCCAGGAATCCCGGCCGGTAGGCGACGCAGGTATCGCACCATTCCGCGCACAGGCAGGTCACCACGTAGACTTCCTGCATGGCTGATTCTATGCACGCGCTCGCGGGCATTGCCGGTCTGCTCGGGCTTGCCTGGCTCGCCGGCGAGAACCGCCGCGCCGTTCCCTGGCGCGCCGTCGCGGCCGGCCTGGCGCTGCAGATCGCGCTGGCCGTCCTGTTCCTGAAAATTGAATTCCTCAAAAGCGCTTTTTTCCGGCTGAACGACGCGCTCATGGTGCTGGAGAAGGCGACCCAGGCGGGCACCGGCCTCGTCTTCGGCTACCTCGGCGGCGCGCCGGCGCCCTTCGCGGTGACCGACCAGAATTCGCTCTTCGTCCTCGCCTTCCGGGCGCTGCCGATCGTCCTCGTCATGAGCGCGCTCTCGGCGCTGCTCTTCTACTGGCGCGTGCTGCCGGCGGTGGTGCGGGCGCTGTCGTGGCTGCTCGAGAGGACGATGCGCGTCGGCGGCGTGGTCGGCCTGTCGACCGCGGCGAACGTGTTCGTCGGCATGGTCGAGGCGCCGCTCTTCGTGCGTCCCTACCTCGCCAAAGTCTCGCGCGGCGAGCTCTTCGCCATCATGACCGGCGGCATGGCTTCGATCGCCGGCACGGTGCTGGTTCTCTATGCGGCGATCCACGGACCGATCCTGCCCGACGCGGTCGCGCACCTCCTGATCGCCTCGATCCTCTCCGCGCCCGCGGCGCTGGTCGTCGCCTTCGTCATGGTGCCGCCGGGCGCATTCACGAGCGGCAACCTGGAGCTGCAGTCTGAAGCGACGAGCAGCATGGACGCGCTCACCCGCGGCACCCTCGACGGGGCGCAGCTCCTGCTCAACATCGTTGCCATGCTGGTCGTGTTCGTCGCCTTGGTGGCGCTCGTCAACTTTCTCATCTCTCCGTATACCCTGCAGGGATTGCTCGGCCTGCTGCTCGCGCCGCTCGCCTGGCTGGCGGGCATTCCCTGGAGCGAATCGCGCGCCGCCGGGGCGCTGCTCGGCACAAAAACCGTCATCAATGAACTCGTCGCTTACGTTGAACTCGCGAAAATGGGCGAGCTCAGCGCGCGCAGCCGTGTCCTGCTTACCTATGCGCTCTGCGGCTTCG
>JAXDQC010000131.1:0-10442 GCA_034668045.1 Betaproteobacteria bacterium | reverse complement strand
CGCTTGTTTATACACCGGCGCAGGCAGTGCGTTACGGCATCAGCGCCGCACCCCACGATTACGCCTGGTTTGCGTCTTCGCGCTACGCCGTGCTGATTCATGCAACGAGCGCCGATGCCAAGTTGTGGCCGGAGGAGCGCTGGACCGAACTGGGGCGCGCGCTGCATGATCAGGGAATCACCAGCGTGCTGCCGTGGGGCAATGGCGGCGAGCGTGAACGCAGTGTGCGCCTCAGCCGGGCAATCGGCGGCTCGGTAGTACCCCCGCGACTCGATCTGCGTGAAGGTGCTGCGCTGCTCGCGCAGGCCGCGTGTGTGGTCGGTGTCGACACCGGGCTCACGCATCTTGCCGCGGCGCTTGGCGCGCGTACCGTGGGGATCTATTGCGGCTCGGAGCCCGCGCTCACCGGCATCTACGGTGCGCCTCGCGCCGCCAACCTCGGCGGACCGGGCCGCCCGCCGAGCGCGGCGGAAGTGCTGAAGGCGCTGACGTGAGGGCCCTCTACACCGTCCTTTTCCGTCTCGCGCTGCCGCTCATCCTGGTGCGCCTCTTGCTGCGCGGCCGCCGCGAGCCCGGCTATCGCCAGGCGGTGAGCGAGCGCTTCGGCGTCTACCGCGGCGAGAAGCCGGCGAAGCTCGTCTGGGTGCACGCCGTCTCGGTCGGCGAAGCGCGCGCCGCGGAGCCGCTGGTGCGCGGCATCATGGCCCGGCTGCCCGACCATCGCATCCTCGTCACCTGCACGACCGCGGCGGGGCGCGAGACGCTGAAGCAGGTCTACGGCGACAGCATCCTTTCCGCCTACCTGCCGTACGACTATCCCGAGGCGGTGCAGGCTTTTCTCGCCCACTTCGCGCCGCGCCTGGGCGTGCTGATGGAGACCGAGGTCTGGCCCAATCTTCTCGCCGGCTGCGCGGCGAAGGGCGTGCCGGTGGTGCTCGCCAACGCGCGCCTGTCGGAGAAGTCGGCGCGCGGCTATCTGCGCTGGCGCTCGCTGGCGGAGCCGGCGTTCGGCAGCCTCGCGCTCGTCTGCGCGCAGAGCGAGGCGGACGCGGCGCGCCTGCGCTCGGTGGGCGCGCGCCGGGTCGAGGTCACCGGCAACCTGAAGTTCGACGTCGGTCCCGACCCGGAGCAGCTCGCCGCCGGCCGCGCCTGGCGCGCGGCGCTCGGCCGGCCGGTGCTGCTGCTGGCGAGCACAAGGGAAGGCGAAGAAATCCTTTTGCTGAAAGAAATTTCTTCAAACAAAGATCTGCTCGTGCTCGTCGTGCCGCGCCATCCGCAGCGCTTCGGCGAAGTAGCGCCACTCGCGCAAGGGCGACGCACGCGCGACCCGGCGCCGGCACCGGCGCACCGCGTCTATCTCGGCGACACGATGGGCGAGATGCCGTTCTATTACGCCGCGTGCGACGTCGCCATCATCGGCGGCTCATTCGCGCCGTTGGGCGGACAGAACCTCATCGAGGCGCTCGCCGCCGGCGCGCCGGTCGTCGTCGGGCCGCACATGTTCAATTTCGTCGAGGCGACGCGGCTCGCCCTCGAGGCGCGGGCGGCGATCCAGGCGGCCGACGCCGCTTCAGCCGTGAAGCGGGCGCTCGAGCTGCTGCACGACGCCCGGGAGCGCCGGCACATGAGCGAGGCGGGGAGAAAGCTCTGCCAGGCGCACCGCGGCGCGACCGGGCGGCACCTCGCGCTGCTCGCCGAGGTGCTCGCGGCTACCGCGCCAGCACGCGGTTGATCTCCTCGAGATCCTCTTCGCGCAGGCTGCCGGCCGCGGCCTTGAGGCGCAGCTGGTTGGTGATCGTGTTGTAGCGCGCGACCGCCAGGTCGCGGCGGGTCGAGAAGAGCTGCTGCTGCGCGTTGAGGACATCGATGTTGATGCGCACCCCAACCTCGTAGCCGAGGCGGTTGGAGTCGAGCGCGCTCTGCGAGGAGATGAGCGCCTGCTCGAGCGCGCCGATCTGGGCGATGCCGTTGCTCACCGCGAGATAGGTCTGGCGCGCACTGAGAGCGGCCTGGCGGCGCGAGTTCTCCAGGTCGTCGCGTGCTTTCAGCGACAGCGCGGCGGCCTCTCTTTCCTTCGAGCTCAGGCTGCCCCCCTGATAGAGCGGCAAGGCGAGCTGCAGGCCGATCTGCGCCGTGGTGATGTCGCGGCCGACGGAGTTCGTCACCGTGCCGCTGTCGGTGCTCTGGCCGACGCTGCCGACGATGTCGAGGGTGGGACGGTGCGCGGCGCTGCTGCGCCGCGCCTCGCGCGCGGCGACCTCGGCGGCGGCTTCCGACTGCTGCACCGAATAGTTCTGCTTCTCCGCGAGCTGCACCCAGGCCCCCATCTCGTTCGGATTGGGCGGCGAGAGCTTGATGTCCGCGCGCAGCGGCTTCACGTCGGGGTATGCCTTGCCGGTGAGCTGCTGCAGCGCGTGGCGCTTGCTCTCCAGGTCGTTCAGCGCCGCGATCTCCTGCGCGGTGCTGAGATCGAAGCGCGCCTGCGCCTCGTGCGTGTCGGTGATGGTGGCGGTGCCGACTTCGAAATTTCGCTTGGCCTGCGCCAGCTGCTCGGAAATCGCCGCCTTCTGCGCCCGCACCAGGTTGAGCGTGTCCTGCGCGCCGAGCAGGTCGAAGTACGCCTGCGCGACGCGGATCACCAGGTCTTGGTAGGCGAGGCCGAAGGTCGCCTCGGCCTGGCGCACCTGGAACTCCGCCTGCTCGTACTGGATCAGGTTCTGCGCCCGGTAGAGCGGCTGGGTGAAAGTCAGCGTGTACGACGCCGAGTTGCTCGAGCGCGTGAAGCTGGGCGAGATCGACGGGTCGCTCGAGTCGACGTCGAAGCGCGAGCGCGTCGCTGCGCCGGTGAGGTTGAGCGTCGGCAGGATCAGCGCCCGCCCCTGCGGCAGCTTCTCGCGCCCGGCCTCGAGCGCCTGGCGTGCCGACGAATAGGCGGCGTCGTAGCGTTGCGCGTCGCGGTAGACCTGGAACAAGTCCTCGGCCGCCGCGGAAAGCGGCAGCAATAGCAGGACCAGGGCCGCCCTAGTACAGGGGCACGGACGCATCGACGGTCCTGGACCAGGCATCAATGCCCCCGGCAAGGTTGTGCACTCGGGAGAAGCCGCTCTGGCCGAGAAAGGTCGCGACCTGCATGCTGCGGCCGCCGTGGTGGCAGATGGCGACGACCTCGTCCTCCTTGGAGAGCTCGGCCAGGCGCGCGGCGATCTGCCCCATCGGCACCAGCTGCGAGCCGGCGATGCGCGCCTTGTCGTGCTCCCAGGGCTCGCGCACGTCGAGCAGCACCGGCTGCTCGCGGCTCTTGTCCGCGAGCCACGCCGCCAGCTCGGCAGGGCTGATTTGCTTGATCAAAGTCAGAACTTGAATCGCGAAGGACGCTCGGCGTTGACGAGCGGCCGGATCACCGTCTCGAAGAGATCGGTGTGGCGCTGCTCGCCGGGCCCTGCGCGGGTGACGAGCCGCGCGGCCATCGCCGGCGCCTCGCCGACGACGGCGAACAGGCGGCCTGCGGGCGCGAGCTGCTCGAGAAGGGCTTGCGGCAGTACCGGCGTCGAGCCGGTGAGGACGATGACGTCGTAGGGCGCGTGCGCCGCCCACCCGCGCGCCGCGTCGCCGATCTCGAGCTGCACGTTGTCGGCGCCGTGGCGCTCGAGGTTTCTCTGGCCGAACGCCGCCAGCGCCGGGCTGATCTCCACCGAGCACACCTGCGCGCAGCGGTGCGCGAGCAGCGCGGTAAAGTAGCCGCTGCCGGTGCCGACCTCGAGGACGTGCTCGGTCCTGCGGATGCCCAGCTCCTGGAGAACGCGCGCTTCGAGCTTGGGTTGCCACATCCGCTCGCCATGGCCCAGGGGAATTTCCAGGTCGGAGAAGGCGAGGGCGCGGTGCTCCTGCGGCACGAACTGCTCGCGCGGCACGAGGTAGAGCAGGTCGAGCACATCCTGATCGAGCACCTCCCAGGTGCGGATCTGCTGCTCGACCATATTGGTGCGCGCCTGCTCGAGGTTCATGGCGCGAGGATTATAATCGTCGTCCTAGCGTTGGGGGTCCCGTGGTGCTTGCAACATGAGGCACGGGTGAGAGACACCCTTCGAACCTGATGCGGGTCATCCCGCCGGAGGAAAACGCCGATGAACGCCAATCCGAAGTTTCTTGCCGCCACCGCCCACGTCGACGACGCGGCGATCAAGCCGCTGCCCAATTCCCGCAAGGTCCACGTCGGGCCGCTGCGCGTGCCGATGCGGCAGGTCAGCCAGGCCGACACGCCGAGCATGTTCGGCGGCGAGAAGAACCCGCCGGTCTACGTCTACGACTGTTCCGGGCCCTACAGCGACCCGGCGGCGAAGATCGACATCCGCTCGGGCCTGCCCGCCTTGCGGGATCCGTGGATTCTTCAACGAGGGGATGTTGAAACCCTCAAAGGACCCAGCTCGGCCTACGGGCAGGAGAGGCTGAACGATGCCAGGCTGGCCGAGCTGCGCTTCAACTTGAAGAGAAGCCCGCGGCGAGGCAAGAGCAACGTCACGCAGATGCATTACGCCCGCAAGGGCATCATCACACCGGAGATGGAATTCATCGCCGTGCGCGAGAACCTCGAGCGCCAGGCGTACATCGAGAGCCTGAAGGCGACCGGCAAGACCGGCGAGAAGATGCTCGAGCTGCTGATGAAACAGCACAAGGGCGAAAGCTTCGGCGCGTCGATTCCGGAGCTGATCACGCCGGAGTTTGTCCGAAGCGAAGTGGCCCGTGGAAGAGCCATCATTCCGGCGAACATCAACCACCCGGAGAGCGAGCCGATGATCATCGGCCGCAACTTCCTGGTGAAGATCAACGCCAACATCGGCAACTCCGCCGTCACCTCCTCAATCTCGGAAGAGGTCGACAAGATGACCTGGGCGATCCGCTGGGGCGGCGACACGGTGATGGACCTGTCCACCGGCAAGCACATCCACGAGACGCGCGAGTGGATCATCCGCAACTCGCCGGTGCCGATCGGCACCGTGCCGATCTACCAGGCGCTGGAGAAAGTCGACGGCAAGGCCGAAGACCTCACCTGGGAAATCTACCGCGACACGCTGATCGAGCAGGCGGAGCAGGGCGTCGACTACTTCACCATTCACGCCGGCGTTCTTCTTCGTTATGTTCCGCTGACTGCGAAGCGGATGACCGGCATCGTTTCGCGCGGCGGCTCGATCATGGCGAAATGGTGCCTCGCCCACCACAAGGAGAGCTTCCTCTACACGCGCTTCGAGGACATCTGCGAAATCATGAAGGCGTACGACGTCTCGTTCTCGCTCGGCGACGGCCTGCGTCCCGGCTCGGGCTACGACGCCAACGACGAGGCGCAACTTTCTGAACTGAGAACGTTGGGCGAGCTGACCACGGTCGCCTGGAAGCACGACGTGCAGGTGATGATCGAAGGGCCCGGCCACGTGCCCATGCAGCTCATCAAGGAGAACATGGAGATCCAGCTGAAGGAGTGCCACGAGGCGCCCTTCTACACGCTGGGACCCTTGACCACCGACATCGCGCCCGGCTACGACCACATCACGAGCGCCATCGGCGCGGCGCAGATCGGCTGGTACGGCACGGCGATGCTCTGCTATGTCACGCCGAAGGAGCACCTCGGCCTGCCGAACAAGAAGGACGTGAAGGACGGCATCATGGCGTACAAGATCGCCGCCCACGCCGCCGACCTCGCCAAGGGACATCCCGGCGCGCAGATCCGCGACAACGCCGTCTCCAAGGCGCGCTTCGAGTTCCGCTGGGACGACCAGTTCAACCTCGGCCTCGACCCGGATACGGCCAAGGACTTCCACGACGAGACGCTGCCCAAGGACTCGATGAAGGTGGCGCACTTCTGCTCGATGTGCGGCCCGCACTTCTGCTCGATGAAGATCACGCAGGACGTGCGCGACTACGTCGAGAAGGGGATGAAGGAGAAGTCGATCGAGTTCGTGAAGAAGGGCAGCGAAATCTACTCGAAGACCTAGCTACTTCATGAACAGCTGCTCGGTCCTCACGGGCACGCGGCCCTGCTCGAGGGTGCGCAGGATGCGGTAGGCCTCGGTCGGCGTCGCCTTGGGCGAGCGCGAGAGGTCGAGCAGCTTCTGCGGCCGCATCTCGATGCCCTTGGCATCGCGGATCACCATCACGCGCGGCTTCAGCCGCTGCTCGGTGTTCTGCGAGATCACCACGCCGGTCTCGCCGCTGTTCAGCTCGACCAGGCTGCCGACCGGGAAGATGCCGATGAAGCGGATGAACTGCTCGACCAGCCCGGCGTCGAAGAACACGCCGCGCCACTTGTAGAGGTTGCTGATTGCCGCCGACGGCGCCACCGGGTCGGCATAGGGACGCTGCACGGTCATCGCATCGAAGGTATCGATGATGGCGGCGATGCCGCCGATCATGCCGATGTCGGCGCCCTTCAGGTGGTTGGGATAGCCGCTGCCGTCGTAGCGCTCGTGATGCAGCACGGCGAGGCGCGGCAGCTCGATCGGGATGCCGGCCGTGGCGCGCAGGATCTCGACGGTGTAGTTGACGTGCAGCTTCGCCTGCTCGAACTCCTCGACCGTGAGCCGGCCGCGCTTCTCGAGCAGCGCCTGCGGCAGGCGCACCTTGCCGACGTCCTGCAGCAGGCCGACATAGCCCATCAGCTCGATCTTGGGCTGCTCGAGCTGCAGGAAGCGGCCGAAGGCGGTCATGTAGATCGAAACGTCGAGCGAATGCGACACTGCGTACTCGCCCTTCTCGCGCAGCTGCGAGAACAGCAGCATGGCATCGGGGTTGCGCAGCACGCTCTCGGTGAGGCTCTTGACCGCGGCCTGCACGCGCTCGGCGTCGAGGGTGCGGCCGACGCGGACCTTGGTCAGCGCCTCCTGCACCATCTGGTGGCTACCGGTATAGGCGTTGCGCGCCGGGCCGAGCTCCTGCTCGACGCTCGCTCTCTCCGCATAGACGATGTTGCCGAAGTACTGCATGCCGGGCCGCGGCGCGTCGGGCGCAGCGACGCTCCGCTCGACGTCGACGATGACCGTCTTGCAGTATTTCTTGAGCGTCTCGAGCTGCTGCTCGGTGCCGAGCACGAAGCCCTGGAACCGAAACGGCGTTTCGGTCCACGGCCGATCCAGCTCGGCGACGTACATGCCGAAGCGCAGCTCCGACACGGGCATGCTTTTTTTCAACGACTAACTCCCTCAGGGACTTAAGATTATCGGCCATATAAGACATGGAGTCGGAGACCCTGGGCGCTGCGTTGAAGGTGATCGCGACGGTGGTGATCGGTGTGCCGCTGCTCGTGTTTTTGCTCCAGGAGAGGCTGATTTTCATGCCGCGGCCCCTTTCCGAGGCCGCGCTGGCGGACATCGGGACAAGATTTCCCAAAGGTCAAAATGTGTTTGCGCAGGCTGCCGACGGCACCCGCCTGCACGCCTGGCATCTTCCCGGCCCCTCCGGCGCACCGCTCGTCCTCTACTTCGGCGGCAACGCGGAAGAGGTTTCCTGGATGCTCGGCGAAGCGAATGGCGCGTCGAGCGTCGGCTGGCTGCTCATCGACTATCGCGGCTACGGCGCGAGCGACGGATCACCCTCGGAGGCGGCGTTGATGTCGGACGCGCTGCTCTGGTACGACAAGTTCTCGCCGCAAGCGAAGAAGATCTACGCCTTCGGTCGCAGCCTCGGCAGCGGCGTCGCGGTGCGCCTCGCCGCCGAGCGCCGGGTCGACGCGGTGATCCTGGCGACGCCGTTCGACAGCCTGGTGCAAGTCGCCAAGCGCCACTATCCGTTCCTGCCGGTCGGCCTGCTCCTCAAGCATCGCTTCGATTCCATTTCGCGCGCGCCGAAGATCACCGCTCCGCTTCTGTGCCTGGTGGCGACGCGCGATAGCATCATTCCGCCGGAACATGCCAAGCTTCTCTACGACGCCTGGGCGGGGCCGAAGCGCTGGGTGGCGCTGGAAGAAGCCGGCCATAACACCGTCGACGCGCATCCCAACTACTGGCGAAGCATCAACGCATTCTTGAATGAGCGATCTTCTTAAGGCACTGGTCCTCGGCGTGGTCGAGGGCCTGACCGAGTTCCTGCCGATCTCGAGCACCGGTCACCTGATCCTCGCCGGCGAGCTGCTGAACGCGAGTGACGAGCGCTGGAGCGTCTTCAACATCGTCATCCAGACCGGCGCGATGCTCGCCGTGGTGTGGGAATACCGCGCGCGATTCTTCAAGGTGGACGTCAAGCTGTACCGCAACTTGATCGTCGCCTTCATCCCCGCGGCGGTCCTGGGGTTGCTGTTCTCGAAATACATCAAGGCGTATCTCTTTCACGCCGTGCCGGTCGCGCTCGCTTTCATCGTCGGCGGTGTCGTTATCCTGCTCGTGGAAAGACGATCATTCCAGCCGAGAGTCGAAAGCGCCCAGTCGATGACATGGCTGGATGCGTTGAAAGTCGGCATCGCGCAATGCTTTGCGCTGATCCCCGGTACCTCGCGCTCCGGCGCGACGATCATCGGCGGCATGCTGTTCGGCCTGTCGCGCAAGGCGGCGACCGAGTTTTCGTTTTTCCTCGCCGTGCCGACGCTAATTGCCGCCGGGCTCTACGACCTGTGGAAGCACCGCGACATGCTGTCCGCCGCGGATGCGCCGGTGTTCGGCGTCGGCTCGGTCGTCGCGTTCATCTCGGCGTTCGTCGTCATCCGCTGGCTGGTCCGCTACGTCGCGACGCACGACTTCAAGCCGTTCGCCTGGTACCGCATCGCCTTCGGGTTGGTGGTGCTCGCGACTGCCTACTTCGGCTGGGTGGACTGGAAGGCCTGACGTCGCGGCTCAATTCTGATACGGAACGAAGCCGTGCTTTTCCTGTAGATCGGTCACCGCTGCCGAAGCGGCATAGTCGATCAGTTGCTTCTGCAGGCCTGTCGGTGTGCTTCGTGTCACCAAAGCGAGCGGGCGCGACAGCAGATAGGTGTGGTCGCGAACCGCGCGGGTCGAAGCGAGTGTGCCCTCATAGGCGAGCAGCTTGATTGCAGCACCGGACCCGACGCTGCGCTCGGCCGTCCCCAGCGCCGTCAGCGTGATTGCATTGCGATCATGGGCGGCGAAGCCGATGGCATCCGCATTCTCGACAATCCTGGTGTAGCTGCGGATCTGTTCCGGCTTCAGCTTCAGGTACTCCTGGATGAGCTCGGGGATGGCCTGACCTTCCGTGCGCCATGCCAGCTTGATCGCGCCGGGACGCCCGCCGAGTTGCTTCCAGTCGGTGAGGTCCCCGGTGAGAAGCTCCGAGAGCTGGCGTCTGGTCAGGCCCTTCAGGGGGTTGCTGCGGTGGACGACGATCGCCGCGCCATCCCTGCACACCGGAAACGCAAATAGGTCCCGCTCACCAGCGCCCAGCTGGCGAGACAGCATCGCGACGTCGGACACGCCGCTGCGCAGCTCGGCGATGCCCTTCCCGGAGCCGCCCGAACGAAGATCGATCGATACGCCTGGATTCCGCCGTTCGAAGCGCTGGACGATATCCTGCATCAGCGGATACACCGTCGTGGAGCCGGTCACGACGAGACGCGCGGGCGACGTGCCGGTGGAAGGCTGCGCACCAACCAGCAGTGGCGCGAGCACGAGCCACGCGAGCGCCGCTGAGACTAGCTTTGCACCCACGGCAGGCCTGCTTTGCGCCAGCCGCCGACCGCGCCGCGGTGCTGCTCGCCGTCCTTGTCGCCCTCGAAGCCCTCGAGGATGTTGTAGGCCTCTTTCCAGCCGGCGCGCGTCGCGGCATCGGCCGCGGCGTGCGAGCGCACGCCCGAGCGGCAAAGGAACATCACCGGCGTGTCCTTCGGAACTGCGGCCGCCAGTTCGGCCAGGAACTCGGGGTTTTCGCGGCTGCCGGGGTAGGTCTGCCATTCCACCGCGAGGCTGCCGGGCACTTTGCCGACGTAGAGGAGCTCGGGCTTGGTCCGGACGTCGACCAGCTTGGCGCCGCCCTGCATCAGCTTATGGGCCTCCGCCGGCAGGACCGCGCCGGCATAGGTGAGCCCCATCTTCTTGCCCCGCTCGAGCGCTGCTTTCTTGATCTCGTCCATGCGTGCCCTTTCATTGTGCAACCGAACGCGCGTTGCCTCTATACGGTGCGCTCGGGATGAGTAAAATGCCCCAGCAACCAGCACCGCCGTTTGGCATGGAAAGTGCTGAAACGCGGGGCTACAGCAACTACACGATACCAACCAACCCGGCTTAGGGAGCCCGAGATGGCGATGACGCCTGATGAAGTATTGAAGCTCGTCAAAGATAAGGAAGTAAAGTTCGTCGACTTCCGGTTCACCGATACCCGCGGCAAGGAGCAGCACGTCAGCGTGCCGGTGAAATACTTCGACAAGGATAAGTTCGAGCTCGGGCACGCCTTCGACGGCTCCTCGATCGCCGGCTGGAAGGGCATTCAGGCTTCCGACATGCTGCTCA
>JAXDQC010000130.1:0-14681 GCA_034668045.1 Betaproteobacteria bacterium | reverse complement strand
GCGGGCATCGATCTCACGCACATTCCTTACAAGGGCTCGACGCCCGCCATCGCCGGCCTTCTCGGCGGCGAGGTGTCGCTGATGTTCGCCAACCTCACCGACATCGGCGGGCAGCTCAAGATCGGCAAGGTCAAGGCGCTCGCGGTCACAGTGGCAAAGCGCGCGAGCCTGATTCCCGAGGTGCCGACGCTATCGGAAGCGGGGTTGCCCGGCTTCGACATCGGCTCGTGGTTCGGCCTGCTCGCGCCCGCCGGTACGCCGGCCGCGATCGTCAGCCGGTTGAACGCCGAGACGGTGAAAGTGCTCGGCAGGTCCGACGTGCAGGCGACGCTCGGCGCTCAGGGCCTCGAGCTCGCGCCCGGCTCGCCCGAGCAGTTCGCCGCCCACATCAAGAGCGAGATCGCCAAGTTCACCCGCATCGCGAAGGCGGCCAGCATCAAGGCCGAATAGCGGCCCCTAGTCGAGCGGCCAGGGAACCGTCTTCGGCAGCGTGGTCGCCGCGGACGTATCGGGCTCCGGTTTCCGCGAAGTCGCGTCGACGACGCGCCACCAGGGCTCGGCGTGCGGTTCGTGTGCCGGCTCGACCGGCTCGCCGAGGCGAGGCATCACGAGCTGCGCACCCGCCTTCGGGCCGAGCTCGAGCAATCTCTCGGCTGGCTGGTCCCAGGCATGCATCGCCAGGCTGAACGTGCCCCAATGCACCGGCAGGAAGGGCCCGCCGCCGAGCAGTGCGAGAGCCTTGAGCGCGTTTTCCGGTCCGAGGTGCATGTCGCCCCAGGAAGGATGCAGCCCGCCGACCTCCAGCATGACGAGGTCGAACGGTCCGAGCCGCTCGCGGATGACCTGATACTCCGTGGTGAGCCCGGTGTCGCCGCTGAAGAACACTGAGTGTCGCTGCGAGCGGATGACGAGCGAGGACCACAACGTCGAGTTCCGATTGTTGAGGCCCCGCCCGGAAAAATGCTGCGATGGCGCCGCGGTCACCGTCAGCTCGCTGTTCGGCAACCGATGCGATTCCCACCAGTCCAGCTCGACGATGCGCTGGGGCGGCACGCCCCAGGCTTCGAGATGCGCGCCGACGCCGAGGGAGGTGACGAAGGGGACGTCGAGCTTCGCCAGCTCGCGGATCGTCGGGTAGTCGAGGTGGTCGTAGTGGTCGTGCGAGACGACCACGAGATCGATCGACGGCATCGCTCGCAGGGCGACGGGCACGGGCTGGAAGCGCTTGGGGCCGGCGACTCGCAAAGGCGATGCGCGCGGGCCCCAGACCGGATCGGTGAGCACGCGCAGGCCGTCGATCTCGATCAGCACCGTCGAATGGCCGAGCCAGGTGGCTCGCAAGCCGCTGCCGGGCGGCCTGCGCCACGTTTCGAGCGGGCTCATCGAGGGCAGCGGTCCTCGCGGCGTTCGGCGCTCGCCGCCGCAGAGAAACTCGCCCAGCGTCGGCATTGGCACGCTGGGGTCGCGCAAGCCCGGCAGGACCGGATGAACGTTGCGGAAGCGCTCGCCCGCCCAGCGCGCCGACGCCTTGACGCGCTCGAGCCGTTCGCCTTGCGGGTTTGCGCCGAACGACCTCACCTAGGGCTTGATGAACTTCAGCACGAATTCGTCCTTCGGCATGGGCGGCTCGGGCGTATTGCGGTCGCGCGGATCGGCCGGGTTCCTGAGGAAATTCCCTTCCTCGGCGAGCTTGAAGCCGGCGGCTTCGATTTCCCTCCGAACGAACGCTTCTTCGACCCGGTGCAAAGTCCCGCCTTCGGAAATACCGGTGCCGGGACGCCCCGAGTGGTCGGCCACGACATAGATCCCTCCGGGCTTCAGCGCGGCGAAGGCGGCGCGGTTCATCCGCGCGCGATCGACGCCGAGATAGCCGAGGTCGTGGTAGTTGAACATGAAGGTCACGAGGTCGAGCGAATGGGCGGCAACCTCCGGCGGCGCCGGATCCTCGAAGGGCCGCACCACGGCGATGATATTTCCGGCGGCGGGATTCTTCGCCCTTTCGGCGAGGCGCTGAGCGCTCGTGAGGCGGGGCGCGGTCGCCGCCGGCGCGGCTCCCCCTTCCGGCGCGGCCGGTTTCGGGCGATTCGGGTCTGGCGGCGCGCTTTGCCCGTAGACTTTCCCACCCGGCCCAACGGCGCGCGCGACCAGCTCGGTGGTGTAGCCGCCGCCCGCGCTCAGATCCATCGCCACCATGCCGGGACGGATACCGATGAACGCCAGCATCAGCTCCGGCTTGCGGCGCTGGTCATTGGTCCGATCGGGGGCGCTGCGGTCGGGGCTGGCGACGACCTCGGCGATGCGTTCGCGGCTGATCGTGGCCGTCTGGCACGCGGTCACCAGGAGGAAGGCGGCAAGCAACGCGAATGAGCGGCTCATCGTGATTTGCCGACGAATTCGAGCGAGGCGCGGAAGAGCTCCAGGTCCTTCTCATAGTCGGCGGCGTCCGGGCGGTTGATCTGCAGCCATTCGCGGGTCGCTGCGGCGCCGAGGCCGCCGGCGGAGAAAGGGCCCACGTCGCTGCGGGAAAACTGCAGCTCGGTGACCGTGGGAGACGGCAGACGCAAGGCGACGCCGTCGCCGCTGATGCAGGCGAACATACGGTCGTTGACGAAATAGGCGTCCATCTTGTTGAGTTTCTTGGCGACGACACCCGGCAGCTTGAGCAGCACGGCGTCGATCTGGGTCTTGCGGGTCGGTTCGGACATGAGAGACGGCATAATATCCGCAGCAGGAGGAGACGGCGATGAAACCGATGCGTTCCATGCGCGAACGGGTCAGCGAGGCGGAGTGGGACCTGCGCGTCAACCTCGCGGCGTGCTACCGCCTGGTGGCGAAGTACGGCATGACCGACCTCATCTACAACCACATCACGGCGCGGGTGCCGGGGCCGGAGCACCACATCCTCATCAGCGCCTACGGCATGCTCTACGAGGAAGTCATCGCCTCGAGCCTGATCAAGGTCGACCTGGCCGGCAACATCGTCGAGAAGCCCGATCACGGTTATTCGGTCAATGCCGCCGGCTACATCATCCACAGCGCCGTGCACGAAGCGCGGGAGGACGCGCACTGCGTCGTCCATACGCACACGCCGGCGGGAATCTCGGTCTCGGCGATGAAGGAAGGCCTGCTGCCGCTGTCGCAGACGGCAATGCGCTTCCACGGGCACCTCGCCTATCACGAGTACGAGGGCCCGGCCTTCAACCGCGGCGAAAAAGGCCGCCTGGTCAAGCACCTCGGCAGGCACAGCGCCATGATCCTGCGCAACCACGGCCTGCTCGCCTGCGGGCCTAGCATCCCGCAGGCATTCAACATGATCTACTGGCTCGAGCAGGCTTGCCGCATCCAGGTGCAGCTGATGTCATGCCAGCGGCCGCTGCACAAGGCGAAGGCGAAAGTGGTCGAGCTGACCGCCGAGGCGCTCTCGGGAATGGAGATCACGCTCGACAACGAGGCGTCGACCAATCCCAACCTGAAGCAGGACGCGCAGAAGGCTGGCAGCGGCTACGGCCTGCTCGAGTGGCCCGCCCTGCTCCGCTCGCTCGACCGCGTCGACAAGTCCTACCGTGATTGACGCGGCCCGGCCGCGCGTCGGCTTCATCGGTGGCGGCCGCGTGGGCAAGGGCCTGTCGCTCGCCTTTTCCCGCTGCGGCTACGACGTGGTGGGGGTCGCCGGGCGCTCGCCGCGCGAAAAACAGATCATTTTCGAGAACGCCGCAGTCGTCTTCCTGACGGTCCCGGACGACACGCTGCCGGCCGTGGCAAGGGAGCAGCCATGGCGCGTGGGCAAGAGCGCGGTCCACTGCAGCGGCGCCGCCGAGCTCACCGTGCTCGACCATGCGAAGCAGGCCGGGGCGCAGGTGGGCGGCTTCCATCCGCTGCAGATGTTCGCCGACGCCGAGGTCTCGGCGCGCGGGCTGAAGGGCTGCGCGATCGCGGTCGAGGCGCAGGACCCGCTCGCCTCGACGCTGCTGCGCATGGTGACCGACATCGGCGCGCGCCCGCTGCGAGTTCCACCGGGAGCGCGTGCCGCCTACCATGCCGGCGCGCACTACGCGGGCCCGTTCATCGCCGCGCTGCTCGCCGAAGCGATGACGATCTGGGGACGCATCGGCATCAGCGAGGAGGATGCGCTCGCCGCGCTCCTGCCGCTCGCGCGCGGCAGCCTGGACGCGGTGGCGCACTCGGGCCTGCCGCGCGCCATGGCCGGATCGGTGGCGCGCGGCGACGTGCAGACGCTGCAGCGCCATGTCGATTCGCTCGGCGCGCTCGACCCCGCCCTGAAAGATTTCTACTGCAGCCTTGCGCTGAAGACGCTGCCGCTCGCGGTGTCCGCGGGTAAGCTCGATCCCGCACGCGCCGCACGCATCCGCGAGCTGCTGGAAGGTTCCAGTTCTTAGGGAGAGTCCCATGCGCCTGTTCGCCACCGCCGCAGTATTTGTCGCATCGATCTCCGTGGCCGTCGCGCAAAGCTATCCGAGCAAACCCATTCGCCTGATGCTCGGCTACACCGCGGGCGGCTCCGCCGAAGCGGGCGCGAGGCCGCTGGCGCGGGCGCTGGAGCCGCTGCTCGGCCAGCCAGTGGTTTTCGAATATCGACCCGGAGCCGCGGGCGGCGTGGCGATGGAAGCGATCGCCAAAGCGCCTGCCGACGGCTACCTGCTCTACTACTTCGACAGCGGCCCCCTCACCGTCGCGCCGCACATCGGCAAGGTGGGGTACGACAGCATTCAGTCCTTCACGCACCTCGGCCACGTCTGCGGCAGCGGCAGCATGCTGGTCGTGCATCCATCGACGCCGTTCCGCAGCGTGCACGACGTGATCGACGCCTCCAAGCGCGAGCCGAACAAGTGGAGCTACGGCACTTCGGGTGTCGGCGGCCCGCACCATCTCTCCGGCGAGTACTTCAAGAGCGTCACCGGCGCAAATCTGCTGCATGTCCCTTACAAGGGCGGTGGACCGGCAATGACCGATCTCATCGGCGGACAGATTCCGATGCTGTTCTCCTCGCTCGGCCCAGTGGTCGGCGCGGCCAAGGGCGGCAGGGTCCGCCCGATCGCAGTCACCTCGCCGCAGCGCTCGGCGGCATTCCCCGACGTGCCGACGATGGACGAGGTCGGGCTGAAGGGCTTCGACTCGACTGCCTGGTACGGCATCGCCGGCCCTGCAGGCCTGCCGCAGGAGGTCGTCGCCAAGTGGACCCAGGTGCTGGCGAAGGCCGGCGCCGACAAGACGGTGATGGACCAGATCAGCGCCACCGGCTGCGACGCGGAGATTCAGTCTCCTTCCGCGACCGTCGAGCGCGTCAAGAACGACTACGTGAAGTGGGGCAAGGTGGTGAAGGACGCGAACATCCGCGCCGACTGACGCTCAGCCGACGAGCTTGGCGATCTTGTCCTTGCTGGACTGACGCAGCTTGAGGGCGAGCTGAACCAGCGGCGCCAGGCGCCGGGCGATCTCATCGGCAAACGTGTTCAGCCGCACCGCGTCGAGGCTCTCCAGCACTTTCAGCGCCGCATCCACCTCGGCGGGTAGCGCCGGCCGCTTCTCGGGCTCTGCAACGACCGGCGCCGCTGCGGGCTCGGCCGCCCTGTCGAGGCGCTGCATCGCCACCTTCATCAGCTCGTCGATCGCGCCGGCATTGTCGCTGCCGAGCGAGGCGACGCCGGTGCTGGCGCGAATCTTGAGCACCTTGCCGCCGTAGCTCACCTTGGCGGCGTCGAGCTGCTCCCGCAGGCGACGGGCGAAAGCAATGACCTGGGGGGCGCCCGTGCCTGCGGAAACGACAACGAAGGTCGCGTCGGCCATGCGGCCGATCGAGTCCTCGGTGCGCAGCATGCCGGAAACCAGCTTCGCCACGCGGGCGAGAATCTGGTCGGCGACATCCTTGTTGACCGCCTGCGTCACCTCGGCGTGGCTGTCGATGCGCAGCGCCATGACAGAAAGCTGAGTCGTGTGGCGGCGCGCGTACGAGAAGCGCTTGGCGCCCTCGGTAACGAGGTAATGCTGAGTGAGCGTGTTGGTGAGCGGGTCGTGCGTGCTGCTCAGCTCGAGCGTCTCTTTCGTCGCCTGCAGCTCGTGCTTCGCCGTATGCAGGCGCATCAGGTTGTTGATGCGCGCCAGAATCTCGGGCGCGTCTGCGGTCTTACTGATGAAGTCGTTGGCGCCGGACTCGAGCGCGCGCGTCTTGGCGCGCTCGTTCTCGTTGCCGGAGATGACCACGACGGGTAGCTTGGCGATGCGTGCGTCGCCGGAGGCGCGCACCCGGGCAATCAGGCCGTAGCCGTCGAGCTTCGGCATGTCGAGGTCGGTGAACAGCATGCCGATGGAGGTATCGGTCTGCAGCGCCTGCCAGCCGGCCTCGCCGTCGGCTTCTTCGTGGACTTCGAAAGCGGCGCTGAGGATGCGGTTGAACGTCGTGCGGACGAACCGGGAGTCGTCGACGATCAGGACCCGCTTCTGGCCGGCCTCTTTCGGCTGATTCATCAACCGATTATGAGACGCCGCCCCCTGGCGCCACAGTCAGGGTTATCCCCTAGGGGCGTGAACTAGTTCACGTTCCTGACAATCTTAAGTTCGAAGCAGCCCTTCTCGCTCAATGAAACTTATCACCCCGTCCAGCCCCTGCCCGGTCTTGAGATTGGTAAAGACGAATGGCCGTTCGCGACGCATGCGCGCGGCGTCGCGGTCCATGACCTCGAGGGAAGCGCCGACCATCGGCGCGAGATCGATCTTGTTGATGATGAGGAGATCCGAACGGGTGATCCCCGGGCCGCCCTTGCGCGGGATCTTGTCGCCGGCGGCTACATCGATCACGTAGAGCGTCAGGTCCGAGAGCTCCGGGCTGAAGGTCGCGGCGAGGTTGTCGCCGCCAGATTCGACAAACACCACGTCCAGGCCGGGGAAACGTCCGATGAGCCGGCCAACGGCCTCGAGGTTGATCGACGCGTCCTCGCGGATGGCGGTATGCGGACAGCCGCCGGTCTCGACGCCGATGATGCGCTCGGGCGCGAGCGCCTCGTTGCGCACGAGGAACTGGGCATCCTCCTCGGTATAGATGTCGTTGGTGACGACGGCGAGCTCATACTTGTCGCGCAGTGCCTTGCAGAGTGCGAGCGTGAGCGCCGTCTTGCCGGAGCCGACCGGGCCGCCGATGCCGATCCGCAGCGTCATGACCGGAACAGCCTCGAGTACTGCGTCTCGTGCTTCGCCGAGAGGAACGCCAGGCCGGGCGCGAAGTTCGACCAGCGGTCCTCTTCGAGCGGGCGATCGGCGATGGCTTCCAGCCGCTCGCCGAGCGACAAGAGAATTTTCTGGCCGGCGGTCTGGCCGAACGGCACCGCCTTCAGCGCCGCCATGACCTGGTTCTCGAGCCACGACCAGAGATAGGCAACCACCGCGTCGCGCGGCGCGATCCGCCAGTGCCGCACCGCGAACGCGTAGGCGGTCGGAAACGCCGGCGCTTCGATCGGCACGGCGATGCCGACCTCGCCGAGCAGCTTCGCCAGCGAATGGCCCATCTGCAGCGTTTCGGCGCGCAGCTCCGCGGTCTCGCGGCTGGCGAGGAAGAAATCATTCAGTTCCTGGCTCGGCTCGTCGATGAGGCGGCGCAGGATCGGCGCCTCCAGGCGCGCCATGGAGAATTCGAGGGCGTCGGCGATCCATCCCTGCGCAGTCAGTGAATCCTTGACGGCACCCGCGTCGATCGCCGCTTCGAGCCCTTGCGAATAGCTGTAAGCCCCTACCGGCAAGGTCGGGCTGGCAAGCTGCAGCAGTCGAGCGAGACTCATTTGTGGTGGTGGTCGTGAATCTTGCCACCGTGCCCCATTTCATCGTGCTGGTGATGCGCGCCGCCACCGTAGGCGCCGGCCTCGGGCTCGAATGGCGCCTCGATAGGCGTCACCCGCGCGCCGAGCTTGCGCGCAAGGTCTTCCAGGACGTGATCCTCGGCGATGCGCAGGAAGTCTTTGCCGACCTGCAACGGGACGTGGCGATTGCCAAGGTGATAGGCGATGCGCGCGAGATCGCTCGACTCGATGTGGAGGAGCTTCTCCGGCGCCGCCACGACCTCGATCTCGCGGCCGTCGGTCGCGGTCACCCGGTCGCCGCCGCGCAGTACCCGGCCCCGCGGCAGGATCAGCGCGACCTCCTCGCCGTTCTCCAGCCGGGCGCGCAGGCGGCTCTTCTGCCGCTGCTCGAAGGGGATGACCAGCTTCATCAGAAGAGGAAATACCGCTGCGTCATCGGCAGCGCCCTCGCCGGCTCGCAGGCCAGCAGCTCGCCGTCAGCGCGCACTTCGTAGGTCTCGGGATCGATCTCCATCTTCGGCAAGTAATCGTTGTGCACCATGTCCTTCTTGCCGATCTTGCGCGTGTTGCGCACCGCCACCAGGGGACGCGCCAGCTTCCCTGCCTGCTTCGTCTTCAGAAAGGCTTTCGAGACGAAAGTCACCGCGCTGTTCCGCGTGTATGCACCGAACATCGGCCGGTAGTGCACCGGCTGCGGCGTCGGGATCGATGCGTTCGGATCGCCCATCGCCGCGGCGGCTATCGTGCCGCCCTTCAGGATGAGCGAGGGCTTGACGCCGAAGAACGCCGGCTTCCACAGCACGATGTCGGCGAGCTTGCCTGCCTCGAGCGAACCGACCTCGTGGGCGATGCCGTGCGCGATCGCCGGATTGATCGTGTATTTCGCCACGTAGCGCTTGGCGCGGAAATTGTCGGAAAGGCCTTTCCCCAGGACTCCTCTCTGGGTTTTCATCTTGTGGGCGGTCTGCCACGTGCGGATGATCACCTCGCCGACACGCCCCATCGCCTGCGAATCCGACGACATCATCGAGAAGGCACCTAGGTCGTGCAGGATGTCCTCGGCGGCGATCGTCTCGCGGCGGATGCGCGATTCGGCGAAGGCCACGTCCTCGGCGATCGCCGGGTCGAGGTGATGGCAGACCATCAGCATGTCGAGGTGCTCGGCGATCGTGTTCACCGTGTACGGGCGCGTCGGGTTGGTCGACGACGGCAGGACATTCGGCTCGCCGCACACCTTGATGATGTCGGGCGCATGGCCGCCGCCAGCACCCTCGGTATGGAAGGTGTGGATCGTGCGTCCCTTGAACGCCGCGACCGACGCTTCGACGAAGCCCGATTCGTTCAGCGTGTCGGTGTGGATCGCCACCTGCACGTCGAATTTCTCCGCGACCGCAAGGCAGTTGTCGATCGCCGCCGGCGTCGTGCCCCAATCCTCGTGCAGCTTGAGGCCGATCGCTCCCGCCTTGACTTGTTCAATCAACGGCAGAGGTAAAGAAGCATTGCCCTTGCCGAGGAAGCCGAGGTTCATCGGAAACGCCTCCGCCGCGACGAGCATCTCGTGCAGGTGCCAGGGGCCCGGCGTGCAGGTCGTCGCCAGCGTGCCGGTGGCGGGCCCGGTACCCCCGCCCAGCATGGTGGTCACGCCCGACATCAGGGCTTCGTCGATCTGCTGCGGGCAGATGAAATGGATGTGGCTGTCGATGCCGCCGGCGGTGGCGATCATTCCCTCGCCGGCGATGATCTCGGTGCCGGCGCCGATCGGGATCGTCACCGCAGGCTGGATGTCGGGGTTCCCCGCCTTGCCGATCTTCCAGATGCGCCCCGCCTTGAGGCCGATGTCGGCCTTGACGATGCCCCAGTGGTCGACGATCAGCGCATTGGTGATCACCGTGTCGGCGACGTCCTTGGCGGCGCGCTGGCTCTGGCCCATGCCATCGCGGATCACTTTGCCGCCGCCGAACTTCACTTCCTCGCCGTAGACGGTGAAATCCTTCTCGACCTCGATCCAGAGCTCGGTGTCGGCGAGCCGCACGCGGTCGCCCACCGTCGGGCCGAACATCTCCGCGTAGGCTTGGCGGCCGATTTTCATTTCAGTTTGCCCATGACCTTGCCGTTGAACCCATAGATGATTCTCGAACCCGAGACCGCGACGAGCTCGACGGTTCTCGTCTGACCGGGCTCGAAGCGCACCGCGGTGCCGGCGGCGATGTTGAGGCGGCAGCCGTACGCCTTCTTGCGCTCGAATTTCAGTGCTTCGTTGGTCTCGAAGAAGTGGTAGTGCGAGCCGACCTGGACCGGCCGGTCGCCGGAATTGGTCACCTGCAGGCTCAGCGTCTTGCGCTTCGCGTTGAGCAGGATTTCACCGGCAGCGACCTTGATCTCGCCGGGAATCACGGGATGGGATGGTGCACGGTGACGAGCTTCGTGCCGTCGGGAAAGGTGGCTTCGATCTGGATCTCGGGAATCATCTCCGGCACGCCTTCCATGACCTCGCTGCGGGCGAGCAGCGTCGCGCCCCAGCTCATGAGCTCCTGCACGCTCCGCCCCTCGCGCGCGCCCTCCATGAGCGCGGCGCTGATGAAGGCGACCGCCTCGGGATAGTTCAGCTTCAAGCCCCTGGCTTTTCTCCTCTCGGCCAGCAGCGCGGCGGTGAAGACGAGGAGCTTGTCCTTCTCGCGCGGCGTCAGCTCCATCAGGTGCTCCAGATGCGGGGTTCGACTGCTCCCGGCCGCAACTTCTTCCAGAGACCGGCAAAAGCGTGCAGCGCCTCTTCGCTGGAATCGCCGAGGTAGCGTGCGATGAGCAACCCGGGAAGATGCGTGATGGCGATCTTCTCCACGGAAGAAATTTTCGCCTCGCTGGTGGCGATCAGCGTGCCGAACACGCTGCGTCCGCCGAGGCCGACCGGCGAATCGAGCAGGCGGCCGCCACCGTCGATCTCGCCTTTCTCGACGTAGAGAAGCCGGCTGCCCTGCCGTACGCGCGTCTCCATGCTCAGGCGCCCGCGCTTGAAGCCGTTGCCGCGGCCGAGGCAGACGACTTCCCAACCGATGAATTGCGCGCGCTCGGCGAGGGAAATGTCGGTCCTGAGCGATGCGAGCGCGCCGTCGAAGACGATGGTCTCGCGCGGCAGCCACTCGAGCGTGCCGGCGACGTCGAATTCCAGCGTCTGCCCGGCCCAGGCTCCTGCCGAGCGGTACCACTTGCCTGCCCCGGGCGTGGTGAGCAGCGCGTGCGCCGCGTCATCGCATCGCGCGCGCAGCGAGAGCTGGTCGCCGCCGGCGATGCCGCCGGGGGGATGCACGACGATGGCGTGGCAGACGGATTCGCCCTGCGGATAAAGCGGCTTCTGCACGACCAGCGGACCTTCGGAGCGCCGCTCGCGCAAGACCGTCTTCCCACCCTCGGCCGTGAATCCGAGCCGCAACTCTGCCTTCCATGCCTGCGCAAGCGGGTCAGCGAGCTGCATGCGGCGATCATACCGCCAGCAAGCGCTTGACGGCGTCGCGCTCCATGTCGACACCCGCTCCGCTTTTTACGATCTCGCCGCGTTCCATCACCAGGTACTGGTCGGCGAGCGAGCGGGCGAAATCGTAGTACTGCTCGACCAGCAGGATCGCCATCTCTCCCGAGGCGGCGAGCGTGCGGATGGCGCGCTCGATCTCCTTGATGATCGACGGCTGGATGCCCTCGGTCGGCTCGTCGAGGATCAGCAGGCGCGGCTGCATCGCCAGCGCGCGGCCGATGGCGAGCTGCTGCTGCTGGCCGCCGGAGAGGTCGCCGCCGCGCCGGCGCAGCATGGTCTTCAGGACGGGGAAGAGCTCGTAGATCCGCTCGGGGATCGCGCTGCGCGGCGGACGGGTGGCGAGTCCCATCACCAGGTTCTCTTCCACCGTGAGGCGGGGAAAGACCTCGCGTCCCTGGGGCACGTAGCCGATGCCGGCGCGAGCGCGCTCGTGGGGTTTGCTTTTCACCAGGGAAACGCCATTCAGGCTGATGTCGCCAGACCTGGGCTGCAGCAAACCCATCAATGTCTTGAGGAGCGTGGTCTTGCCCACGCCGTTGCGGCCGAGGAGCGCCGTCACCTTTCCCGGCGGAACCTCGAAGCTCACGTTTCTCAGGATGTGGCTGCCGCCGTAGTACTGATTGAGGTTCTTAACGACCAAGGTAGACCTCGATCACCCGCGGGTCGTTCTGCACCTGTTCCATCGGCCCCTCGGCGATCACGCTTCCCTCATGGAGCACGGTCACCTTGCGCGCGATCCTGGCGATGAACGCCATGTCGTGCTCGACCACGACGAGCGAACGGTTGCCGGCGAGCGAGAGGAAGAGCTCCGCGGTGCGCTCGGTCTCCTCGTCGCTCATGCCGGCGACCGGTTCGTCGAGAAGCAGCAGGCGCGGCTCCTGCATCAGCAGCATGCCGATCTCCAGCCACTGCTTCTGGCCGTGCGAAAGCAGGCCGGCGATGCGCGGCGCGCTGTCCTGCAGGCGGATGAGCTCCAGGGTCTTCTCGATCGATTCCTTCTGCACCGGCCGCAGCTTCGAGAACAGCGACTTGCGCACCCGCTTGTCCGCCTTCATCGCCAGCTCGAGGTTCTCGAACACGCTGTGGTGCTCGAAGATGGTGGGCTTCTGGAACTTGCGACCGATGCCGGCGTGGGCGATCTCGGCCTCCGAGAGCTTCGTCAGGTCGATGGTCTGGCCGAAGTACGCTTGCCCCGCGTCGGGACGCGTCTTGCCGGTGATGACGTCCATCATCGTCGTCTTGCCCGCGCCGTTGGGGCCGATGACGCAGCGCAGCTCGCCCGCATCGATGGAGAGCGAAAGGTCGTTCAACGCCTTGAAGCCGTCGAAGCTGACGCTGATGCCTTCGAGGTAGAGGACGACGCCGTGCGTAAGGTCGAGGCTGCCGGAGGCGATGTGGCTGCCGCCTGAGCCGGAGATTCCCGGCAGCGTCCCGGAATGCGCCGTCGCGCTCACGCCGCTTTCTTCCACCGCTCGAGCAGGCCGCGCAGTTCTCCCAGAATGCCGCGCGGCAGGAACAGCGTCACCAGGATGAAAATCAGGCCGAGGAAAAACAGCCAGTACTCGGGGAAATACTGGGTGAAGAAGCTCTTCGCGCCATTCACGAGTCCGGCGCCGAACGCCGCGCCGACGAGCGTGCCGCGGCCGCCGACCGCGACCCAGATGGCGATCTCGATCGAGTTGGCGGGCGACATCTCGCTCGGGTTGATGATGCCGACCTGCGGCACGTAGAGCGCGCCGGCGATGCCGCATAGCACGGCCGAGAGGGTGAAGATCGCGACCTTGTAGTGCACCGTGTTGTAACCGCAGAAGGCGACGCGCGTCTCGGCGTCGCGGATCGCGGTCAGCACGCGCCCAAGCTTCGAGAGCACGATGCCGCGCGAAAGCAGCAATGTTCCCAGGAGCGCGAATCCGGTGACGATGAAAAGCGCGGCGCGCGTTCCCGGCGTCGTGATCGGCAACCCGAGGATGGTCTTGAAGTCGGTGAAGCCGTTGTTGCCGCCGAAGCCGGTGGCGTTGCGGAAAAACAGCAGCATCGCCGCGAATGTCAGCGCCTGGGTGATGATCGAGAAATACACGCCTTTCACCCGCGAGCGGAAAGCGAAGTAGCCGAAGACGAAGGCGATCACGCCGGGCACCAGCACCACCAGCAACGCGCACCACCAGAACTGGTCCGAGTTCCACCACGTCCAGGGCAGCTCCTTCCAGTCGAGGAACACCATGAAGTCGGGAAGGTCGGCCTGATATTGCCCCTGGCGCCCGATCTGGCGCATCAGGTACATGCCCATGGCATAGCCGCCCAGCGCGAAGAAGAGACCGTGCCCGAGCGAAAGGATGCCGGCATAACCCCAGGCGAGGTCCATGGCGACTGCGACCATGGCGTAGCACATGATCTTGCCGAGCAGCGTCACCCAGTAGGACGACAGGAAGAACGGCAAGACCACGATCAGCAACGCCGCCAGGCCGAGTGCGATCCATTCTTTTTTCATGTCTCGACCGCCCTGCCGCGCAGCGCGAACATGCCCTGCGGCCGGCGCTGGATGAAGATGATGATGAACACCAGCACGGCGATCTTCGCCAGCACCGCGCCCGACCAGGATTCGAGCAGCTTGTTGGCGAAGCCGAGCACCAGGGCGGCATAGACAGTGCCGGCCAACTGGCCGACGCCGCCGAACACCACCACCATGAACGAGTCGACGATGTAGCCCTGGCCGAGATCGGGGCCGACGTTGCCGATCTGCGAGAGCGCGCAGCCGGCGAGGCCGGCGATTCCCGAGCCGAGACCGAACGCCCACATGTCGACGCGGCCGGTGTTGACGCCAACGCAGGCGGCCATCTCGCGGTTCTGCGTCACGCCGCGGACGAACAATCCCAATCTTGTCTTGTTCAAGAGGAAGTAAACGAGGAAGAGGACAAACACCGCGAAGGCGATGATCGTGATGCGGCTCCAGGGCAGCACGACGTTGGAGAGGATCTGCAGGCCGCCCGACATGAACGCCGGGTTCTCCACCTGCACGTTCTGCGCGCCGAACAGCGTCCGCACCGCCTGGATCAGCACCAGGCTGATGCCCCAGGTGGCGAGCAGCGTCTCGAGCGGCCGGCCGTAGAGCCAGCGGATGACGCTGCGCTCGAGCAGCATGCCCACGGCGGCGCAGACCAGGAAGGAAGCCGGTACCGCGGCGAGGAGGTACCAGTCGAAGAAAGCGGATTTTCGGAAGAGATTCTGGACGGCGTAGGTCGTGTAGGCGCCGATCATGATCAGCTCGCCGTGCGCCATGTTGATGACGCCCATGAGGCCGTAGGTGATGGCGAGGCCGAGCGCGGCGAGGAGCAGGATCGAGCCGAGGCTGA
>JAXDQC010000129.1:0-7952 GCA_034668045.1 Betaproteobacteria bacterium | reverse complement strand
GGTCAAGATGCTTCTTGCCGCGCTTCTGGTCGCCGCCGCGCCCGCCGTTGCGCAGGACAGCATCAGGATCGGCCTGATCGTCGATCGCGTCGGTTTCGCCAAGGCCTGGTCGGAGCCCATCACGCAGGGCACGCAGTACGCGGCGCGGGAGCTGAACGCCAAGGGAGGCATCCTTGGCCGCAAGGTCGAGCTCGTGATCGAGGACGACCAGTCGAAGCCGGAGATGTCGGCGCTGGCCGCGCGCAAGCTCGAAGGGGCCGGCGTCGCGTTCATCCTGTCCCTGACGCACACCGTGGCCGCCCTGCAGGCGCAGACGGTCACGGTGGAGACGAAAACGCCGCACCTCGCGCCTTCGCTGACCGTGGACACGCTGACCACGCAGATCAACAACCCGAACTTCTGGCAGACCGGACCGCTCGCCTCGACGCAGATCGCGACGCTGCTCTCGTATGCCCGGCAGAAAAACTACAAGCGCGTCGCGCTCGTCTCCGACAATTCGGCGATCAGCCAGGCGACCGGCAAGGCGTTCAAGGCCGAGTTCGACAAGAACGGCATCCAGCTGGTGGCGGACGAGGTCCTTCCCAGCGGCGCCCAGTCGGCCGACGCGCAGATGCAGAAGGTGCGCGCCGCCAACCCCGAAGCCATCTTCCTCGCCACCCTGCTCACGCCGGAGAACCTGCTGGTGCTGCGCTACTACCGCAGCCTCGGCATGAAGACGCCGCTGATCGGCAACTACAACCTGGCCGTGCCGGTGTACATGACCGTGGCGAAGGGCCTGCTCGACGGGCTCATCTTCGTCGACGTCTGGGATCCGGCCAAGCCGCAGGTGAAGCAGTTCATCGCCGGCTACGCGAAGGAGATGGGCGCGGAGCCTCATAACCTGATGGGCTACGGCTACGACGGCGTGATGATGGCGGCGGACGCCATCCGCCGCGCCGGCAGCACCGACAAGGAGAAGGTGCGCCAGGCGATGCAGGGCACCAGGGGCTACCGGGGCGTGCTGGGAAGCATGGAGTCCTCCTACGGATTCGACGACGGCAAGCGCATCGGCTTCGATCCCCAGGGCATGGTCGTGCGCATGTACGAGGGCGACCGGCAGGGGCGGGTCCTTCACGTCGGCACGAAGTAGGAGCACTGCCATGGAACGCTTCGTTCCCATCAAGGGCCTGCACCACTGGGCCTACCGCTGCCGGGACGCCGAGGAGACGCGCCACTTCTACGAGGACCTGCTCGGCCTGCCGCTGACGCACTTCATCCGCCAGGACGAGTACACCGGCACGAGCGGCGAGAGCGTCGACAAGTTCGCGCATATCTTCTTCGAGATGACCGACGGGTCATCGCTGGCCTTCTTCGACCTGGGCGACGACATCGCTTCCGAGCCCTCGCCCAATACCCCGCGCTGGTGCAACCACATGGCGCTCCAGGTCGAGTCGCTCGCGCATCTCGAGCGTGCGCACAAGCGCCTGCAGGAGGCCGGCGTGGACGTGGTCGGGCCGCTCGACCACGACGGCTGGGTGAAGTCGATCTACTTCTTCGATCCCAACGGCGCGCGCCTCGAGCTCACCACCGTCACCGCCGGTGACGAAAAGATGAAGCAATACCGCGACAGCGCCCGCTCGGAGCTCGACCGCTGGACCCGGGAGAAGCGCGCCAAAGCGTGACCCAGGAGCTCGCCACCGAGTGGGTGCACGTCCAGTATCCGGAGACGGCGCAGTTCAGAGAGGTGTACGGCTTCTCCGGCTCGCAGGGGATGGTGAACTGCGAAGGCGTGCGCTTCATGCCGAAAGGGCGGCCCTCGAAGCTGCTCGCGGTGTTCATGCATCCGGCCTCGACGCTGCAGCTGCTGCCGGTGCCGCGCGCGCTGGCGCAGGCCGGCGTGCACGTGCTGTGCGCCGGCTCGCGCTTCGCCAAGAACGACACGCCGCTCATCATGGAGAAGGTGGCGCTCGACCTCGGCGCCTACATCCGTCACGCCAAGGAAGTCTGGGGCTACGACAAAATCCTGCTCTGCGGCTGGTCGGGAGGCGGATCGCTGTCGATCTTCTACCAGTCGCAGGCCGAGAAGCCGGGCATCACGCACACGCCCGCGGGCGACGCGGTCGATCTCAAGGGCGCGAAGCTGATCGCCGCCGACGCGATGATCTTCCAGGCGGCGCATCTGTCGCGGCCGCACATGCTGGTCGAGACCATCGATCCGTCGGTCATCGACGAGGACGATCCCGACCGGCGCGACCTCGAGCTCGATATCTACAACCCCAAGTGCCCGAACCAGCCGCCGTACACGAAGGAGTTCATCGCCCGGTATCGCGCGGCCCAGCTCGCGCGCATGCGGCGCAAGACCGCCTGGGTGAAGGAGATGCTGGCGCGGCTGAAGGGCAGCGGCGAGATGGAGCGCGGCTTCATCACCCACCGCACCATGGCCGACCTGCGCTTCACCGATCCGGCGGTGGACCCCAACGACCGCAAGCCGCGCTGGTGTTATATGGGAGACCCGGCGGTCGCCAACAACGGGCCGATCGGCCTCGCCCGTTTCTCAACCTTGCGGGCGTGGCTCTCGCAGTGGTCGATCGACGATTCCCGGGCAGACGGCGCTCGCTGCGCGCGTGACATCAGCGTGCCTTTCCTCGCGATCGAGAACTCCGCCGACGACGCGGTGCCGCAACCGCACGCCCGCATCATCCACGACAACGCGGCGAGCACCGACAAGACCTTCCGCCTGATCAAGGGCGCGACGCATTACTACCAGGGCCAGCCCGAGCTGCTGAAGCAGGCGGTGGACCTTTGTGTAGGATGGATGGGCAAACAAAAACTGCTGGACTAGAGGAGGGGAGATTCAGGATTTCCTCGAGCTCGCCGTCAGCGCGACGGCGTCGGGCTGCATCTATGGGCTGATCGCGCTCGCCTACCTGCTGATGATCCGCCCGACCGGGATCATCAACTTCGCGGTGGGCGAATGGGCGATGGTGGCGGCCTTCGGCGGCCACCTCCTGCTCTACCGCTACGAGTGGCCGTACTTCATCGGCATGGCCGTCGTCATCGCTTTCATGCTCGCGGTTGGCTGGGTCAGCGAGCGCGTCGCGGTGCGGCCGCTGGTGGAGAAGGGCTCGACGCTGCTCGCGCCCATCCTCGCGCTGCTCGGCGTGCTGGTGATCACGCGCGAGATCATCTCGGTCAGCTTCCCGCCCGACCCGCTGCCGGTGCCGTTCCCCTTCGGCATCGGCCGGCTGGAATTCGGCCCGGTCGGCGGCTCGTACCAGAGCTTCTTCATCATCGCCGTCACGCTGGCGGTGTTTGCCGGCTTCTGGTTCTTCTTCGAGAAGACGCTCTGGGGCAAGAGCTTTGAAGCCGTGGCGCTGAACCGCCGGGCGGCGGCGCTGATGGGCATCAATCTCTCGCGCGTGACGGCATTCTCGTTCGCCGGCGGGGCGGCGGTGGCGGGCATGGGCGGCCTGCTCGTCTCGCCGAACGTCTCGGCGCACTACCTGATGGGCGTGCCGCTCGCGATCCAGGGCTTCACCGCCCTCGTCATCGGCGGCGTCGGGCGCGTCGAAGGCGCACTGCTCGGCGGCTTGCTGCTCGCCTTCGCCGAGCAGTTCACCGTGCGCTACGCGCCGATTCCCGGCGGGTTCGCGCAGGGCGTTCCGCTCCTCTTCCTGATGGTTTTCCTGGTCTTCCGACCGACGGGGCTGCTACGGGCAAGGGCCTGACAACCTGGGCGGGAGCGTTCCTGGTACTCGCCGGCGCGGCGTTCCTGCTCGGCGACTACCACAACGACGTGTACCGGAAGATGCTGCTCTGGATCACGCTCGCCCTCGGCTACAACTTCCTGTTCGGCATCTGCGGCCAGGTGTCGTTCTCGCACTTTGCTTTCTACGGCATCGGCGCCTATTCGGTCGTCATCCTGCTTTTTCAGCTCAACGTGCCGCTGCCGCTCGCCATCGTCCTCGGCGTGGTGGTGTGCATCGTCGTTGCGCTCGCCGTCGCGATCCCCTCGACGCGCCTGGAAGGCTTCTACCTCGCCCTCGCGACGCTGGCACTGGCGCAGCTCTTCCTCGTCGTCCTCAACGAAGGCGGCACGGTCACCGGCGGCACCGGCGGCATCGCCAACTACCGGCTGCCGGCGATTTTCGGCGTGCAGATGCGTGGACCCTGGTACACGGCGGTCATCGTCGGTCTCTTGCTGGCGACGTATGCGCTTCTTCGCAAGCTCGACCGCTCCTGGTTCGGCCGCGCTTGCCGGGCGGTGCGCGACAACCCGGAGGCGGCGGCGGCCATGGGAATCAACGTCGCGCGCACCAAGGTCATCGCCTTTACGCTCACCAGCGCGCTGGCCGGCGTGGCCGGCATGGTCTACGCGTTCGTCGACAACACGGTCAACCCGCCGATCTTCGGCCTGGAGAACGCGTTCCTGCTGCTCTTCATGGTGATCGTCGGCGGCAGCGGCCGCCACATGGGGGCCGTCATCGGCGCGGTGCTGCTGTTCCTGCTGCCGTTCTGGCTTTCGCCGCTGGTCGGCCATCACCACGTGCTGGTGTTCGGCGTGCTGATGCTGGCGGCGATCCTCCTGCAACCGAAAGGATTGATCGGCCTGTGGGATCGATTCTCGAGGTAAGGAAACTCAGCAAGCGCTTCGGCGGCCTGACCGCCGTGAGCGAGCTCGACTTCGAGGTGCGCGAAGGCGAGATCCTCGGCATGATCGGCCCGAACGGCGCCGGCAAAAGCACCACCTTTAACCTCATTGCCGGGGCTTATCCGGCGAGTTCTGGCGAAGTTTTTTTCAATAAAGAACCCATATTGGGGCTGCCGCCGCACCGGATCGCCGCGCGCGGCATCCTGCGCACCTTCCAGCACAACCGGCCGTTCGAAGGCATGCCGGTGATCGACAACGTCATGGTGGGGGCGCACACGCGCTTCAGCCGCGCGCTTTTCACGAAACAATCCTCGAAGGAGGAATCGGAAAGGCGCCGACGCGCCGAGGAGCTGATCGAGTTCGTCGGCCTGAGCGGCCTCGCGCAGGCCGACGTCGGCACGCTGTCCTTCGGTCAGGGGCGGTTGCTGGAGATCGCGCGCGCGCTCGCCGGCGAGCCGCGCCTCATTCTGTTCGACGAGCCTGCGGCCGGGCTCGCTCCGGCGGAGCTCGACCGCCTGGCGGAGATCATCCGCGGCATCGCCGCGCGCGGCATCGCCGTGCTGCTGATCGAGCACGACATGCACTTCCTGCTGCCCCTGGCGCACCGCGTCGTGGTGCTCAACTTCGGCGCCAAGATCGCCGACGGCCTGCCGGAAGAGATCCGGCATCATCCGGCGGTCGCCGACGCCTACCTGGGCCTTCATGCTGTCGGTACGTGACCTGACCGCCGGCTACGGCGCGGCGCCGGTGCTGCAGGGCGTGAGCCTGCGTGTAGACAAGGGCGAGACGGTGGCGCTGCTCGGCCCGAACGGCGCCGGCAAATCGACGCTGCTGGCGGCGATCACGGGGACGATTCGAAACCGGGCGGGAGAAATCTCCTTCGAAGAAAGGAACCTCGTGCGGGAAGCGAGCCACGCCATCGTCGCCCACGGCGTCGCCCTCGTGCCCGAGGGCCGTCTCGTCTTTCCGCCTTTCAGCGTCGAGGACAATCTGCGCCTCGGCGCCGTCCGTCTGAAGGGAGATATCGAGGAACGATTCGATTTTGTCCACGGCCTCTTCCCCCGGCTCGCCGAGCGCAGGCGGCAGCCGGCCGGCACGCTGTCCGGCGGCGAGCAGCAGATGCTGGCGATCGGCCGGGCGCTGATGAGCCGGCCGCGCCTGCTGCTCCTCGACGAGCCGTTCCTCGGCCTCGCGCCGATGGTGGTCGCTGAAATCAGGGCGGCTCTCGAGAAATTGCGGGGCGCCGGCCTGACGCTGCTGATGGTCGAGCAGAAGCTCGACATCGCGCTCGAATTCGCGCAGCGCGCCTATGTGCTCATCAAGGGCAGGGTGGTCCTGGAAGAAGCCACCGCCAGCCTCGCGCGGCGCCCGGACCTCCGCGACCTGTATTTTTCCCTGGCGACGAAGCAGAAGGCCTGATGCCGGTCGTGCTCGTCCTCGCCGGCGGCTTTCTCGTCCTCTTCGTCAGCGGCGGCGCCCGCTTCTCCATCGGCCTGACGCTGAAGCCGATGGTCGACGAGCTGGGCTGGCTGCGTTCCGACCTCGGGCTCGCCGTCGGCCTCTACATGGTGGTCTCGGCCTTCGCGACCTTCATTGCGGGCCGTCTCGCGGACCGGCTCGGCGGCCGGGCCATCCTCGGCGCCGGCACCGTGATCGGCGGCATCGGCATCGGCCTCATGTGCCTCGTCTCCGCGCCCTGGCAGGCGATGCTCCTTTATGGAGTGATCTTCGCCATCGGCAACGGCGCCGCCTCGCTCACGACCGTCGGCGTGATGGTCACGCGCGCCGTGCCCGGAAGGACGGGGCTCGCGAACGCGCTGGTGATCTCCGGTGGGAGCTTCGGCCAGCTGGTGATGATTGCGATCCTTGCCGCGGTGCTGGCGCAGATCGGCTGGCGCTCGGTGTTCGTCTGGCTGGCGGTCGCGCACGTGGTGCTCATCCCGGTGATCCTGCTCACGCTGCCGGGGGGCACCCAGGTACACCCGTCCGCTGCGCCGCCCGAGGGCGCCAATCTGCGCCAGGCGGCGCGCACGCCGCGCTTCTGGCTGCTGCTCGTGATCTATGCGATCTGCGGCCTCGATGATTTCTTCGTCGGCACGCACGTCGCCGCCTTCGCCCAGGACCGCGGCGCAACCGCTTTGATGGCCGGCAATCTGCTCGCCCTGATGGGGCTGACCGCGCTCATCGGCGTGCTGGCCGGCGGCTGGCTGAGCGATCGCACCGGGCCGATGCGGGCAACGCTGATCGCCTTCGCGGCGCGGATCGTCGTGTTCGTGCTGATCCTCGTCGACCAGTCACCGCTATCGGTGGCGATCTTCGCCCTCGTCTTCGGTGCGACGTTCCTTGTCACCGCGCCGCTGACCGTGCTGTTCGTACGCGAAGCTTTCGGCACACGGCACCTGGGCGCGCTGACGGGCCTGATCACCATGGTGCACCAGATCTTCGGCGGCATCGGCGCCTATGGCGGCGCGCTGATCTTCGACGCCACCGGCAGCTACAACGCCGCGTTCGTTATCGTGCTGGCGCTGACGGTGGCGGCGCTCGGCCTTACTTTGGCTTTGCCGCGCGCATCCGCTCGATCCACACCTTGAAGCCGGCGAGGAGCTCGTTCAGGAACTTGCGTGTCGTCTCGTCGGTGAGCTTGCCCTGCGCGTCGAACTTGGTCTGCGCGGCGCCGATGAACACTTCCGGCCGCGGCAGCACCAGGCCCCAGAGCTGGACCAGGATCTTGCGCACGTCGTACTGAACTCGCGCGCCGCCGAGCGGGCCTTGCGAGGCCGAGAAAACGGCGATCGGTTTGTTGTCGAACGGCTGCTTGGGCATTTTCGACACCCAGTCGATGGCGTTCTTCAGCACCGGGGGCATCGAGAAGTTGTACTCCGGGGTGGCGATGAGAACGCCGTCGGCCGCGGTGATTTCCGCGTGCAGGCGCTTGGCCGATTCGGGCAGCCCGGCGTCGAACACGTCTTGGTTGTACATCGGGATGTCGCCGATGGTCGCGATGCTGATCGTCATCCCCGCCGGCGCCATCTCCTTGCAGGCGCGCAGCGCCGCCATGCTGAGCGAAGCCTTGCGCAGGCTGCCGCAGATGCCGAGTACTTTGAATTCTTCCGCCATGGATCCCTCGCTGGAAAGGGCCGAAGTCTAGCTCAGTGGCGGTGCCGGTGGTGCAGGTCGGGATGATGGGAATGGCTGTGCGAAAGCGCGCCATGCTGGTGCGGATGGGCATGCGGCTCACGCCCGTCCCAGGCGAAGGCGTGCTCGTGGCGGTGATGCTCGTCGTGGACATGCTCATGCTCGTGCGCCATCGGCTCGTGCAGGT
>JAXDQC010000128.1:0-11282 GCA_034668045.1 Betaproteobacteria bacterium | reverse complement strand
GGGTCGCATCTCGGATCGGTCGCCGTGACGCACGGTTCGAGCGAGCGCTGTCCCAGGCTATTGACGCTGCAAACGCACGGCACCGTGTTGGGCGCGTCGCAGGTGCAAACGCTGGCACCTGCCGGGCTCGCGAAAGCATAGCTCGCCGGCAGGAGTCCCTGGAGCGTTCCCGCGCTTCCCTGGAACTTGTTGGCCGGGGTGGTCGTCGGATTGCCAAAGGGAACCGCGAACGGCAGGACCGGGTTTGCCGGCCACAGCCCGCCGTTGTAAGCGGCTTTCATCTGCGGGCCGATCTCGCGTTGCACGCGATTGATCACCGCGGCCTCGATCAGGGGCAAGGCTTCGGCGGCGGTGATCTTCAGGACTTGGTCGTTGAACGAGGTGCTCGGCGCGGTGGTCACGAACGTCGCGGTCGCCGTGTCGCTGCACTCGATGTAGTCGAGATAGTTCATGGCGGGCGAAGGCGCGGCTCGCGCCTGATTGCGCGCCGTGCAGCCGGCGCTCGCCTGCACGTTCATCGCCGGCCCCGGCGCGATGATCAGTGCTGCCGCGGCCTTGGCCTGCACGTCGACGGTCAGCTGGCCGCTCCAGCAGGTCATCGCGGAAACCGAATCGGTGCAGTTGGAATTGATCACCGTGTTGGCTACCGCACTCGGCTTCGCCCAGCCGTTGGCGACGACATACCAGAGCGGCTCGCCGCTCGCGTCCAGCGGCCGGTCGATGCCGAGCGTTTTCCACGGCAATCGCCCGACGGCCGGTAGCGTGCAGTTGCCCGCGGCGACGCCTTCGTTCGCCGTGCCGATGTTGCCCAACGCCTCCGGGCATGGAAATGCACCAGGATCGTTCTCGCCGGTGAGGGCAGCTTCGTGCGCGATGTAGCCGAGGAGTGTCTGCTTCGCCCGCGACAAGGCGGTCGCGTTGAGATTGCGGTCATTCGCGGTGAAATTGAGTTCGTTGAGGCGGGTGGTGAGGTACCAGGCGCCCCCCAAGGTCAGGATCAGCAACATCATGAGCAGCGCAGCGCCGTGCTGCCTGCGCGCCGGGGATGCGGTCATGGCGCGGGCTTGCCGGGCTGGACGCGGATCTCGCCTTCGCCGATCACGTCGCGCACTTCGCCGCTGCCGCGGTCGAGGGTCTCGCCGGGCCTCATGCCGACGCGCGCGCCGCCCTCGCCGACGGGCACCGAGACGCGGCCGTCGTCGCTGCTGGTGGCGCCAATGCGCGGCGCATCCGGCGAGGTCTCGAGCAGCCCTTCGCCATTGACCCAGACCGTCGACGGCCCGGTGGAGCGCTTGACGTAGCCGTCGAGGCGCGTGGTCGGCGAGACGACCGTGGTGGCCGCCGGCTTGTCGGGCACGCGCGCCTTGCGCCTCGCGTCGAGCGCCGCGCGCTGGTCCGGCGTGAAGAACAGGCGTCCGAGCTCCTGAGCCCGCGCGGGCGCGAGCGGCAGGGTGAGCGCGAGCAGAAGGAGAAGCCTCGTCATCCTTTCGCCGCCCGGTCCATGATGGTGATCAGGTCGATGTCGCACTGTGCCGAGAGGCGCGGCGTCATGGTGGTGCCGCCGACCGCCTGGCCGGTGCGCGTCAGGACGCACTTCTTCACCGAGTAGTAGGCGTTGCCGGAAGCCCGCAGGTCGCCGAGGAAGCGCAGCAGGTCCTCCTCGTGCAGGAGCTGCAGGTCGACGCGCATCGTGCTGGCGAAGAAATCGACGCTCGCGGGCTTGCCGGGCACCGAGGCGATGAGCTTCTGCCGCTCGACGCGGTAGCGCACGTCCAGCAGCTCGCGCTGCAGGCGGATGCGGTTGATCGCATCGGCCCATTCCAGACGCCGCTCCTCGCCGAGGATGTTGAACGACTTCAGCCGCTTGTAGACGTCGATCTTCTGGCTGACCTCGCGCTCCTCTTCGGCGATGCGCGCCAGGCGCTCGGCGTTCTGCCTGCGCTCGCTTTGCGCTACTCCGAGCCGCGCCTGCGCGATGCGGAGGCCTTCACCGGCGCTAAGAATGATGCCGGCGCCGGTGGCGATCAGGGCGAGCGCGATCAGGAGCGGCAGCGCCAGTCGCTTCAGCTCTTCGCGGCTCAGGGTCACGGCAGCGCCTTCGCAAAAACGATGGTGAAGCGCGGCGCCTCGCCCGTATCGGTAGCGCCGATGTCGCCGGTCAGCGTGCCCTCCGAGGTGATGTCGAACGGCAGCTTGCGGTCGATCAGCTGGTAGCCTGCGGTCGCCAGCGCGGAAGCGAAGGCTTCCACCTGCGCGGTGATTCCGCGGTAGTCGGTGCGCTGCGTTGCGTTCACGCGGCCGGCGACCTCGACGACGACCGCCTGGTCTCCCGCCTCGGCTTTCGCCGGCGCGGCGGCCGGGGCGCCGGCGCGTTGCGTCATGCGTTCGGCGGCGCGGCCGACGCTCCAGTTGATCGTGTCGATCTCCATTTGCGGAAAGCGTTCGATCACCTGCGACAGGTGTTGCAGCGACCGGTCCGGCGAGGCGCTGCGCTCGGCGAGGCGCGTGAACTCCACCACCGCCACCTTCAGGTTCTCGCTCGAAGTCTGCGTCACCGGGAAGGCGGCGGTGATGCGCTCGTACTGCTGGGCGGCGGTGCGCGCCTCGCGCTGCTGCGCCGCCGCGCGCTCGCCGAGGTCGAGCACCTCCAGCCACTTGCCGCCGCCGTAGAGCGCGCAGGCGACGAAGCCGGCGACACCGGCGGCGAGGATGCCGCGCTGCAGCTGCCAGACGAGGTAGCGGCGCCGGTCCTGGCGGCTGGCGAACTGCTCGCGCGGCGGCTGCACCGCGGCGAGGTGCAGGAATAGCGCCTCGGCGCGCGTCGCTTCCGGGACCTTGCGCAGCTTGACCGCCTGCAGCGTCTGCGCGTAGTCGATGGTGTGGAAGACGAGCCGCGCGTCGGAGGAGAGCACCTGCTCGAACGCCTCCTTCTGCCCCGGTGGCGCGACCACCAGCACCTGCACCGGCGCGCCTTCGCGCGGCAGGGCGCGCAGGGTCACCAGATACTGGGCGAGGCGGTGCGTTTCCGAGCGCACGAACATCGCCAGCGCCTGCGGCACCATGTCGATGGTGCGCTCCAGGCGCGCGAAGCGCAGCTTGCCGTTGTCGATGTAACACTGGCGCAGGCCGGCGCGAGTCGCGGTCACCACCAGGGCGCGGCCGGTCTTTGCCCCCAGCCGGGCGGCGAGCGCCGGTGCGAGCAGGGGCACCGAGTAGACCCCGGCAAGGCGCGCGTCCGCCTCCTCCAGCGCGTCGAGCCACGGCGCGAGCTGCTGCGTGTTGGTGAACGAGGCGAGCAGCAGGCGTTCATTGCGCCGCTCGGCGTTGGGCGCCTCGCCGAGCGAAAGCGCGGTCGCGAGGCGCGTGTCGCGGTAGCGCTGCGCGAGGCGGCGCTGCACGATCGCCTCGCGGTCGCCGCCGCGCAGGAACGGCACCTGCTCCTCGTGGAAATCCTCGCCCGCCAGGTCGGCGACCACCGAGAACAGGCCGCCGGGACGCGCGAGCAGGTGCTCGCGGAAGGCGGTGATGCCGAGATCGTCGCCGGAGAACGTGCCTTCCAGCTCGAGGCCGTTACCGGCCGCGCGGTAGAGGTAATGGTCCTCGGCGGTGACGTAGAGGATTCGGCGGGCGGCCATCAGAATTTCATCTTCGAGATCGAGTCGTACACCGGCCCGAGCACCGAAAGCATCACCCAGCCGAGCAGCGCGCCGAGGACGATGGTCATCGCCGGTTCGATCATCGCCTGCACCTTGCCGATCGCCTCGCGCACCTCGCGGTTGTAGAAGTAGGCGACGTTGAGCAGCGAGGTGTCGAGCGCGCCGGTGCCCTCGCCGATGCGCAGCATGCGGATGACGAGCGGCGGGAAGACGCCCAGGTCCTGGAACGCCGCGGTCAGGTTCTTGCCCTCGGCGATCTGCTGGCCGGCGGTCTTCAGCGCCTGCTCGATCGGCTTGTTGCCGACGATCTCCTCGCAGCTGCGGATGGCGTCGAGCACCGTGATCCCCGACGAGTACATCATGGCGAAGCTCGAGACGAAGCGCGACAGGATGATCTTGCGCAGGATCGGCCCGAGCAGCGGCACCTTCAGCTTGTAGTAGTCGAGGGCGAAAGCGACCGCCGGGTTGCGGTAGATGGCGAACTTCAGCGCGCCCCAGGCGACGAACGGCGAGAGCAGCACCGCCCACCAGTAGTTGACGAAGAAGCTGGAGACGACGATCAGGATGCGCGTCTGCAGCGGGATGTCCTGCCCCATGTTGCGGATGAAGCCGGTCATCTGCGGCACGAGGTAGATCATGAGGAAGAAGGTGACGAGCAGCACGATGCTGCCGACGAACGCCGGGTAGACCATCAGCTTCTTGGTCTGCGCCGACAGCTCGTCCTCCCACTTCAGCGTCTCGGTCAGGCTCTTCAGCACGGTGGCGAGCTTTCCCGTCTGCTCGCCCGAGCGGATCAGGCTGACGAAGACCTTGCTGAACACCTCGGGGAACTCGGCGAGCGCGGCGGAGAGGTTCTTGCCACCCTCGATCGCCTCCAGCACGCCCGAGACGACTTCGCGAAAGCGCGGGTTCTCGATGCTCTCGCGCAGGTCCATCAGGCCTTCCAGCACCGGCACGCCGGCGCTCGCCAGCTGCTCGAGGTGGAAGCAGAAGTTGATCAGGTCCTGGCGCGAAATCCGCCCGCCGAGGAAGCGCATGCCCTGCCGGGAGGGGCCGCCCGAGACCAGGTCGAGCTCCATGCGCAGCAGGCGCTGCTCGAGGTCGAACAGGTTCACGGCTTCGACGCGGCCCATCACGCTCTTGCCGCGCGAATCGATCGCTTTGTAGGTGTAGAGCGCCATCGGCGGCTTAGGGAGTGCGCGGCATAGCCGCTCAGGCCATTCTGTCGGTGAGGTCCACGACGCGCATCAGTTCCTCGATGCCGGTGACGCCGGCGCGCACCAGGCGCACGCCGTCGTCGGCCAGCGTCTTGAAGCCGCCGGCGAGGGCGGCGGTCAGGATCTCGCGCGCGGTGGCGCGGCGCGCGATCAGCTCGTCGATGCCGGCGTCGATCTTCAGCAGCTCGAGGATCGATTGCCGGCCGCGGTAGCCCTGGTAGTCGCACTGCTCGCAACCGACCGACTTGAAGAGCGCGATCGGCTCGGTGGGCGAGAGGCCGAGCAGGCGCCGCTCGCGCGCGTCGGGGTCGTAGGACTGGCGGCAGGTGCGGCACAGCTTGCGCACCAGGCGCTGCGCGAGGATGCCGATGATGTTGCCGGCCAGGATGTCGGGGACGATGCCGATGTCGAGCAGGCGCGGGAATGCGCCGGCGGCGGAGTTGGTGTGCAGGGTCGAATACACCTGGTGGCCGGTCATCGCCGCGCGGAAGGCCATCTCGGCGGTCTCGTGATCGCGGATCTCGCCGACCAGGATGACGTCGGGGTCCTGGCGCATCATGGCGCGGATGCCGTTGGCGAAGTCGAGCTTCGCCGCTTCCGCCACCGAGGTCTGGCGGATCAGCGTCATCGGATACTCGACCGGGTCTTCCAGCGTCATGACGTTGACGGCGTCGGAGTTGATGTGGTTCAGGATCGAGTAGAGCGTGGTGGTCTTGCCGCTGCCGGTCGGGCCGGTGACGAGGATGATGCCCTCCGGGCGCGAGATCATGCGCTTCAGGAGCTCGAGCTGGGTCTCGTCGAGGCCGAGCTTGTCGAGCGGCACGATGCCCTTCTGCCGGTCGAGAATGCGCAGCACCAGGTTCTCGCCGTGCGTGGTCGGCAGGCTGGCGACGCGGAAGTCGATGACGCGGCCGGAGAGCGTCGACGAGATGCGGCCGTCCTGCGGCGCGCGCGTCTCGGCGATGTTCATCTTCGCCATCACTTTCAGGCGCACGGCCATCGCCGGCCAGTAAGTCTTGTGCAGCGAGCGGATCTGCCGCAGCACGCCGTCGATCCGGTAGCGAATGCGCAGGAAGTTCTGCTCCGGCTCGAAGTGGATGTCGGAGGCGCCGCGCTCCACCGCATCGGCGAGCAGCGCCGAGATCAGGCGCACCACCGGCTGCGAGTACTCGTCGCCCTCGGCGACGGTGGTGTAGTCGACCTCGCCGGTCTCGATCTCCTTCAGGATGCCGTCGATCGAGAATTCGTGGCCGTAGTAGTGCTCGATCGCGCGCTCGATGTCCGAGTCGCCGGCGATGCGCAGCTCGATCTCGAAGTCGCCCTTCAGGTGCGCGCGCAGCTGGTCGACGGCGACGATGTTGTTGGTGTCGGCGAGGGCGACGATGAATTTGTTCTGCTGGCGGTCGAGGGCCACCGGGAAGACGCGATAGCGCCGCGCCATGTCCTTCGGCACCATCTTCAGCGCCGCCGGATCGACGATGATGCGGCCGAGGTCGACCGCCTGCAGGCCGAGCTTCTCGGAGAGCGCATCGCGCAGCGTCGCTTCCGAGACGAAGCCGAGCTGCACCAGCAGGCGTCCCACCGGGATGTGCTGCTTCGTCTGCTCGAGCAGGGCGATGCGCAGCTGATCCTCGGTCAGGATCCCCTGGTCGATCAGGATCTGGCCGAGGTGGCGCTTCGCCTGCGGGTTAGCGGGAGAGTTCACTCGGACGGGATGATAACCGGGAGGGTCGGGCTTGCCCTGTCAACTTTTCCCATGTGTGTCAAGAAGTTATAGGTCAGCGGCTTGTCAGCGGGAAAGCTGCGCGATGCGCGATTCGGCGGTGGCAACGTCGAAGCTCGCGCCGCGCGCCCGCGCGAGCGCGAGTGCGTGCTTGTAGTACTCCAGGGCCTGCTTCGCCTGGCGCAGATGGTCGAGGCTGACGGCCAGGTTGTAGGCGAAGTCGGGGTTGTTCGGCTCCGCGGCGAAGGCCTTGAAATACTGCGCCTGCGCCTCGGCCCACCGGCCCTGCTGCGCGAGTTGATTGCCGAGGGCGAAGTTGAGCGAGTGCGCCCTGGGATCGGCGGCGAGCATGGTCTTCAGGCGGCTCTCGGCGGCGAGCGGATCGACGCGGCCGCCACGCAGCGCGACGAGCGCCGCCTGCGCTTCGGCGTCGCGGGGATCGGCCTGCAGGAGGCGCAGGTAGGAAGCCTCGGCCGCCTCGAAGCGGCCGCCGCGCACGTCGAGCGCCGCGAGGCCGAGCAGTGCATCGCGATTGGCGGGATCGTCGCCCAGTGCCTGCTGATAGTCGGCGCGCGCGCTCTCGAAATTGCCGGCGAGATAGGCGCTGTAGCCGGAATCGACCTTGGGATGCACGCTCGGCGCGGCGCGAGGCGCGGCGGCGCTCATCGGCGCCGGTATCGGCGCGAGGCGCTGCGCGAGACGCGGCGCGGGCTTCTGCGCCGGCGGCTCCTGCGCAGACGGCGCGGCGGCAACCGGCGCCTGCGCCGGGCGTGGCGCGGCAACCGCGGCTTGCGGCGCGGGCACGGCCGGGGCGCCGCCCGGAAGACCCGGGATCGCCGACGGATTCGTGCTGGGGTCGGCAACCGCGGCGGGCCTCGGCGCTGACTCCACGGCCGCGACTGGCTGCTCCGCCTGGCGCGGTGGGTTGGCGTTGACGAGCGGCGGCGGCGAACGCAGCTGGAGGTAGAAATAAATCACGGTGCCGACACCGAACGCGCCGAGCACGCCCATGGTGATGTAGAAGGGCATGCGCGGGTTGGGCTCGCGGAATTTCGCCTCGAATACCTTGCGCGCGGAGGCGCGGCCGGCTTCCTCGCGCGCCTCGGCGCGAGCCGACGCGCTCGCCTTCGCTGCGCGCGGCGGCTCGACCGGCTCGGGTTCGGCGGGCCTGTCGAGATCGTCGCTCAGGATCTCGAGCTTCTGCGAAATCTCCGGCAGCTTGTCGCGGGTCAGCAGCGGAGCGGCTTCGCGGCGCGGCTCGGCCTGCGGCTCGGCGCCCGCCGTCTCGGCCGGCGCTTCCTCGCCGCGCAGCTCTTCGGGCTCGCCCGAGGGCCGCTCCTCGCGCGTGCGCCGCTGCGCCTCCTCCTTGGCCTTCTCGGCCTTCTTGAGGGCTTCGAGCAACAGGCTCATTGGGTCAGAGCGAAGTGATGGTCAGAGAAGCGGCTCGCCCTGCGGGCCGAGCGGTGGTGCGAGTCGCTGCGGATTCGGCTTGCGGAAGTAATCGTCGGTCGGAACCTGATCGCGGAAGCGGCGGAAGTCGCCCTCGAGGCTCGGATCCTGGATCACGGTGGCGCGCAGGAAAATGACCAGCTCGGTCTTGCGGCTGAGCTGCGCCTTGCTGGAGAAGATGTCGCCGATCAGCGGGATGCTGCGGAGGCCGGGAATGCCCGAGTCGGTGTTCTCGGCGATGTCCTGCATCAGCCCGGCGAGCACGCCGAGCTGCCCGCTTTGCAGCCGCAGGATCGAGTCGAACTCGCGCGTCTCGAAAATCGGAATCTCGTTCGGAATGGCCGTCGGATTGCTCGGCGAGACCTGCAGCGCCGGATTGGGATCCCTGACCGAGTCGACGCGGCGGCGGATCGTCGGCCGCACGTTGAGGACGATCGCGTCGCTGTCGTTGATCTGCGGCAGCACCGCCATCATGAAACCTTCGGCGGCGACGTTGGGGGTCGTGGTGAACGAGGCCTGAACGACGTTGGTGCCGGCGCCGCCGCCGGCGAAGGTGATCGGCTGGGTCGAGGGCGTGACGGTGAAGTAGATGATGTCGCGCGTCACGCGCAGCGTCGCCGTCTGGTTGTTCATCACCGAAAGTTTCGGGCTCGACAGGACGCGCACGTCGCCGAACTGCTCGAGCAGCTTCAGGTTGAAGTTGAAGCTGCCGCCGCTCGAGACGAAGCTGAGGAACGGCAGCTGCGCGGCGGCGACGAAGCCCGGCGTCGCCGAGGTGCTAGGCGTGAGGGCGGGCTGGCCGAACGAAACGCCCGGGCTTTGCAGGCGAGACCAGTCGATGCCGCGTTGATATTCGTTGCGCAGCTGCACTTCGGTGACGGTGGCCTCGATCAGCACCTGGCGCTTGGCGCCGATCAGCACCTGGTCGAGGAACTCCTGCACCTTGTCGTGTTGCTTCGACGTCGCGCGCACGTAGAGAATCCCGCTCTCGCGGTTGGCGATGACCGAAGCCGCCTCGATGTAGTTGGCCGCCGGCTGCGGCGCGACCACGGCCACGGGCGCGCCGGGCGGTGTGCCCGCCGGTGGCGCGGGCGGGGGCGTCGCCGCTCCGGCGAGCGTGCTTCCGGCCGGCAGCACCTTGTCGGTCTCACGCAGGATCTCCTTCACGTTCTGCGTGATCGATTCCCAGAGGTTGTTCTGCGCCGCGACGTCGATGGTCGAGGTGGCGCCGGTGGTGTTCGGCCCTCCGCCAGCGGTGCCGAAGGTCGTCGAGGCGGTCGACTGCATCTTCACGTTGCGCGAAGCGCTCAGGTAGTCGATCTTGTAGGAGCGCAGGAACGGCGCGTCGCGGCTGACGATCAGGGTCTGGCCGTCGATTTCGTAGCGCATGTCTACCTGGCGTGCGATGCGCTGCAGGAGCTGCGGCAGGGTCTGGTCGATGGCGTTGATGGTCACGCTGCCGGTGAGCGTCGGGTCGATATCGACCTGCATGCGTGCGTCGCGGGCGAGGGCGAAGAGGAGCTCCTGCACGCGCACGTTGCTGACCACCACACTGTAGGTTTCGGGCCGCACCGTCGGCTTCGGCTTGGGCAGTAGGGGCGAGAGCAGCACCGGCGGCGGAATCGAGCCTTCGGCGCGCACCTCTTCGCTCTGAAGATGCCCCGACGACGGGGCGAGCGGCGCCTGGGCGCAGCCTGCGACTGCGAAGGGCAGCAGCATCGCCACGGCCCGGATGAAACACTTCATCTTGCGCACTCCCTCCCGAGCGAAGCATAGCACGGGGCCGGCATGAAGAATCCGGCGTAAACGCCTGTCGCGCTGACGTTTTCGGGTGTTTTAGAGGACCTGGCGCAACTCTGCAAAAGTGCGTGGGGAAACCGGGAAGGCGCGCTGGTATTTGGGCGGTAGTCGGCGCGCCGCGTCGAGCGCCTGCTCGCGCGTTTCGTACTTTCCGAGCACGACCCGCATGCGATACGCGCCGCCCGCCTCTCTGCCCGGGGCGAGGGGGATGACGAACACGTCGTTGAGCGGCACGAGATCGCGCGCGCGCACGAGAAACCGCTCCATGCGCGCCGGATCGCTGTTGTCGGTGGTGTAGAGCTCGAGCGAGTAGTGCTCGTCGGCGGCGCGGGCGAGAAGCTCGGTCGTCGCCGCGAGGCGCTCGGCGAGCAGCTTATGGCCCGCAGGCGGATATGCGCTCAGCTTGCGCACCTGGCCCGGCGTCAGATGCGAAGGCGGCCACTCGAGGGCGACTTGCGCATAGAGCTCGATTTCTTCTTCCTCTTCTTCGTCCTGCTCGCCGGCAGTGGAGGCGACGGCAGGCGCGGCGGCGATGACGCTCGCCGCCGGCTTTGCCGCCGGCGCGGACACCGGCGCGGCCTTCGCCGCCGGTCTCGGCTTGTTCTCCGCAGTCTCCCAGGGGATCAGCGCGCCGATGGCGACGCCGGCAACCAGGGCGCCGGCCGCCCAGGCGGCGGCGCGCGGCACGCGCGGTGCCTTCACCGCGGCGAACTCGGAGTCGGCGATCGCGGCGCGGACCTGGCGCTCGGTGACGGCGTGGCCGTTCTCGGTGAAAGCGGCGAGCAGCGACTTGTCGGAGAGGATGTTGATGCGCCGCGTGAGGCCGTGCGAGGCGCGCGCGATCATCGCGATCGCGCCGGGCAGGAACACGTCCGGGCCGCGGTAGCCCGCGGCGCGCATGCGGAACGAGATGTACTTCGCCACTTCCGCCGGCGAGAGCGGGCGCATGCGAAAGGAATGGGTGATGCGGTCGCGCAGCTGCCGCAGCTCGTTCTTGGCGAGCGTCGCGTCGAGCTCGGGCTGGCCGAAGAGCACGATTTGTAAAAGCTTGTGGCGGTTCGACTCGAGATTGGAGAGCAGGCGCACCTGCTCGAGCGTGTCCTCGGGCATGACATGCGCCTCGTCGATCAGGATGACGACCCGCCGGCCGGCCCCGTACAGGCTGATCAGGTGCTCCTGCAGCTCGCGCAGCGCCACCGTGCGCCGCTCCTGCGAGAAGGCGAGCTTCAGGTCGTCGCCGATGGCATGGATGATCTCGTCCTTCGCCAGTGACGGCGTGGCGAGGTAGATGGTCTCGACCTCCTTCGGCAGCCGCTCCATCAGCACGCGGCAGAGCATGGTCTTGCCGCTGCCGACCTCGCCTGAGACCTTGACGATGCCTTCGTCGTGCAGGATGGCGTAGATCAGCGCCTCGAGCGTCGCGCCGCGATCGGCGCC
>JAXDQC010000127.1:0-34157 GCA_034668045.1 Betaproteobacteria bacterium | reverse complement strand
GTCCTGCGACCGCGTTAAGACGGTCGTAGCTCTGCTCACCAACGTCAAGCGATCCGAAGCGATCCTCAAATGCTGCGAGGAGATCGACCGGCTCGAGTCCGACGCCGACCGGGTGATGCGCTCGGCGCTCTCCAAGCTGTTTCGCCTCGGGCGTGACGCTGCGCAGGTCGTAGAGCGCGATCGATTCGGCCACGTCCTGGATGAGATCGAGGATGTCGTCCATCGCGGTGATGAGCTGGTGGATCTGGTCGCGGTCGAACGGCGTGATGAACGTCTTGTGCAGGAGCGAGATGCACTCGTGCGTGATCTTGTCCGCGGCGCGCTCGGCGGAATCGATGCGCTGCGCGTGCGCGTCGAGCTGATCGAAGGTGCCGATCATGGCGGCGAGCTCGCGGCTGCCCTCGACGATGCGCTCGGCGTGGGCGTTGAAGAGATCGAAGAACTTGCCCTCGCGGGGCATCAGGCGGCCGAGCATTATTTTTTCTCCGCGAATCCGAGACCGAGCGATGTTAGCCGTTTCACTTGCTCGGCGTCGAACCCCCAGTCGGCGAGCGCCTGGGCGCCGCCCTCGCCGCGCTCGGGCGGCGGCCGCTGTACCTCGCCCGGCGTGCGCGAGAAGCGCGGCGCCGGCGCCGGCTGCTCGACGCGCTTCACGCTCACGTAGGCGCTGCGCGCGCGGTTGTGCGGGTGGCGGGGCGCTTCCGACCAGGAGAGCACCGGCGCGAAGCAGGCGTCCGAGCCCTCGAATACCTTGACCCACTCATCGCGCGTCTTCGCCTTGAAGGCGGTGGCGAAGGCCGCCTTGTGCAGGGGCCATTTCGCGCGCTCGTGCTGCGGGAAATCCTTCTCGGCGAGCTGCAGCCTCGCCAGCAGCTCCTGGTAGAAGCGCTCCTCGATCGCGCCGATCGAGACGTGCTTGCCGTCCTTCGTCTCGTAGACGTTGTACCAGGGCGCGCCGGTGTCGAGGATGTTGCTGCCGCGATTTTCATTCCATGCATTTGAACTTAAGAATCCAGAAAACATGGTCGCGAGCAGGGAAGCGCCTTCCACCATCGCCGCGTCGATCACCTGACCCTTGCCGGAGCGGGCGGCTTCGATCAGCCCGCAGGCGACGCCGAAGCCGAGCAGCATGCCGCCGCCGCCGAAGTCGCCGATCAGGTTGAGCGGCGGCAACGGCGCTTCGCCCTTGCGGCCGATGGCGTTGAGGATGCCCGTGAGCGCGATGTAGTTGATGTCATGGCCGGCGCGCGCCGCGAGCGGGCCGGTCTGTCCCCAGCCCGTCATGCGCCCGTACACGAGCTTCGGATTGATCTTGAGCATCTCGTCGGGACCGACGCCGAGGCGCTCCATGACGCCGGGCCGCATACCCTCGATGAGCGCGTCGGCCTTCTCCGCCAGCGAGTAGACGACTTCCTTCGCCGTTGTCGCCTTCATGTCCAGGGTCGCGGAGCGCTTGCCGCGCATCATCGTGTCGTACCAGCGCTCGCGCTTGAGGCCGAGGTCGGAGGTCGCCGCGCGGTCGATCACGAGCACGTCGGCGCCCATGTCGGCGAGCAGCATGCCGGCGAACGGCGCCGGGCCGATCGATTCGAATTCCAGGACCTTGATACCTGCGAGGGGACCCATTGCCCAATAATAACGAATGCCCGCGCGTTACCCCGAGCGTATCGTCTGCCTCACCGAGGAGACGACCGAGACTTTGTACCTCCTCGGCGAGGAGCGGCGCATCGTCGGCATTTCGGGCTATACCGTGCGTCCTGCGCGCGCCCGCCACGAGAAGCCGCGGGTCTCTTCCTTTTTGAGCGCGAAGACGGAAAAGATTCTGGAGCTCGAGCCCGATCTGGTGCTCGGCTTTTCCGACCTGCAGGCGGACATCTCGAAGGATCTCGTCAAGGCCGGCCTGAACGTGGTGATCTTCAACCAGCGCTCGGTCGACGAGATCCTCGGCATGGTCCTCGTCCTTTCATCGATGGTCGGCGCGGGCAAGAAGGGCGAAGCGCTGGTCGCTTCTCTGGAGGAGAACCTGCAGGAAATTCGCAAGGCACGCCCCTCTAGAAAGCCGAAAGTCTATTTCGAGGAATGGGACGCGCCGATGATCAGCGGCATCCGCTGGGTGAGCGAGCTGATCGAGATCGCCGGCGGGGAGGATGTCTTCAAGGAGCTTTCCCTGTCGCAGGGCGCGGCCGGGCGCACCATCGCCGATCCCGGCGAGGTGGTGAAGCGGAAGCCGGACATCATCCTCGGTTCCTGGTGCGGCAAGAAGTTCAGGCCCGAGCGCGTGGCGGCGCGTGACGGCTGGGAGGAAATTCCGGCGGTGAAGGAAAGCCGGCTCTACGAGATCAAGTCGGCGGAAATCCTGCAGCCCGGCCCGGCGGCGCTGACCGACGGCGTGCGGCAGATGCACGCGATCTTCAAGACCTGGGCTGAGCGGAGTGGATCGTGAGCTGCGGGAAGGGGAGCTCGATGCCGCGCTCATCGCAGGCCTTCTTGAAGCGGCGCAGGAATTCGCGCCGCACGTTCCACTGCTCGATCGCCGGCACGACCTTGAGGCGCGAGCGCAGCACCACCGCCGAATCGGCGAGGCGCTCGACGCCCTGCACTTCGAGCTCGTCCGCGATTCGTCCGCGCCAGGCCGGATCGGCGCGCAGCGCGGCGCCGACCTCCTTCAGGACGGCGAGCGCCTGGTCGATGTCGGTGGCGTAGGCGACGCCGATCTCCATCGTCGCGAAGGCGAAGCCGCGCGTGCGGTTGGTGAGCACCTTGATCTCGCCGTTCGACACGAAGTGCACGTGCCCGTCGAAGTCGCGCAGGCGCACATGGCGCAGGGTCACGTCCTCGACCACGCCGCTTTTGCCGGCGACCTCGATCACGTCGCCCTGCCGTACCTGGTCTTCAAGCAGCAGGAAGAAGCCGGCGAAGTAGTCCTTGATCAGGCTCTGCGCGCCGAAGCCGATGGCGAGGCCGGCGACGCCGGCGGTGGCGAGGATCGGCGCCACCGAGATGCCGAGCGCGTCGAGGATCAGACTGCCGGCGACGAGGACGATGACGATGGTGGCGACGGCGCGGAACACGCGCGCCAGCGTCTCGACGCGCGAGATCTCGTCCTCGCCGGTGCGCCGCGCCATGTAGCCGCGGAACAGGCGGATCAGCCGCGCGGCAACGATCTGCAGCACCCACGCGAGCAGCAGGATCACTGCCACGCGCAGGGCTTGTTGGGAGTAGCTAAGGAATACTTCTCTCAGTGAAGACCCAGGGACGCCTCGATGTTGCGCACCATGGCGACCAGGCGCGGCCCGAGGTCGTCCTCGAGCTGCCCCTTCTTCACCATGAACGCCGGCACTATGCAGTTGAAGCCGACGATCTCGCCGTCGACCGTGCGCCGCATCGGCACGCCGACCGCGTACACCTCGCGGCGCAGCTCGCCGGTCGAGGCGCAGAAGCCGCGCAGGCGGATGTCGTCGAGCGACTTGTCGATCGACGGGCGGTACTTGCGATGCGACTCGGGTTCTTTCACCTTCATGTGGTTCAGCACCGCCTCGCGCTCGGGCGGCGTGCAGGCGGCGAGGAAGGCGCGGCCGATCACCGAGTGCGAAATGGGCACGGAGGTGCCAATGTCGGGCAGCGTGGTGATGCCGTTGCCGCTGCGGCAGGACTCGACGTAGACCATGCTCAGGCGGTCGCGGATGCCCATCGAGACCGAACCGTTGCAGTAGTCGGCAAGCTCCTTCATCAGCGGCCGCGCCACCTGGCGCACGTTCATCGAGGCGAGCAGCGGATAGCCGATCGAGAGTACCGCCGAACCGAGCTGGTACTTGCCCAGGCGCATGTTGTGGCGCAGGTAGCCCAGCTTGGTGAGGGTATAGGTGAGACGCGACACCGTCGGCTTGGGCAGGCCGGTGCGCACCGAGATCTCCTTGTTGCCGAGCAGGGGCTCGAGGGGCGTGAAGCAGCGCAGGACTTCCAGGCCGCGCGCGAGCGTGGTCGCGAACTGGCGATCGCCTTCGTGCTCGTAGCTGAAGCCTGCAGGCTGGGAAAGCGGTGCCGCGGGTTCGGGTGCGCCCATGAGAGCTTCTCCTCCGGTTTTTGTGTTGCTGCGGGTGTTTCGCTATTCTGTCTGCCCACGTCCGCGTGTCAATATAGTCATACCAGATTTCGCTAAGTGAAACTCCCACTCTTCAATCTGAGCGGCAAGGTCGCTCTCGTCACGGGCTCGACCCGCGGGATCGGCCGTTCAGTGGCCGAGGAGCTGGCGCGCGCGGGCGCGAAAGTCGTGATCTCGAGCCGCAAGGCCGACGCCTGCGAGGCAGTGCTCGCCGACTTCAGGAAGGAAGGCCTCGAGGCGATGGCAAAGGCCTGCAACGTTTCCCGCAAGGAGGAGCTGCAGGCGCTGGTCGATGCGGCGATGGCGAAGTGGGGCCGCATCGACATCGTCGTCGCCAACGCCGCCACCAATCCCTACTACGGGCCGCTGACCGACATCGGCGACGACGCTTTCGACAAGATCTTCGCCAACAACCTGAAGAGCGTGCTCTGGCTCGCGGCGATGACGCTGCCGGGCATGAAGAGCGGCGGCAGCTTCACCCTCGTCGGCTCGATCGGCGGCCTGATCGCCAATACCGTCATCGGCGCCTACGGGATGTCGAAGGCCGCCGGCCACCACCTGGTGCGCAACCTCGCTGCCGAGTGGGGGCCGAAAAACGTGCGGGTGAATGCCATCGCCCCCGGGCTGATCAAGACCGAGTTCGCGCGCGCGCTCTGGGAGGACGAGAAGCGGGCCGCCGAGCGCGTTTCAAACACGCCGCTGCGCCGGCTGGGCGAGCCGCGCGATATCGGCGGTATTGCGGTGTTCCTGGCGTCCGATGCGGCGGCCTTCATCACGGGACAGGTCATTGTCGCGGACGGCGGCGTTACTATTCTGTAAGAGAAGATCTCATGGACCTGAACTATTCCCCTGAAGAGCTCGCCTTCCGGGACGAGGCGCGAACCTGGCTGGCGGCCAACCTGCCGGCCGATCTGAAGCAGAAGGTCGAGCGCTACGAGCACCTGTCCAAGGAAGACCTGCTGCGCTGGCATCGCATCCTCGCCGACAAGGGCTGGGTCGCGCCGGCCTGGCCTAAGGAGTGGGGCGGCACCGGCTGGAACGTGGTGCAGCGCTATATCTTCGAGGAGGAGCTTGGCTACGTCGGCGGCCCGCCGCTCATTCCGTTCGGGCTGACCATGTGCGCGCCGGTGCTGCTCCAGTTCGGAACGGACGCGCAAAAGAAAAAGTTCTTGCCCAGGATTTTTCAGGGAAAAGACTTCTGGTGCCAGGGCTATTCCGAGCCCGGCTCGGGCAGCGATCTCGCTTCGCTGAAAACGAAGGCCGTCAGGAAGGACAATTTCTATTCCGTCAGCGGCCAGAAGATCTGGACCACGCTCGCGCACTACGCCGACTGGATCTTCTGCCTCGTGCGCACCGACTCCGGCGAGAAGCGCCAGGAGGGCATCTCGTTCCTCCTCATCGACATGAAGACGCCGGGCATCACGATCCGGCCGCTGATCCTCATGGACGGCGCGCACGAGGTGAACGAAGTGTTCTTCGACGACGTGAAGGTGCCGGCCGAGAACCTGGTGCACCAGGAAGGCAAGGGCTGGACGGTGGCGAAATATCTTCTCGGCTACGAGCGCATGAACACCGGCCGCATCGGCGCCTCGAAGCGCGAGCTGGAGAAGGTGAAGGAATTCGCGAAGGACGTTGCCGATCCCCGCTTTCGCGATCGCCTGTCGCGCCTCGAAGTCGAGCTGATGGCGCTCGAGATCACCAACCTTCGCTTCCTCGATCGCATGCGCCGCACCGGCCAGCCGCCGGGCGCCGACGTGTCGATGCTGAAGATCAAGGGCACGGAGATCCAGCAGGGGCTGACCGAGCTCGCGCTCGATGCGATGGATCCGACCGCGAACGACGAGTTCTCGGTGGCGCTGCGCAAGCGCTATCTCTCGATGCGCAAGACGACCATCTACGCGGGTTCGAACGAAATCCAGCGCAATATCATTTCCAAGATGACCCTTGGGTTGTAAGACATAACGGCAGGTCTATGAACTTCGACTACAACGAAGAGCAGCAGCTCCTTGCCGATTCGCTGCGCCGCTATCTGCAGGCGCAGTATTCCTTCGAGCAGCGCAGGAAGGCTCTCGACGGCAGTCCCGAAGTCTGGGCGAAGTTCGCCGAGATGGGGCTGCTCGCCCTGCCGCTCTCGCCGGACTACGGCGGCTTCGGCGGCGGCGCGGTCGACCTGATGGCGATCATGGAAGCGTTTGGCGAGGCGCTGGTCGTCGAGCCTTATCTCGCCACGCTGATGGCGAGCCGCCTCGTCGCGCGCGCCGGCACTGCAGCGCAGAAGCCCGCGCTGCTGCCGGCGGTTGCCGAAGGGCGGATGAAGCTCGCGTTCGCGCACACGGAAGGCGGTGCCCGCTACGATCTGGCGGCCGTCAGGTGCACGGCGAAGAAGGCGGGCGGCCACTGGCTGATCGAGGGCGAGAAGAAGGCGGTGCAAGGTGCGCCGGTCGCCGACAAGCTGGTGGTCTCTGCCCGCACCGCCGAGGGCGTGGCGCTGTTCCTCACCGATCCCGTCAAGGCGCCCACGCGGCGCTCGCTCGATGGCTTCCCCGAAGCCGACCTCGTCTTCTCCGGCGCGAAGGCCGAGGCGCTGTCCGGCGGCCTGGCGGAGATCGAGGAAACGGTCGACTTCGCCACCGCGCTGATCTGCGCCGAAGCCGTCGGCGCGATGAAATTCTCCTGCGATGCCACGCTCGAGTACCTGAAAACGCGCAAGCAGTTCGGCGTGCCGATCGGCACCTTCCAGGCGCTGCAGCACCGCATCGTCGAGATGTACATCGCCCACGAGCAGGCGAAATCGATGGCTTGCCTGGCTTGTTCAACAATGGATTTTTCCGAGAATTCAAAAGATCGCGCGCGGGCGATCTCGGCGGCGAAGATCAAGATCGCCGACGCGGCGCGCCACGTCAGCCAGGAGGCGGTGCAGCTCCACGGCGGCATGGGCATGAGCGAGGAGATGAAGGTGAGCCACGCGTTCCGCCGCCTGACGGTGCTCGCGCGGCAGTTCGGCGACGCCGACCATCACCTTGCGCGCTTCGGCGCGCTTTGATGCAGAAGAACCGCCGCGTGCTTCTCGCCAGCCGGCCCTCCGGCTGGGTCAGCGAAGCGAATTTCCGCATCGACGAGGCGCCTCTGCCTTCCCCGGCGGAGGGCGAGGTGCTGGTGAAGAACCTCTGGCTCTCGCTCGATCCCTACATGCGCGGCCGCATGAACGAGGGCAAGTCCTACGCCGCCAAGCAGGAGATCGGCGCGGTGATGATAGGCGGCACGGTCGGCGAGGTCGTCGAATCGAAGAATGCGAAGTTCGCGAAGGGCGACAAGGTGCTCGGCATGCTCGGCTGGCAGCAGTACGCCCTGTCCGATGGCAAGGGCCTGAACAAGGTCGACGCGAGCCGCGTGCCGCTGCCGGCCTATCTGGGCGTGCTCGGCATGCCTGGCGTTACGGCGTGGGTCGGCCTGCTTGACCTTTGCCAGCCGAAGAGCGGCGAGACGGTCCTGGTGTCGGCCGCTTCCGGCGCGGTCGGCAGCGTGGTCGGGCAGATCGCGAAGATCAAGGGCTGCCGCGCCATCGGCATCGCCGGTGGCAGGCAGAAATGCGACTACGTGGTGAAGGAGCTCGGCTTCGACGCCTGCGTCGACTACAAGGCTGGCGCGCTTAACGACGAGCTGAAGGCCGCTGCGCCTGACGGCATCGACTGCTACTTCGAGAACGTCGGCGGCGAGATCCTCGACGCCGCGCTGCGCCGCATGAACGCCTTCTCGCGCATCGCGGTCTGCGGCCTGATCTCGCAGTACAACGCCACCGAGCCGTACGGCGTGAAGAACTTCCAGTCGATCCTGACCAACCGCATCAAGGTGCAGGGCTTCATCGTCTCCGACCGCATGGAGCTCTGGCCGAAGGCGCTCGCCGATCTCGCGGGCTGGGTGGTCGCCGGCAGGATCAAGTACCGCGAGACCGTCACGGAGGGACTGGAGAATGCGCCCCGCGCGTTCATCGGCCTGCTCAAGGGCGAAAACTTAGGGAAACAGCTTGTCCGGCTTGGATGACGGGGTCGGCGTCGGGCCGCGCCTGGGCGCGTTCGCGCTCGACGCGCTGCTCGTCTTCGTGGTGGCGGGGCCGCTGATCGCCGTGACCCGCGTCGGCATCGCCGGGGCCTTGCTGCTCGGCATCGTCGCGCCGGCCGTCGTCACGGTCTTCTGCTGGCACCGCTACGGCGCGACGCCGGGCAAGATCACGTTCTCGGCGAGGATCGTCGATGCGCGCTCGGGCGGCAGGCCGAGCCTCGCGCGCCTGGCGGCACGCTGCGCCGCCTACCTCGCTTCGGCGCTTCCCTTCTTTCTCGGCTTCGCCTGGATCGCGATCGACCGGCGCAAGCAGGCGTGGCATGACAAGATCGCGGGGACCCGAGTCATTTACGAAGAGTGATCGACAACGATGATTGACCTCTATACCTGGCCGACGCCCAACGGCCACAAGATCCACATCATGCTCGAGGAGACGGGGCTGCCCTACCGGGTGCACGCCGTCGACATCGGCGCCGGCGACCAGTTCAAGCCGGACTTCCTCAAGATCTCGCCGAACAACAAGATGCCGGCGATGGTCGACCAGGACGGGCCGGGCGGCAAGCCGTTCGCGCTCGCCGAGTCGGGCGCCATGCTGTTCTATCTCGCCTCCAAGACGGGCAAGTTCCTGCCCCAGGACCTGCGCAAGCGCTGGCAGGTGATGCAGTGGACGATGTTCCAGATGGGGCACATCGGGCCGATGCTCGGCCAGGCGCACCACTTCCTCGGCTACGCGCCGGAGAAGATCGAGTACGCCATGAACCGCTACAAGAACGAAGCCAATCGCCTCTACGGAGTGGTCGAGCGGCGGCTGAAGGAGTCGAAGTACATCGCCTGCAGCGAATACACCATCGCCGACATGGCGATCGTGCCGTGGCTGCGCGCTCCCGAGCGCCAAGGCGTGAACATCGACGAGTATCCGACCCTCAAGCGCTGGCGCGACGCGCTCCTCGAGCGCCCGGCGGTGCAGCGCGGGGTGCAGGTGCTGGCCGATCGCCGGCGCGCGGAGATGACCAGCCAGCAAAAGGAGAACCTGTTCGGCTCCGCCCAATATGCCAAGCGATAAGAAAAATCTCGAAGGCAAGGTTGCCTGGATCACCGGCGGCGGCTCGGGTATCGGCCTCGCCGCGGGCCTGGAGTTGGCCCGCGCCGGAGCGCACGTCGTGCTCTCCGGCCGCAGCGTAGAGACGCTGAAGAAAGCAGAGAAGGAAACGAAAGCCGAAACCCTCGTCCTCGACGTCGCCGACCAGAAGCAGGTCGCCGCCGCGGCGAAGAAAATCCTCAAGCAGCACGGCCGCATCGACATCCTCGTCAACAGTGCCGGCATCAACGTGCCGCAGCGCAATTTCCGCAACGTCGCGGTCGAGGGCTGGGACCAGATCGTCGCCATCAACCTCTCCGGCACGTTTTATCCTTGCCACGCGGTGCTGCCGGCGATGCGCGAGAAGAAGCAGGGCCTGATCATCAACGTCGCCTCGTGGTTCGGCCGCTATGCCAACGCGCTGGGCGGACCCGGCTACAACGCCACCAAGCGCGCCGTGATCGCGCTCACCGAGACCATCAACATCGAGGAGGCGGCGAACGGCATCCGCGCCACCGCGATCCTGCCCGGCGAGGTGGCGACGCCGATCCTCGAGAAGCGCCCGGTGCCGCCGCCGCAGTCCGAGCGCGTGCGCATGCTGCAGGCCGAGGACCTCGGCAAGACGGTGCTCTTCATCGCCAGCCTGCCGCCGCGCGCCTGCGTCAACGAGATCATCATCAGCCCGACCTGGAACCGCTTCATCCTCGGCGGCCTGGAAGCACCGCCGAAGCGCTGATGCTGCGCGTAGTCCTGCCGTTTCTGGCGGGCTACTACATCTCGTACGTCTTTCGCGCCGTCAATGCGGTGCTCGGGCCGGATCTCGCCGGCGAATTCGGCCTGAACGCGGCGCAGCTCGGTCTTCTCACCGGCGTCTATTTCTTCTCGTTCGGCCTGGTGCAGGTGCCCCTCGGCCTCGCGCTCGACCGCTTCGGGCCGCGGCGCACCAATGGGGCCCTGCTCATCATCGCCGCTGCCGGCGCGGTGGCGTTTGCGAATTCCCATTCCTTTGAAACTCTGGTGCTGTCGCGCGCCGTGATCGGCCTGGGCGTATCCGCCTGCCTGATGGCGTCCATCCAGGCCTTCGTGCTCTGGTTCCCCGCCGAGCGCACCGCGACCATGATCGCGCTCGCCTATTCGATGGGCGGCCTGGGGGCGCTCACCGCCTCAGTGCCGTTCGAGTTTGCTCTCCGCTACTACGACTGGCGGCAGATCTTCCACGGCCTGGCCGCCGCGACGCTCGTGCTGGCGGCGGTGTTCGCGCTGGTCGTGCCGGAGCACCCCGGCAGCCGGCGCGCGACGCCGGTGCGCGAGCTGGTCGCCGGGCTGGGACGGGTCGGCCGCGACGCGGCGTTCTGGCGCATTGCGCTGTGCGTCGGCGCGAACCAATGCGCGGTGCTTTCGCTCTTTACTCTATGGATCACGACCTGGCTGCGCGACGTGGCGGGCTACGACCGCGCCGCGGCCGCCGGAGCGCTCGCCTGGGTGGCGGTGGCGCTGACCGCGGGGTATCTCTTCTTCGGCCGGCTCGCCGATGCGCGCGCGCGCCAGGGCCGCTCGACACTGCCGCTGCTCGCCGGCGGCGTGGCCGCGTCGCTCGGCTGCCTGGCGCTGCTCACGCTGGGCGTGACGACCGGCGCGGTCTTCCTCTGGGCGGCGTGCATCTTCTGCGGCACCGGCTCGACCCTCTCCCATTCGATCGCCACCCGCCGCTTCCCGCGCGAAATGGCGGGGCGGGTGAACACGGCGCTCAATACCTTCACCTTCATGGGCGTCTTCGCCGGCCAGTGGGCGAGCGGCGCGATCCTCGGCCTGTGGCCGCCGACGGCGACCGGCTACGAGCCGGCGGCCTACTTCTATGCCTTCGGCGCGCTGTGGATCGTGCAGGCCGCGGGGCTCGCCTGGCTATGGTCAGGGCGGCGCCACTTTTCCTCCTGATCGCAGCCGGCTGCGCGAGCGAGCCGCCCGCGCCGGTGCCCTCGAACGACGACCTGCTCGCCGCCGCGGAGCGTCAGTACGGAGGGCTCGATCGCGTGCCGACCCCCGATCTGCGCCGCTACTGCATGTCGGCGTACTGGGCAAAGCAGAGCGACAAGCTGCAGGCCTGCCTCGGCGAGATGGCGGCGCGCCGGCAGTGGCTGGGCGTCACCGGGCCGAGGGATTGCTTGGAGAGCAGCCACGCCTGCGATCTGCTCGGGCGGGAGCTGCACCTCGGCGCGCTCAGCGCGCTCGACGCCGGGGCCTATGGCGATGCGATCCGGCGCGCCGGCGAGCTGCATGCCATGCATCGCGAGCGCGCTGGTTATCGCTACGAGGCGATCGATGCGCTCGGCGTGCTCGCGGTGGCGCACGTCCTCGATAGCAACGAGAGCAAGGCAATGGAATACCTGAAAGATCTGGGGCGCTTCGGCTTCGGCCCGTTCAGCGGCATGCACTATGAGCGCATCTGGCTCGCGCGCGTCTACATGGCGATGCGCGACTACGGCAATGCCTACGCGGAGGTGCGGCGCCTGGATTTCGGCTTCGATGCGCTGACCGAGCGCACGGCCGCCGCGTACGCGGCGACTGGAGAAGCGGATGGCTATCGCTTCATCCTGCACAAGAGCGAGCTGGAGACCGGCCGCCTCGAGGAGGCGCGCGCCGGCTTCGCGCAGCTGCTCGCCTCGCCGGCACTAAAGCTCGACGCCAGCAAGACCGGCTGCGTGGTCGCGCGCCAGGATCTGGAGCGCGACCTGGCGCGGGCTCAGCGCAGGTAGATATCCTTGTAGGAAGTGTAGATCGACGCCGCGATCACTGGGCCAAGCACAAGCCAGCCGAGGAGAATCGGTATCGAGGCCACGATCGCGAGCAGCATGCCGACGATGCCGTACACCAGAAACGGCATGAGGTTGCGCAGGCACCCGGAGAAGCTCTGCTTCATGGCCTCGATCGCGCCCAGGTTATGGAACACCACCAGCGGTGGCGCGAACCAGAACGCCATCAGCACCGGCACGCTCAGCCCAAGCATGATGAGCACCGCGAGCGCGATCGTCGTCAGCGCCTTGCCCGCGATGGCCGGGTCCGAGGCGCCGCCGCCGCCCATGAAGAGCGCAAAGGCACCGGCGCCGACGATCACCATCGTCACGACAAAGATCACCACCCAGGCGGCGAGGTAGAGAGCGCCGACGGCGATCAGGGTGCCGAAGTTCGTCTTGAAGCCGTCGAACAGGTGATTGAACTCAAGGCGGCCTCCCTCGTCGAGAGCGCGGCAGCCGATGACGATGCCGCCGGTGAAAACCGGAAAGAGAAGGGACGTGGCAAGCGAGCCGAGGAAGGGGATCAGCGCCAGAACGACGAGAATGAGGAGCAGAACGACGACGATGCCGATCCAGGTGCCTGGCGCCGCCTTGAAGAGCGTCCAGCCGTCGGCGATCCAGGTCCAGCCATTCGCCGCGAGCACGGTCCTGCCGCCGGGGACGAACTCGCCCTGCGCGGACGCCTCGTCCGCGACCGCCGCGCGGGGCGCCGCATACGGGTTGGTGGTCATGCCCCCTCCTTCTTGTGGCGCACTCTGACGGTGGCGATCGCCTTCGCCACCAGCGAGCCGTCTTCGTTTTTCGCTTCGGCCTCGACGAAGCTCATGCTGCGCCCGTCGCGCAGGACGCGCGCGTCGGCGAACAGCTTCGCGCCGGTGGCGCCGCCGATGAACGAGGTGCTGAGGTCGATGGTGATGACGCCGATCGACTCCGGGTGCAGGGTGCGCGCCGCGGTGCAAAGCGCGACATCGAGCAGCGACATGATGACGCCGCCGTGCGCGGTGCCGAGGCTGTTGGTCAGGTGCGGCTCGATCGGCATCGACAGGCGCGCCGTGCCTTCGCCGAGCGACTCGGTGAGGATCTTCAGGTGCGAGACGAACGGAATCTTCTTCTGGTATTCGCGCGCGAATTCAACTTTCATCTTCAGACGATGCCCGCGCCGCCGTCGACGGCGATCGCCTGGCCGTTGATGTGGCGCGAGGCCTCGGAGGCGAGCAGCACCGCCAGCCCCTTGAGGTCCTCGTCGTTGCCCAGGCGCCGCGTCGGCGTCCACTCCTTGACCAGCTCGCCGGTGGTGGCGAGCGTCGCCTTGGTCATCTTCGAGGGGAAGAAACCGGGGCAGATGGCGTTCACCGTGATGCCGTACTTGCCCCACTCGGCGGCCAGCTGGCGCGTCAGGCCGACGACGCCGTGCTTGGTCGCGGTGTAGGCGGCGGTCGGCGCGAAGCGCGGGTCCTGGCCGAGCAAGCCGGCGATCGAGGCGACGTTGACGATGCGGCCCCACTTCGCCGGGATCATGCAGCGCTTCGCCGCCAGCTGCGAGAGCACGAAGAGGCCGGTGAGGTTGACGTTCATCAGCTTGTCCCACGCCTCGAGCGGATGGTCCTCGGCGGGGGCGCCCCACGTGGCGCCGGCGTTGTTGACGAGGATGTCGATCCTGCCGCACTGCTTCATGACGTCGTCGACGAGCGGAGCGATTCCTTCCCGCTTGCCGATGTCCGAAACAAAAGCCCGACAGGAAGAACCGAGATGCTTCTTCGCTTCTTCCAGTTCATCCTTCTTGCGCGCCGTGATGGCCACTTTCGCGCCCATTTCGATCAGCGCCTCGGCGATCTGCAGCCCCAGCCCGCGGGACCCGCCGGTGACGAGCGCGTTACGGCCCGAAAGATCGAGAAGCTTTTTTACCCCCATGCCGGACTATTATTGCCGCAATGACTACGCTCGTCATGTTCTCCGGCGGCCTCGACAGCACCGCCATGCTGGTCGAGCTGCTCGAGCGCTCGCAGGACGCGCTGCGCGTGCACCACATCCGCATGGTGAACCGCGAGGGGCGCGCCGAGGCCGAGCAGGCCGCGGTGGAGGCGATCGTCGCGTGGTGCAGGCGCCGCTACCGCCCGTTTCAATATTCGGAGTCGGGGCTCGATTTCGCCGCGCTGGAGGCGATCCCGATCGACTACCTTTCCATCGCCTACGTCGCCTGCCAGGTGGCGATCGACACGCCCGGATGCAGCCGGATCGCCGTCGCCTCGCTCTCGCGCGACACCGACATCGTCAACCGCTCGGCGCGCCAGCGCCACGTTTTCGAGGCGATGCACGCCTGCTACCGCGCGCGCAAGCTGGGCGAGCCGTGGGTGGAGTGGATCTATCCGGTGTACGAGCGCACGAAGGGCGAGATCGCCGCCATGCTGCCCGGCGAGCTCGCGAGCCTCACCTGGTCGTGCCGCCGGCCGGTGGCTGGCCCCGGGGGTTTCCGGCCCTGCGGCGCCTGCAAAGCCTGCCTTGCCCGGCGGGGCGTTTCCCTCCAGAATTCCGCTCAATAAGGAGAGGGGAGGGGGTCATGCGGGGCAGGCGGACGGACGGCCGCATTCTCATCTACAGCCATGACACCTTCGGTCTCGGCCACCTTAGGCGTTGCCGCACTCTCGCGCACGCGCTCGTCGATCGCTTCAAGCAGCTCTCGGTCCTGATCCTGTCGGGCTCGCCGATCATCGGCAGCTTCGATTTCCGCGCGCGCGTCGATTTCGTGCGCGTGCCCGGCGTCGTCAAGCTGCGCAACGGCGAGTACACGCCGCTCAACCTGCACCTCGATATCGCCGAGACGCTGCTGCTGCGCGCCTCGATCATCAAGCACACCGCCGAGATCTTCGCCCCCGACGTTTTCATCGTCGACAAGGAGCCGGTCGGGCTGCGCGGCGAGGTGCTCGAGACGCTGAAGATGCTCAAGCGCCAGGGCACGCGCCTGGTTCTCGGCCTGCGCGACGTGATGGACGAGCCGGCGGCGCTCGAGCCCGAATGGGAGCGCAAGAACGTGCTGCCGGCGCTGCGCGACCTGTACGACGAGATCTGGGTCTACGGCCTGCCGCAGATCTGCGATCCGCTGGAGGGCGTGGCGCTGCCCGCGCGCGTGAAGAAGAAAATGACCTACACAGGCTACCTGCATCGCGAGGTGCCCAGCCATGGCGCGCCCGCGCGCCTGCCCGAGATCGCCCAGAAGCCGTTCGTGCTCGTCACCACCGGCGGCGGCGGCGATGGCGAGGGCCTGATCGACTGGGTGCTGCGCGCCTACGAGCACGATCCGCTGCTGCCGTATCCGGCGCTGCTCGTCCTCGGGCCGTTCATGCAGGCCGAGCGCCAGCGCGAGTTCATGGACCGCGCCGCGCGGCTGAAACGCGTCGACGCGATCACCTTCCACGGCCAGCTCGAGACCCTGGTCTCGCGCGCCACGGGCGTCGTGGCGATGGGGGGATACAACACCTTCTGCGAGGTGCTCTCGCTCGACAAGCGCGCGCTCATCGTGCCGCGCACCGAGCCGCGCCTCGAGCAGCACATCCGCGCTTCGCGCGCCGCCGAGCTCGGCCTGGTGTCGATGCTCTCCGACGACGGCAGCTATGATCCGGCGGTGATGGCGGCGGCGCTGCGCGCGCTGCCGCGGCAGAACCGCCCCTCGGAGGTCGTCGTGCCCGGCCTGCTGGAAGGCCTGACCAACGTTTCGCGCCTGGTCGCGCCGTGGATCGAGCCGGCCGAAGCGGGTGTGCGGCTGCCGGCCTCCGTTTCACGCATCGGCTAGCAGCGAGTCACCCGCTTTTGCGCTTCGCCTTTGTCCTGAAGGGGTATCCGCGTCTCTCCGAGACTTTCATCGCCCAGGAGATCGCGGCGCTGGAGAGCCGCGGCCTCGACATCCTGATCGTCTCGCTGCGCCGCCCGACCGACGGCAAGCTGCATCCGGTGCACCGCGAGATCCGCGCCAAGGTTCTCTACCTTCCGGAATACCTGCTGCTCGAGCCGTTGCGGGTTTTTCGCGGCCTTCTCAAGACCAGCAATCTCTGGCAGGCGACGAAACTGTGGCTGCGCGACCTGCGACGCGATCCGACGCCGAATCGCATACGCCGCTTCGGCCAGGCGCTGGTGCTGGCCGCGGAAGCGCCCAAGGACATCACCTGGCTGCACGCGCACTTCCTGCATACGCCGGCCTCGGTGACGCGCTACGCGGCGACGCTCCTCGGCTTGCCCTGGAGCGGCTCGGCGCACGCGAAGGACATCTGGACCACGCCCGAGTGGGAGAAGCGCGAAAAGCTCGCCGACTGCCAGTGGCTCGTCACCTGCACGGCGGCGAACCAGCGCCACCTCGCCGGGCTCGCGCCGCCGGGTCGCGTCGAGCTCGTCTACCACGGCATCGACCTGCGTCGCTTTCCGCAGCCGCCGCGATCCCTGTCGAGCACGCGGCCGGCGGAGACGGTGACCATCCTGTCGGTGTGCCGCCTGGTCGAGAAGAAAGGCGTCGACATGCTTCTCGAGGCGCTGGCTCGCCTGCCCGGGCACCTGAGCTGGCGGTTCGTCCACGTCGGCGGCGGGCCGCTCGCCGAAAGGATGAAGCGAAGAGCCCAGGCGCTCGGCATCGCCGATCGTGTCACCTGGCGCGGCGCTCTGACGCAGGAGCGCGTGCTGGAGGAATACCGCGCCGCGGATCTGTTCGCGCTCGCGAGCCGCGTCGCGCGCGATGGCGATCGCGACGGCCTGCCGAACGTGCTCGCCGAGGCGCAAAGCCAGGGGCTCGCCTGCGTCGCGACGCGCGTCTCGGCGATCCCGGAGCTGCTGCGCGACGGCGTCAGCGCGTATCTCGTCGAGGAAGGCAACGCCGTGGCATTCGCCGCCGCCCTCGAGGCACTGATCACGCAGCCGGCGCGCCGCCGCGCGCTCGGCGCTGCTGGCCAGGCGCGGGTGCTGGCCGAGTTCGGTCTCGACCAGAACCTGGACCGGCTCGCCCTGAAGTTCGGGCTCGCCAGCAATGCGCATCGCGTTCTACGCTCCGCTTAAGGCGCCGGGGCAAGGCTTCGCACCTTCGGGCGACCGGCGCGTCGCCGGGCTGCTCATGGCCGCCCTCGCGCACAGCGGCGAGCGGGTCGAGCTCGTCTCCACTTTTCGCAGCTATGACGCCGACGGCGATCGCGAGCGCCAGGCGGCGCTGCGGGCGCAGGGCGAGGCCCTCGGGCGGACGCTCGCATCGGAGTGGAAGGACCTGCCGCGCGGCGAGCGCCCGGACCTCTGGTTCACCTACCACCTCTACTACAAGGCGCCCGACTGGCTCGGGCCGATCGTCGCCGGCGCCCTCGGCATTCCTTACGTGATCGCCGAAGCCTCCTACGCGGCGAAGCGCGCCAGCGGCCCCTGGGCGCTCGGCCACGAGGCGAGCACGCTGGCGATCCGCCAGGCGACGCTCCTTGTCTGCCCGACGCGCGACGATATCGCCGGCCTGCGCGAGCTGGTGCCGGCCGAGCGCATCCTGCACCTGCCGCCGTTCCTCGATCTGGAGCCCTATCGCAGCGCCGCTGCCGCGCGCAAGGAGAGCCGCGCTCGTCTCGCGCGCGAGCACCGGCTCGACCCGGCGGTTCCCTGGATCGCGGTCGTGGCGATGATGCGCCACGGCGACAAGCTCTCGTCCTACCGCGCATTGGCGGCGACCCTGGCGCGGGTCGCCGATCTGCCCTGGCGGCTGGTCGTCGTCGGCGACGGTCCGGCGCGCGCGGAGGCGCGCGGCGCGCTGGAGAGCGCGGCGCCCGGAAGGGCGGTTTTCCTCGGCGAGGTCAGGAATCGCGACATCGCACCCGTGTACGCGGCGTGCGATCTCACGGTATGGCCGGCGGTCAACGAGGCGTATGGCATGGCGCTGCTCGAAGCGCAGGCGGCGGGGGTGCCGGTGGTGTCGTGCGCGCTGCGCGGCGTGCCCGATGTGGTCGCCGACGGCGAGACCGGCATTCTCGTGAAGGAGAACGACTTCGAGGCGCTCGCGCGCGCGCTGCGCGGCCTGCTCGTCGACCGCGAGCGGCGCTCCGCGCTGGGAAAAGGTGCCGCGGCATTCGTGCTGCGCGAGCGCAGCCTCGAGATGGCCGCCGACCGCCTGAGCAGGGCGCTCGCCAAGCTGAGCGCATGACCTTGCTTGCCCTGCTGCGCCACGGCGAAACGGCGTGGAGCGCGGAGGGCCGTATCCAGGGCAGGAGAGACGAGCCGCTCAGCCAGGCGGGGAGGGCGGCGCTGTCCTCGGTCCGCCTGCCGGCCGCCTGCCAGGGCATGCGCGTCGTCACCAGCCCGCTCGCCCGCTGCGTGGAAACTGCAGTTCTCCTCGGCGCGCCGCGCGCGGCGCGCGAGCCCCGCCTCGCCGAGATGTCGTGGGGCGATTGGGAAGGCCGGCGGCTGGAGGACCTGCGCGCCGAGCTCGGCGAGGCGATGCGCGAAAACGAGGCACGCGGGCTCGACTTCCGTCCCGCGGGCGGCGAAAGCCCGAGGGAAGTGCTGGCGCGGGTTTCTCAGTGGCTTGCTCTCGTCTCGGAGCCGACCCTGGCCGTCACCCACCGCGGCGTGATCCGCGCGGTGCTCGCCGCGGCCACCGGCTGGGACATGCGCGGCGCGCCGCCGGCGAAGCTCGACTGGAGCGCCTTCCATCTCTTCCGGCTCGACAGGATCGGCGCAGCGACCATCGAACGGTTGAACGTCCGATGAAGGTCTTTTTCTACGTCCAGCACCTGCTCGGCGTCGGCCATTTGAAGCGTGCCGCCACGCTCGCCCGCGCGCTGCGCGCGAGCGGGTTCGAGGTGACGCTGGCGAGCGGAGGAATGCCGATAGAGGGCATCGAGGTGCTGCAGCTGCCGCCGGCTTCGAGCGATGCCGCCTTCAAGCAGCTCCTCGATGCGCAAGGCGAGCCGGTCGACGATGCCTGGAAGGCGCGGCGGCGCGACGCGCTCCTTGCCGCGTGGCGGGCGAGCGAAGCCGATGTGCTGATGGTGGAGCTGTTCCCTTTCGGCCGGCGGCAGATGCGCTTCGAGCTCCTGCCCCTGCTCGACGCAGCGAAGGCGCGCAGCCGCCGTCCTCTCATCGTCTCCTCGGCGCGGGACCTCATCCAATGGCGGCCGACGCGCGAGCAGGAGATGCTCGAGACTTTCGAGCGCTATTTCGACCGCTTGCTGGTTCATGGCGACCCGGCGATCGCGGCCTTCAATTTCGGCCTCGCCGACCGGCTCGCGGGCAAGCTGCACTACACCGGTTACGTCGTGAATCATGTTCTGCAGAAAACGGATCTTGGATCGGGCGAGGTCCTCGTCTCTGCCGGCGGCGGCGCGGTTGGCCGGCCGCTGCTCGAAGCAGCGCTGGTCGCGCGGCCGCTGACTTCGCTGCGCGAGCGGCCGTGGCGGCTGCTGGCGGGAATCAATGCGCGCGAGAGCGACGTCGCCTCGCTACGCGAGCGCGCGGGCCCCGGCGTGCTGGTCGAGCACTCGCGGCACGATTTCACGGCGCGGCTCGCGAACTGCGTGATTTCGGTCAGCCAGGCGGGGTACAACACGGTGATGGAGATCCTCGCTGCGCGCGCCCGCGCCGTGGTCGTGCCCTTCGCCGGCGGCGGTGAGGTCGAGCAGACGACGCGCGCGCGCCTGCTCGTCGCGCGCGGGCTGCTCGAGATGATCGAGGAGGGCGGGCTCGATGGCGGCAGCCTCGCCACGGCGATCGAGCGCGCGCTGGCGCGGCCGCGACCGGCGCCGGGTGACATCGATCTCGACGGCGCCGCCGCCACCGCGCGCCTGCTCCGCCAATGGCGCTAGCCTGGGATCGCTTCGCCGAGGAGGTGGCGCGGCGCAAGCCGGTGTTCTGGTTGCGCGACGACGATGCCGTCAGCCTCACGCCAGCGTTGCGACGACTGCTGGTATTGAGTCAGGAAAACCATGTACCGGTCGCGTTGGCGGTCATCCCGGACCTTGCCGAGCCGGATCTGTTCGCGCGCATCGGCGATGCCGCCGTACTGCAGCACGGATGCGACCACCGCAACCGCGCCGCGGCGGGAGAGAAGAAGACCGAATTTCCCGCCCATGAAGGAATAGCGGAAGCTCTCGATCGCCTGCGCCTTGCACGAGAGCGATTGGTAGCGGTTGGTGGAAGCAAGATCCTGCCTGTCGTAGCGCCGCCCTGGAACCGCATGCGCCGCGAGCTCGCCGCCGAGCTGCCGCGCATCGGCATCCGGGGAGTCAGCAGCTATGGCGAGGAAGAATCGATACCAGGAGTGACGCAGGTCAATACCCAGGTCGACATCGTCGCCTGGCGCGATGGCAAACGCTTCATCGGCGACGAGGAAGCCGTGCGATTGGCAATGACTTTTGTCCTCAAGGACGCGCCGATCGGATGGCTCACGCATCACGCGGTGCACGATGCCGCGGCGTGGAGCTTTCTCGAACGTCTTTTTGCCTTGCGCGGCCCGCGCTGGGCTCGGGCGGCGGAGCTCTTCTCGTATACTCGCCCGGCCCATGCCTGACCTCCTGACGGTACGCGATCTGAAGGTGAGCATCGCGGTCGACGCCGGCGTGATCAAGGCGGTCGATGGCGTCTCCTTCCGCATTCCCGAGGGCGGCACCGTGGCGCTGGTCGGCGAGTCGGGCTCGGGCAAGTCGGTCGTCGCGCAGTCGATCATGGGCATCCTGCCGCGCATCGCTCGCATCGACGCGGGCGAGATCGTCTTCCGCGATCCGCGCAAGCCCGGCAGCGAAGTGGACATCGCGCGCCTCGATCCCGCCGGCAAAGCGATGCGGCAGATCCGCGGCGGCCGCATTTCGATCATCTTCCAGGAGCCGATGACGGCGCTCTCGCCGCTGCACACCATCGGCAACCAGATCGGCGAGGCGCTGGCGCTGCATCGCAGCGACCTCGGCAAGGCGGAGCGGCGCGCCGCCGTGATCGAGATGCTGCGGCTCGCCGGCTTCCCGGATCCGGCGAAGGCCGAGCACACCTATCCATTCGAGCTCTCCGGCGGGCTGCGCCAGCGGGCGATGATCTCGATGGCGCTCGTCAGCCGGCCGGCGCTGCTGGTCGCCGACGAGCCGACCACGGCGCTCGACGTCACCATTCAGGCGCAGATCCTGCAGCTCATCCAGCAGCTGCAGGGCGAGCTCGGCATGGCCGTGCTGCTCATCACTCACGACCTCGGCGTGGTCGCCAACATGGCCGAGGAAGTGGTGGTGATGTACCGCGGGCGCGTGACCGAGTCGGGCGCGATCGGCGATATCTTCAGCGCGCCGCGGCATCCCTACCTCAAGGCGCTGATGCGCGCTGTGCCGCGCTTCGACATGCAGCCCGGCGAGCGGCTGACGCCGATCCGCGAGGTGCAGATCTCCGGCGGCCACCTCTTCTCCGGCGGCAGGAAGGCGCGCGAGGGCGGCGACGCGCCGCTCCTCGAGGTGCGCCACCTCACCAAGCGCTATCCGATCCGCAAGCGCTCGCTCCTCGGCCGCAGGAGCGCCGGCGAGCTGCTGGCCGTCGACGACCTGAGCTTTACCGTCGGCGCGGGAGAGTGCCTCGGTCTGGTCGGCGAATCAGGCTGCGGCAAGACCACCACCGCGAAGATGATCCTGCGCTCGATTGCCCCGAGCTCGGGCGAGATCCTGTTCCAGGAGAAGGACGTCCTGGCGATGAAGGGCGCGGAGCTCTTCGCCTACCGGCGCAAGGTGCAGTTCGTGTTCCAGGATCCGTTCGCGTCGCTCAACCCGCGCATGACGGCGTACGACATCATCAGCGAGCCGCTGCTGATCCACGGCGTCGGCGACGACGACGAGCGCTTCTCGCGGGTGAAGGAGATGATGGGCCTGGTCGGCCTCGACGTGCGCCACCTGCGCCGCTATCCGCACAGTTTCTCGGGCGGGCAGCGCCAGCGCATCGGCATTGCGCGCGCGCTGGCGCTCGGGCCGGAGCTCCTGATCTGCGACGAGCCGGTCTCGGCGCTCGACGTCTCGGTGCAGGCGCAGGTGCTGAACCTGCTCGCCGACCTGCGCACCGCCCTCGGCCTCACCTACCTCTTCATCTCGCACAACCTCGCGGTCGTGAACTACCTCGCCGACCGCATCGCCGTCATGTGCGCCGGGCGCCTGGTCGAGCTGGCGCCGAGCGCGGCCCTGTTCCGCAATCCGTCGCATCCGTACACGAAGGCGTTGCTCGCCGCGGTCCCCGAGCCGAGCCTCGCGCGCAAGCTCGATTTCGACGCCCTGATGCAGGGCAAGGCATCGGATCCCGCCGCGTGGGCGCCCGCCTTTCGCATCGTCGGCGACGACCGGCCGGAGATGCTGCATCTCGGTAACGGGCACTACGTACGCGCCCGCGCCGGCGTGGACGCCAAGGAGCTGGCGGCGTGAAACCGCTTCTGTTTCTATTTCTGATAGCGACAAATGCTTCTGCGCTGATCGAAACGCCGATGCTCAAGGCCGACGTCGATGCCGGCAAGCTGCCGCCGGTGGAGAAGCGCCTGCCGCAGAACCCGCGCGTCATGCCGCTGGAGGAGGGCAAGACCCAGGGCCGCCACGGCGGCACGCTGCAGTCGCTCGCCGGCCGCAGCCGCGATACGCGGCTCTTCACCATCTACGGCTATGCGCGGATGGTGGTGTATTCGACGGATCTGAAGATCGTGCCCGACATCGTCGAATCCTTCGACGTGGTCGAGGGCCGGATCTTCACCTTCAGGCTGCGCAAGGGCCACCGCTGGTCCGACGGCCAGCCGTTCACCAGCGACGATTTCCGCTACTACTGGGAAGACGTGGCGAACAACCAGGAGCTCTCGCCCTCGGGCCCGCCGCGCGACCTGCTGGTCGACGGCGAGGCGCCGAAGGTGGAGATCCTGAACGAGACCACGATCCGCTATGCCTGGGCGAAGCCCAACCCCAGCTTCCTGCCGCGCCTCGCCGGCACTTCGCCGCTCTTCATCTTCCGTCCGGCGCACTACCTCAAGCAGTTCCACAAGAAGTACTCCGCCAAGGTCGCGAAGGCCGACGCCGACGGCACCGCGAAGCGCAAGTGGTCGGCGGTCCACAACCGCGCCGACAACATGTACGAGGCCGACAACCCCGACCTGCCGTCGCTGCAGCCCTGGATCAACACCACCCGGCCGCCCGCCGACCGCTTCGTCGCCGTGCGCAACGCGTATTTCCACCGCGTCGACGCGAGCGGCCGGCAGCTGCCCTACGTCGACCGCTTCGTGCTCGCCATCGCCGACTCGAAGCTGATCCCCGCCAAGACCGGCGCCGGCGAGGCCGACCTGCAGGCGCGCGACCTGAACTTCAACAACTACACCTTCCTCAAGCAGAGCGAGAAGAACAACCGCTATCGCACGCTGCTCTGGCGCGCCGCCAAGGGCTCGCACATCGCGCTGTTCCCGAACCTGAACGTCAACGATCCGGTCTGGCGCCAGGTGCTGCGCGACGTGCGCTTCCGTCGCGCGCTGTCGCTCGCCATCGACCGCTCGCTGGTCAACCAGGTGCTCTACTTCGGCCTCGCCATCGAGGCGAACAACACCATCCTTCCCGGCAGCCCGCTCTACCGCGAGAGCTACAAGGACGCCTGGGCGCGCTACGACCGCCGCATGGCGAATCGCCTGCTCGACGAGATGGGCCTGAAGCGCGGCCTCGACGGCACCCGCCGCCTGCCCGACGGCCGCAAGCTCGAGATCATCATCGAGACCGCCGGCGAGAGCTCGGAGCAGACCGATGTGCTGGAGCTGGTGCGCGAGACCTGGCGCGAAGTCGGCATCGCCGCCTTCAGCAAGCCCTCGCAGCGCGAGGCGTTCCGCAATCGCGTCTTCGCCGGCGAGACCGTGATGTCGGTCTGGAGCGGCATCGAGAACGGCCTGCCGACGCCGGAGACCAGCCCCGACGAGCTGGCGCCCACCAGCCAGCTGCAGCTGCAATGGCCGAAATTCGGCCAGTGGTACGAGACCAGCCACAAGGTCGGCGATGCGCCCGACATCCCGGAAGTCCAGGAGCTGGCGAGCCTCTATCAGCAATGGCGCCGGTCGAAGAACGACGAGGAGCGCGCGCGCATCTGGCAGCGGATGCTGGAGATCCACGCCGAGCAGCAGTTCACCATCGGCGTCGTCTCGGGCGTGCCGCAGCCCGTAATCGCGCGCGAGTCGCTGATGAACGTGCCGAAGGAGGCGTTCTACAACTGGGACCCGGGCGCGTTCTTCGGCATCTATCACCCGGACATGTTCTGGTTCAAGCAATAGGATGCTGCGCTACACCCTCCATCGCCTGCTGATCATGATCCCGACGCTGCTGGTCATCAGCTTCGTCACCTTCATGATCATCAAGCTGCCGCCGGGCGATTTCCTCTCCAACCAGATCGCCGAGCTGAAGAGCCAGGGCGACAACGCCGCGCTGGAGAAGGTCGACTTCCTGCGCAAGCAGTACGGCCTCGACAAGCCCTTCATTGAGCAGTACGCGGTGTGGGTGGGGCTGTGGCCGACCGACGGGAAATTCCACGGCCTGCTGCAGGGCGACTTCGGCTGGTCCTTCGAGCACGACCTGCCGGTCAAGGAAGTTGTCGGAGACCGGTTGGTGCTGTCCTTCATCCTCAACTTCTCGGTGATCCTCTTCACCTGGGCGGTGTCGTTCCCGATCGGCGTCTACGCGGCGACGCGCCAGTACAGCTGGGGCGACCACGGCCTCACCTTCCTCGGCTATGTCGGCCTGGCGACGCCCAATTTCCTGTTCGCGCTGGTGCTGATGTATTTCGCCAACGTGCAGTTCGGCCTCTCGGTGGGCGGCATCATGGATCCGGAGTACCTCGGCCAGCCCTGGAGCTGGGGCAGGTTCCGCTCGGTGCTCGAGCACCTGTGGATCCCGGTGATCGTCATCGGCACCTCGGGAACCGCCGGCATGATCCGGCGCCTGCGCGCCAACCTGCTCGACGAGCTGCAGAAGCAGTACGTCACCACCGCCCGCGCCAAGGGCATGCCGCCCTTCGGCCTGCTGGTGAAGTACCCGCTGCGCATGGCGCTCAACCCCTTCATCGCCGACATCGGCAACCTGCTGCCAAGCGTGATCTCGGGCTCGGCGATCGTCGCCGTCGTCCTTTCGCTGCAGACCTCGGGGCCGATGCTGCTGGAAGCGCTGCGCAGCCAGGACCAGTACCTCGCCGGCTCGTTCCTGATGTTCCTGTCGCTCCTCACGGTCATCGGCATGTTCATCTCGGACGTGCTGCTTGCCGTGCTCGACCCGCGCATCCGGCTCACCGGGGGAGCGGCGAAATAAAACTCGACCACTACATCTCCACGGAGCCCTTCGAGCCGTACGCGAGCGAGAAGCTGACGCCCGAGCAGGAGCGCTTCTACCGCGCCTCGCAGTGGCAGATCATGTGGTGGAAGTTCCGCCGCCACCGCATCGCCGTCGTCGCCGGCGCGATCCTGCTCGCCTTCTACGCCTCGATCCTGGTGAGCGAGATCCTCGCCCCGTACAACCTGCACACGCGCGACACGAAGCACATCTACGCGCCGCCGCAGGCGCCGCACCTCTTCCACGAGGGCCGCCTGGTCGGGCCGTTCGTCTACGGCTACGACATGCGGCTCAACCTGGCGACGCTGAAGCGCGAGTACAGCGACAACCCGGGCCAGATCTACCGCCTGCGCTTCTTCTGCCTCGGCGATGATTACCGCTTCTGGAACCTGTTCGACGGCCGCTTCCACCTCGTCTGCCCCGCCGAGGGCGGCACGCTCTACCTGCTTGGCACCGACCGCCTCGGCCGCGATCTCTTTTCGCGCATCGTCTACGGCACGCGCATCTCGCTCACGGTGGGGCTGTTCGGCATCCTGGTGAGCTTCCTCATCGGCATCTCGCTCGGCGGCATCTCGGGCTTCTACGGCGGCTGGATCGACAACGTCATCCAGCGTTTCATCGAGATGGTGCGCTCATTCCCGGAGCTGCCGCTGTGGATGGCGCTGTCGGCGGCGCTGCCGGTGAACTGGAGCCCGATCCTGGTCTACTTCGGCATCACCATCATCCTGGGTCTGCTCGACTGGCCGGGACTCGCGCGCGCGGTGCGCTCGAAATTGCTGGCCTTGCGGGAAGAGGACTTCGCCACCGCGGCCGTGCTGATGGGCGCGAGCCCCGCGCGCGTGATCCGCAAGCACCTGCTGCCCTCGTTCGCCAGCCACCTGATCGCCTCGGCTACGCTTTCGGTGCCGGCGATGATCCTGGGCGAAACAGCCCTTTCATTCCTGGGTTTAGGGCTGAGACCACCCATTACCAGCTGGGGCGTTCTATTGAACGAGGCGCAGAACATCAACGTCGTCGCGCTCTATCCCTGGCTGATGCTGTGCGTCGTGCCGGTGTTCGTCATCGTCCTCGCCTTCAATTTCTTCGGCGACGGCCTGCGCGACGCCGCCGATCCCTACAGCAGCGCCGCGCGGACTTAGGGAGAGGCATGGAAGACCGTGTTTCTGAGCTGCGAGCCCGCTGGACGCCCGAGGCGACGGCGGCCGCCGTGGCGTTTCTGGAATCGCGCCCGACCGGCTACGAGCTGCCGACCATGGAACACGGCGGGGCGACCTACCTCGATCTTCGCGGGCTGCGAATCGAGCAGACGCAGGTCGACCGGGCGCTGCTTCGCAACATCAACCTGCGCTGGGCGGTGTTCCGCGACGTCGGCTTCAAGAACGCTCGCTTCGTCGGTTGCAATCTGAGCCAGGCGACTTTCGACGAGTGCTACCTGCGCCGTGCGCAGTTCGACAAGTGCGACATCGTCAACTCGCGCTTCCAGTCGTGCGATTTCTCGCAGGCCGTCATGACCGACTGCCGCGTCGATTTCGCCAGCTTCCGCGATTGTGAGATCCGGCTGGAGACGATTCAGTTTCCAAAAGACGCCGTGCCGCGGGCGATGGTACGGGTCTGCCGCAATCTGAAGTTGAACGCCATGTCGATGGGCAACTTCGCCGACGCCGGACACCTCACCTACCTGGAGAAGAGCTACGAGCGCCTCGGCTACCGGCGCGACCGGGCCTGGTGGCGCTGGGCGGGCTCGCTGGCGCAGAGCTGGCTGTGGGGCTACGGCGAGAAGCCTTGGCGGCTCGCCGTCGTGATGGCATTCAACATCGTCCTGTTCGGCAGCCTGTTGCACTGGGTGGACCCGCTGCCGGGCAAGAACTGGTGGGAGCACGTCTATTTCAGCGCCATCACCTATCTCACCGTCGGCTATGGCGACCTCGCGCCGCACTCGCCCCTTGCCCAGCTCCTGTCGGTGATCTGCGCCGCCGCCGGCATCGCGACGTTCGGTATGCTGATCGCTTCGGTAACGAAGAAGGTCATGTACAGGTGAGCCGGATCCTGATCGTCGAGGATGACCCGGACCTCGTCGCCCTGGTCAAGCGCTGGCTGGAGCGCGACGGGCACCTGGTCGAGCATGCCGTCGACGGCGCGGCGGCGCTGAATGTCCTTCGCTGGGACCCGTTGCCGCATCTCGTGCTGCTCGACGTGATGCTGCCGAAGATGGACGGCTTCGAGGTGCTGCGGCGCCTGCGCGCCGAGCCGCGCACCAAGGACCTGCCGGTCGTGATGGTGACGAGCTTCACGCGCGATGTCGACGCGGCGCGTGGCCGGGAGCTCGGCGCCAACGACTACGTCGTCAAGCCGCTGATGGAGGGCGATTTCCTGAAGCGCATCCAGCACCTGATCCAGGATCAGTAGGGCGTAAAGATCTCCACCGGCGCGCTGACGCCGCGCAGCGGGTGGCGGCCGAGCGAGCGCAGCCGCCCGCCGAGATGGCGGGCAACGTTTTCCGACACCGCCACGTCGACTTTCAGGGTCTTGCACAGGGCCTCGATGCGCGCCGCCTCGTTGGCGGCGGCGCCGATGACGGTGAACTCGATGCGCGTCGGCGTGCCGATGTTGCCGTAGAGCACGAGGCCGAGGTGCAGGCCGATGCCGAAGCGCAGCCGCGGCGCGCCCGCCGACGCGCGCTTCTCGTTCAGCGCTGCCATGCGTGCCACCGCCGCCTGCGCCGCCTCCAGCGCCTTGCTGCAAGCGACCACCGCCGGCTCGCTGCCGATCGGGAAGATGGCGAGCGCGGCGTCGCCGATGAAGCGCAGGATCTCGCCCTTCCTCTCCTGCACCGGGCTGAGCACGCACTCGAAATACTCGTTCAGCAGCGCAAGGAAGGCCTGGCGGCCCATCGAGTCGGCGAGCGGCGTCGAGTCGCGCAGGTCGCAGAACCAGATCACGGCGCGGATCTCCTCGCCGTCGCCGCGCTTGATCTGCCCGGCGAGCACCTTCTGTCCGGTCTGCTCGCCGAGGTAGGCGTCGAGGATGTTCTGCGCCTTGCGCCGCAGGCCCATGATTTCGGCGACGCGCCCGACCGGGGCGCGCAGGCGCCGCAGCGCGGCGAGCTCGGCATCGGTGAAGCCGCCCGGTTGCCGGGTGGTGAAGCTCGCCAGCAGCTTCTCGCCGGTGAGCGTCGGCAGCGGCGTGGCGTAGTAGTCGGTCATCCCCTCGCCGCGCAGCTCGGCGAGGATCTCGAAATCGATCGGGCAGGCCGGGTCGGCGAGGCAGCGGCGGATGTCCTGCCCGCTGGTGGTGATCGCGTGGATCGGGCTCGCCAGGTGGGCCTTGCTTCCCATCCAGTCGTGCTCGGCGACGGTGACCTCGACTTCGGCGGGCTTCTCCGCGCGCCAGAAGAAGCCGCGCCCCGCCACGTTGGGATGGAGGGTGCGCGCGAACACCGCGACGCGCGCGACGGCTATGCCGTGCGCGAGCAGCTGCTGGCACAGCCCGGTCAGGAAGGCGTCGGGCGTCGCCGCATTGCCGCCGTCGACCCAGTCGATGAGCGACTGGAGGTTCAGTTCTTTCTCAGCCAAAGGCTCGACTCCATCGCGCCGGGAACGAGGGGCAGGCGCCCGAGCACGCTGCGCTCGAGCAGGTCCGGACGCCGCGAGGCGACCCAGTGGCTGGAGAATTCCACCGCGTAGCGGGGTAACAGGTTCTTGATGGAATTCTGTTCGTTGTAACGCCGCCATGCCCACTCGGCCGGGTACTCGTCGGGGACGAAGATGTCGTGGAAATGCAGCCGCACGCCCGCGGACAGTGCCGGCAGCACCCGGTCGATGAGGAATTCGACGTCGCTGCCTGGCTTCACCTGGTGGCTCGAATCGATGAACAGGATGTCGCCCGCGGCGAGATTCCTGAAGTGGCTTTCAGCCACTTCCTGAACGGGTTGCCGCAGGAACTCGACCGCCAGGCCGGCGATGCGCGCCCGCGGCTGGGGGTCGATGGCCAGGATGCGGGTGGCGAGGCCCCCATCGGCGACGGCGCGGGCGAGGAAGCGGGTGGAATGTCCGCTGCCGACCTCGACGATGCGCGCCGGCGGCTCGCTTCGCACCAGGGCGTAGGCGGCGGCGGCGTCGAGGCGGGGGAACCAGTCCTGGTCCCAGCGCGGCGCAGGAGGCCGATGGTCGAAATGGGCGGCGCCGATGGCCTCCAGGTCCCGGGCGTACTTTTCAATGTGGTCGAGAACCGGGAAAAACGGTTCCGGATTCACAGCTCGAGGACGAGCCCCTCGCGCGCGATCACCGAGCCCGGCAGCTCCTTCTCGACCTGGCGGCCGATGCCGTCGAGCATCTCGTCGTTGTGCTCCGGGTCGTGGTGGAAGACGACCAGCTTCTTCACGCCCGAAGCCTTGCACAGGCGCACGCCTTCCTGCCAGGTGGAGTGCCCCCAGCCGACGAAGCGCGGGTACTCGTCGTCGGTGTACATCGAGTCGTAGACCACCGTGTCGGCGCCTTCCATGAACTTGGCGAGCTTGCGGTCGATCACCCCCGGCACGTGCTCGGTGTCGGTCAAGTAGCAGAAGACGCGGCCGTCGTACTCGACGCGGTAGCCCGTGGCGCCGTCGGGATGGTTGAGCGCGATGGTGCGCACGCGCACGTCGGGACCCGAGGTGAGGTCCTTGCCGCAGACGAAGTCCTTGTACTCGACCGTCGCCTTGAAAACCTGCGGCGGCACGGGAAAGAGCGGCGTCACCATGAACTCGTCCATCACCCGCCGCAGCGTCATGCCCGCGCCGAGGTGGCCGGCCCACAGGCGAAAGCGGTTGTGGGTGCGGAAGAACGGCCGGAAGAAGGGCAGGCCGCAGACGTGGTCGTAGTGCGTGTGGGTGAGGAAAATGTCGGCATCGACCGGCGGCTCCTGGTCGAGCTGGTTGCCGAGGTAGCGCATGCCGGTGCCGGCGTCGAACAGCAGCACCCGATCGCCGCAGCGCACCTCGAGCGAAGAGGTGTTGCCGCCGTAGCGCGCGGTGCGCGGCCCGGAGCAGGCGATGGACCCGCGTACCCCCCAGAATCTGACGCTGAAGGTCATCAAATATAATCTTACAGGGGAAAGCAGGACGCACTTTTTTCTTCGGAAGCGAGCCCACCGTGGACCGCAGCCTGTTCGGCTTCATCATCCGCTACAGCAAGCGCGATCAGCTCCTGATCGTGCCCCTGGTGGTAGCGACGATGGTGGTCTACTACCTGTCGCTCGACCTGCCCAAGACGATCATCAACCAGGCGATCCAGGGCGGCGCCTTCCCCCAGCCCGACTCGACCACCCACTGGTTCGGCCTGGACCTCGAGCGCCTGCCCTACCTGCTGGCGCTGAGCGTCCTTTTCCTCGGCCTGATCGTGCTCAACGGCTGGCTCAAGTTCCAGATCAACACCATGAAGGGCTGGATGGGCGAGCGCATGCTGCGGCGCCTGCGCTACGCGCTGTTCGACTACATCCTGCGCTTCCCGCTGTCGCGCTTCCGCCGCGTCAAGGCCGCCGAGATGGCGACCATGATCAAGGACGAGGTCGAGCCGCTCGGCGGCTTCATCGGCGAGGCGCTGATCACGCCCCTCTTCCTCGGCGGCCAGGCGGTCACCGCCATGTTCTTCATCCTCTACCAGCACTGGGTGCTCGGCCTGGTGGCGCTCGGCGTGGTCGCCATCCAGGCGTTCATCATCCCGAAGCTGCGCAAGCGCCTGCTGGTGCTCGGGCGCGAGCGGCAGTTGACGGCGCGGGCTCTGGCCGGCCGGATCGCCGAGTGCGTCGACGGCGCCGCCGAGATCCACGCCAATGACACCTCGAACTACGAGCGCGCCGAGATTTCCGCCCGCCTGGGCAGGATCTTCCGCATCCGCTTCGAGCTCTACCAGCGCAAGTTCATGGTCAAGTTCCTCAACAATTTCCTCTCGCAGGTGACGCCGTTCCTTTTCTATACGGTTGGCGGCTATCTGGTGATCATGGGGCGCCTGGACATCGGCGCGCTGGTGGCGGTGATCGCCGCCTACAAGGACCTGCCCGGGCCGGTGAAGGAGCTGATCGACTGGGACCAGCAGCGCATGGACGTCGAGATCAAGTACGGCCAGGTGGTCGAGCAATTCACCGCCGAGGAGGTGGCGCCGGCCGAGCTGCAGGCGCTGGTCGCGGTGCCCGAGCTGCCGCGCGAGGGCAAGCTGCGCGCCGTCGGCATCCATCTCGTCGACGACACCGGTGCGCGGGTGCTCGAGAACGTTTCCTTCGAGATCGGCCTGAACGAGCACGTCGCGGTAGTCGGCCGCCAGGGCAGCGACCTCGCGCAGGTGCTGACGCGGCTGGTGCCGGCGAGCAGCGGCAGCCTCGAGCTCGGCAACATCGACCTGACACGCGCGCCCGAGGCCGTCACCGGCCGGGCCTTCGCGTATGTCGGCTCGCCCGCCTATCTCTTTCCGGTGAGCGTACGCGACAACATCGTCTACGGACTGAAGCACGCGCCGGTGCGCGAGTGCGTCTACGACGGCGAAGCGGCGAAGCAGCGCGAAGAGGAGTCGAAGGAGGCCGAGCGCACCGGCAACTGCCCGCTCGATATCAACGCCGAGTGGACCGACTACGCCGCCGCCGGCGTCGCCGGCGCAGAGGAGCTGGAGGCGCGCATCCTCGAGCTGCTGAAGCGCGTGGATCTCGAGGAGACGATCTTCGAGCTCGGCCTGCGCAGCGCCGCGCCGGAGCGCGCCGGCTCGATCGCCGAGCAGGTGCTGTCGGCGCGGGCGCGCATGCGCGAGCGCCTGGCCTCGCTCGGCATCCAGGACTGGGTCGAGCGCTTCGACCCGGAGCGCTACAACCGCAACGCGACGCTGGCAGAGAACCTGCTCTTCGGCACGCCGGTCGGCAGGACCTTCGAAGTCGACAACCTCGCCGCCAACGTCTACGTGCGCCGGGTGCTGCGCGAGACGGGCATGTACGAGATCCTGCTGCGCACCGGCCACAAGGTCGCCGAGACCATGGTCGAGCTGTTCAGCGGCCTGCCGCCGGGGCACGAATTCTTCGCCCAGTACAGCTTCATCCGCCAGGAGGATCTGCCGCATTTCGAGGAGATCCTGATGCTGTTCGAGGTAGTCGGCCTGCTGCGCCTTCAGGAGGCCGATACCCAGATGCTGATGACGCTGCCTTTCAAGCTGGTCGCCGCCAAGCACCGCCTGGGGCTGATCGACGAGAGCTTCGAATCGCGCACCATCGAGGCGCGGCGGCATTTCGCCCGCAACCTGCCGCAGGAGCTGCGCAAGAGCGTGGAATTCTTCGATCCGGCGCGCTACAACAGCGCCGCCGCGCTGCAGGACAACATCCTGTTCGGCAAGATCGTCACCGGCCAGGCCGAGGCCGGCACGCGCATCACGCGCCTCGTGCGCGAGCTGCTCGACGAGCTCGGCCTGCGGCCGCTGGTGGTGCAGATCGGCCTCGACTACCAGGTCGGCGTCGGCGGTGCGCGGCTGGCGAGCGCCGACCGGCAGAAGACGGCCATCGTGCGCGCGATGCTCAAGCGGCCGCTGCTGCTCGTCCTCGACCACGCCGCGGCGGCGCTGGACCAGGCCTCGCAGGTGAAGGTGCTCGAGGGCATCCTCGCCGAGCGCAAGGGCCAGGGCGTGGTCTGGGCGCTGCAGCGACCCGAGCTCGCCGACCGCTTCGGCTCGGTGCTGGTGATCGACCACGGGCGGCTCGCCGAGCAGGGCCGCTTCGAGACCCTGAAGTCCAACGGCGGCGCCCTCAACAAGATGCTGGCGGCCGCATGAAAAGCGAGAACCCATGAGCCTCGAGCAGGAAGTCGAGCTGATCCGCCAGTTTCCGATCTTCAGCAAGATCCAGCCGGCGATGCAGAAGCTGCTGTGCTTTTCCAGCGAGCGCCTGACCTACGACGCCGGGCAGGTGATGTTCAACGCCGGCGATGCGGGCGACGCCGCCTACATCATCATCGACGGCTCGGTCGAGATCTCGGTGCCGACGCCCTCCGGCCCGATCATCGTCAACACGCTCGGCAAGAACGAGATCCTCGGCGAGATCGCCATCTTCGGCGACGTGCCGCGCACGGCGACGGCGAAAGCCATCAGCAGGCTCGAGACGCTGAAGATCTCCAAGGACATGTTCGTCAAGGTGATCCGCGAGAATCCGGACGCGGCGGTCGAGCTGATTAAGATCCTCGCCGGGCGCCTGGCGAACACCACCAGCCAGCTGACGCTGACGCGCAGCGGCGGCGGGTCCAGGCGATGACCATTCAGGCTCGACGCAGGGCCCTCCTTCTTGGCGCGGGCGCGCTCGTTGCCCTGCCTCATGGAGCATCAGCTCAGCGGGCCGCAACCGTGACCCGCGTAGGGTTCCTGAGCGCGGCGTCCGCTGCCACCTACTCGAAGAACTGGGATGTCCTCAAAGCGGCTTTGCGCGACGCAGGCCATATAGAGGGCAAGAACATCGAGTTTGAGGTCCGATGGGCGGACGGAGCGTCCGACCGTCTTCCCGAACTCGCGCGTGAACTGGTTCGTCGCAAGGTTGACGTGATCGTAACTCACGGGACACTGGGGGCGTTGGCACTGAAGCAGGCCACGGCGACCATTCCGATCGTGTGCGTGGGGATATCCGATCCGATGGCTTCGGGCATCGTGGCCAGCCTTGCGCGGCCCGGGGGGAATATCACGGGATTTTCGATCTTGAGCGAGCAGCTCTATGAGAAGAGGCTTGCCCTGCTGAAGGAAGCCGTGCCGCGCATCCGTCGCGTTGCGTTCTTGATGAATCCGGGCAATCCGGTCTATGGACCGATGTTCGAATCAATGCAGGCCACGGCGAAATCCGTGGGGGTA
>JAXDQC010000126.1:0-9280 GCA_034668045.1 Betaproteobacteria bacterium | reverse complement strand
TGCCGACCTTCATGGTGAAGTTGAAGACGCCGTTGCCGAGCTCGCCGTGCACGCGGCGGATCTGCTTGACCACGCTCTCGGGGCTGCCGCAGAAGATCATGCCGCCCTCGATCTGCTGCTCGAGCGTCGCCGCCTCGCGTTTCGCCAGGCGCTCGCGCATCCGGTCGGCGTTCGCGGCTTCCTGGTAATAGCGGCTCTTCTGCAGCACCAGGCGGCCGGCGGTGCGCGGCCCGCCCATCAGCACGCGATCGAAATATTCTTTTGCGAGTTTTAATTTATTTCTCGCTTCTTCATCCGTATCCGCGATGCAGGTGTGCATGCCGACGAGGATGTTCTCCGGCTTCGGCGTCCAGCCGGCCTTCTGCGCCGCGTCCCGGTAGACGGCGATGCATTCTATCGCCATCGCGAGGTCGGAAATGAGCACCATGCCCATGGTCGCCTTCATCTCGCCGGCGAAGCGAGCCGACTCGGGGCTCGACGCCGAGATGACGAGGGGCGGATGCGGCTTCTGCAACGGCTTCGGCCAGATCGAGATCTGCGGGAAGGTGAAATGCTCGCCCTTCCAGCCGAAGGGCTCGGGCTCGGTCCAGCAGCGCAGGATGAGCTCGATCGCCTCGCGCTGGCGCGACCACGACTGGTCGGGCGGGATGTTGTAGGCGATGTACTCGTGCGGGATGCCTCGCATCAGGCCGGCGATCAGGCGGCCGCCGCTCATGCAATCGAGCATGGCGTACTCCTCGGCGATGCGCACCGGGTTATTGAGCGGCACCAGGTTGCCCATCATGGCGATGCGGATGCGCTTCGTCGCATGGGCGAGCGCGCCGCCGATGACGTTGCAGTTCGCCATCAGTCCGTACGGGCTGAAGTGGTGCTCGTTGCAGCCGACCCAGTCGAAGCCGCAGTCCTCGGCGCGGACCATGGCGTCGATGTAGGCGCGGTAGTACCCGTGCGCCTTCTCGCCGTCGAAGCCGCGGTTCGGGACAGGCCACTCGGCGGACGCCTCGGCGTCCGTGTAGGGCATGAGGTGGAAGAACGAGAACTTCATCGATAGGGTCCGAACTATACGATGGCCCCGATCACGAGCGACGTCCCTGCCCGGCTGGATCGCCTGCCCTGGTCGCGCTGGCACTGGAAGGTGGTGATCGCGCTCGGCGTGAGCTGGCTGCTCGACGGCCTGGAGGTGACCGTCGTCGGCGCGCTCGGACCGACGCTGGGACGCGACGATACGCTCGGCCTGACGCCCACGCACATCGGCTGGGCGGCAACCGCCTACATCGCCGGCGCGGTTCTGGGCGCCCTCGTCTTCGGGCGCCTGGCTGATCATCTCGGCCGCAAGCGCATGTTCCTCGCCACGCTGGCGGTGTATCTCTTCGCCACCGTCCTCACCGCCTTCTCGTTCAATTTCCTCTCGTTCGCGTTCTGCCGCTTCCTCACCGGCTTCGGCATCGGCGGCGAATATGCGGCGATCAACTCCGCGATCGACGAGCTGATCCCGGCGCGCGTGCGCGGCGCGGTCGACCTCGGCGTCAACGGCACCTTCTGGGTCGGCGCGGCGCTGGGCGCCGCCTTGAGCATCTTTCTCCTCGATCCGTCGCTGATCAACCCGGAATATGGCTGGCGCCTGGCCTTCGGCCTGGGCGCGATCCTCGGCTTCGCCATTCTGCTGGTGCGGCGCCACGTACCAGAGAGCCCGCGCTGGCTGATCCGCCACGGCCGCATCGAGGAAGCGGAGCGGATCCTCGACCAGATCGAGAAGGAAATCGGCGTCACCGATAGGGTCCCCGCCGGGCTGGCGATGCGGCCGATTCCGGCGGTGCCATGGTCGGAGATCATCCGGCTCCTGCTGACGCGCTTTCGCCGCCGCACGATCCTGGGGCTCTCCCTGATGGCGTCCCAGGCACTCTTCTATAACGCCATCTTCTTCACCTACGCGCTGGTGCTGACCCGCTTCTACAGCGTGCCGGACGAGCGCGTCGGCTATTACATCTTCCCCTTCGCGGTCGGCAATTTTCTCGGCCCGCTGGTCCTGGGAGGGCTTTTCGACTCCATCGGCAGGCGGAAGATGATTGCCGCGTGCTACGGGGTCGCCGGCATCGCGCTTCTCGTTACGGGCTACCTTTTTTCAAGAGATGCAATAACTGCAACGCAACTGTCGCTGCTGTGGAGCGCCACCTTCTTCGTCGCCTCGGCGGCGGCGAGCGCCGCCTACCTCACGGTGAGCGAGATCTTCCCTGTGGAGATGCGGGCCGTGGCGATCTCGCTCTTCTACGCCGCGGGCACGGCGCTCGGCGGGCTGGCCGGACCGCCGCTCTACGGCGCGATCATCGAGAGCGGCAGCCGCGGCGCGCTGTTCGGCGCCTACGCCCTGGCGGCGATTCTCATGATCGGCGCCGCGCTGGTGGCGTGGTGGCTGGGCGTCGACGCCGAGCGGAAGCCTTTGGAAGAGGTCTGCGCGCCGCTTGGCGCCGACGAGGCTTCTCCTCCTGCCACGAGTCCAGCTCCCGCCGCGCTCCGTTAGCCGCCGGATCCATGGCACTCTCGTGGTCGCCGTGCTTGGCGGTGAGCTCGATGACGTAGCCGTTCGGGTCGCGGAAGTAGATGGAATGGATGAAGCCGTGGTCGGCGACGCCGCGCACCTCGACACCGGCGGCCTTGCCCTTCTGCAGCATCCTTTGAAGATTCTCTTTATCGATCTCCAAAGCAATATGCAGGTCGTAGTCGTGCTGCTTCTTGAACGTGAACGGGCGGTCGGGCGCCTCGAAGAAGGCGAGGCAGGAGCCGTCGTCCATGCGGTAGAAGCTGTGCAGCACGGCGGTGCGCCGGCCGCTCTTCGTCTCGCGGATGACGAAAGCGTTGGCGAGCGGCAGGCCCAGGAAATCCTCGTAGAAGCACCGCGTCTCCTCCGAGTCGCGGCAGCGGTAGGCGTTGTGGTGCAGGCCCTTGATCACTGCAAGGTTTCGAATTTCTGGTCCTTCACCATGCCCTGGAAGCCGTAGAACACCTCGTTGATGCTCGGCCAGCTCTTCAGCTTCTTCATGTTGCCGAGCCAGCGCCTGACGTTCGGATACGAGGCGAAGTCCATGCGGATGATCTCGCCGAGCGAGACGAAGCCCGCGCCGAGGTAATCGGCGATGGTGATCTGGTTGCCGCACAGGTACTGGTTCTTCGGCCCGATCCAGTGCTGGTCGAGGATCTTCAGCCAGGTCTGGGCGCGCTCCTTCGACCATTCGAGGCAGGCCTTCTGCGCCGCCTCGGTCGGGCGCTTGTTGTTGGGGAAGATCTGCGGGTAGATGAAGCCGTAGCCGTATTCGCGGTAGAACTGGGTGTTCAGCCAGTCCATCATCTCGTTGACCTTGGCGCGCTGCTTCAGGTCTTTGGGATAAGCCGGCGAATTGGTCTTGTCGGCGAGGTACTTGAGGATCGCCGAGCTCTCGGTCAGCCGGAAATCGCCGTCCTCGAGCACCGGCACCATGCGGTTCGGGTTCACCGCCACGAAGGGCTCCTTGTAGTGCTCGCCGGTCATGAGGTCGACCACCTGCTCGTCGACCTGGATGCCGCTTTCGGCGATGAAAAGGCGGACCGGGCGGCTGGTCATGGAGACCGGGTGCATATAGAGCTTCATCGGGCGTCCCTCCTGTTATTCTGCGGTCAACACTATAAGAGGAGGATGCTTCCATGAGAATCGCCGTCGCGATCTTGGCCCTGCTGGCTGTGGCGAGCGTCCACGCGCAGGACAAGGGCGGAAAAGCGAGCGCCGATGCCAACCGTGGCCGCTACATCGTCTCCACGTCGGGGTGCAACGACTGCCACACTCCCGGCTACCCGCAGGCGAACGGCAAGGTCGACGAAAAGCTCTGGCTGACCGGCGAGAAGCTCGGCTGGCGCGGCCCCTGGGGCACGACCTATGCCGCGAACCTTCGCCTTACCGCGTCGAAGATGACCGAAAGCCAGTGGATGGCGCGCGCGCGCAGCGAGATGCGGCCGCCGATGCCGTGGTTCAACCTGCGCGACATGAGCGATCGCGACGTGCGCGCGATCTACCGATACCTGAAGTACATGGGACCGGCGGGAGAGCCGGCGCCGGCCTACGTGCCGCCCGACAAGACCCCTACCCCGCCCTTCGTCCAGTTCCCGATGAAGTAGCGTCCAGCGCCGGGGCCTGGCGGCGCTCCTTGAGGAGCGCGCGGATGACGGCGATCAGCTTGTCGGCATCGACCGGCTTGTTGACGCGCTCGCGGAAGCCCGCCGCGAACAGGCGCTCCCGCTCGATCTGCGTGAAGGCGGTCAGCGCCACCGCGGGCACCGGCGATTCAAGGCCGCTCGCCATTTCCAGCGCGCGCACGCGCCGCAGGGTCTGAAAGCCGTCCTCGTCCGGCATGGCGAGGTCGATGAGGAAAACCTGCGGCGCAGCCGCGGGCAGCGCCTTTTCCAGCGCCGCCACCAGCTCCTTGCAGGAGGAAAAGCCGCGCACGCTTGCACCCGCCTGCTGCAGCGTCAAGGCCACCACCTCGTGGACGTCGGCGTCGTCGTCGACCATCCAGACCTTCGCGCCGCTCAGCGCGCCCGCGTTGCTGCGGCGGCGCTCGTCGCCGCCGGCCTCGGTGGCCGGCGCCGCGGTGGCCAGCGCAGGAAGCTCGACGGTAAAGGTCGCGCCCCGGCCGACCCCGGGGCTGTCGGCGCGCACCTGGCCGCCGTGCAGGAGGGCGATATGGCGCACCAGGGCGAGGCCGATGCCCAGGCCGCCCGCGCGCCGCGCCGCCGAGGTGTCGGCCTGGCTGAAGCGGTCGAAGACATGCGGCAGGAATTCCGGGGCGATGCCGATGCCGTTGTCGCGCACCTGCATCTGCACCCGCTCGCCGTTCTTCAGCAGCAGCACCGCGATCGAGCCACGGTCGGGTGTGAACTTGACCGCGTTGGTGAGCAGGTTGGAAGCCAGCTGCTGCAGCCGGCCGGGGTCGCCGACGACGCTGATGGCGGTGTCGTCGGGCGTGAAGCGCAGGTCGATGTGCTTCGCCGCCGCGCCGGGCCGCACCCCGTCGAGCGCGGCGAGGACGATTTCGACCAGGTTGACGGTGCGCCGCTCGATGGTCAGCTTGCCGCTGACGATGCGCGAGGTATCGAGCAGGTCGTCGATCAACCGGGTCTGGTGGTCGACGTTGCGCTTGATCGCCTTCGCCGCCCGCTCCACGAGCGTCGCGTCGAGCGGCTTCGTGGTGAGCATCAGGTGGCTCCAGCCCTTCAGGGCGTTGAGCGGCGAGCGCAGCTCGTGCGAGACGATGGCGAGGAACTCATCCTTGGCACGGTTGGCGCGCTCCGCCTCGGCGCGCAGCCGCTGCTCGGCGACCACCAGCTTCTCCAGCTCTTGCTGCGCCTCCTTGCGCTCGCTGATGTCGGTGGCGACGCCGATCAGGCCGATCACCCGTCCCTGCTCGTCGCGCAGCGGCGACTTGGTGGTCAGAAAGGTGCGCTCGCCGATGGATTCCTCGAGGAACATCGTCTCGCCCGACTCGAGCACCAGGCGCTCCTTCTCGTCGAGCACCTGAGCGTCTTCGACGCGCCCGACCGCCTTTTTCCACGCAGGGTTCGCCATCAGGGTGCGGCCCTGGCGGTCCTTGGCGAAGATGAGATCGGGCGTGCTGGTGGTTATTGCGTTGAGCAGCGCGTTGCGCTCGCGCAGCGCGGCGCTCGCGCGCTCGAGCGCCGCCGTGCGGCGCACCACGCGCTGGTCGAGCTCGGTGTACGCCTCGCGCATCGCCCGTTCCGCCTGGCGCTGCGCGGCGGCCTCGCGCAGCACCAGCACCGCGCCGGCGATGGCGCTGCCGCTCGCGGCGTCGCCGATGGGTGCGGCGTTGATCTGCACCGGGTGCACGCGCCCGTCGCGGGCGCGCAACGCCGGCTCGCCGGTCGCCGCCGACGTGGCGCGCAGCTGCAGCGCGGCGTGCAGCGGGTTGGCGATCGGCGCGCCGTCGCGCTCGTCGAAGAGCTGCAGCAGCTCCTCGATCGGCCGGCCCGCCGCTTCCGCCGCGCGCCAGCCGGTCAAGCGCTGCGCCGCCGGATTCAGGAAGCGCACCTGGCCCGAGGCGTCGGTGGCGATCACGCCGTCGCCGATCGCCGCCAGCGTCACCTGCAGCCATTCGCGCTGCTCGAACGCCTCGTCCTCCGCCTGCTCGCGCTGCGCGGCGATGTGGTCGAGGCTGCGCGCCACCCACAGGATCAGCGCGCCGAGCGAGGCGATCATCACCAGGGTGAAGAGCGCCATGCCGAACGCCTCGCCGAACAGGCCGGCGCGCTCCGCCGCCAGCCGCGTCCAGCCGACGACCAGCGGCACGATGAACGCTGCCGGCAGCAGCCAGCGCATCACCACCGCGCCCGTGCGGCGGCTGGTCAGCGTGTCGACGAGCCAGTCGCTCGGCCGGCCGGCGCCCAGGGCGAAGGCGGCGAGAAGGGTCGCGACCGCGGAGGGCGCGGAGAAGCCGAGCAGAGGCGCGGGAATGTCGAAGCGCAGCAGCCGCAGCGAGAGGCCGAGCAGGACGAAAAAGCCGACCGCGCCGATCGCGCTCGCGACCATCGCGTTCGCCGACAGGCCGAGGATGCGCAGATCGCGCCGCAGCGGCGTGGCGATCGCGAGGGCGAACAGCGTGATGCAGGTGGCCGGCGACATGTGCGCCGGCATCTCGCCGCCGCGCGCGCCGAGCAGCCATTCGAAATTCGTGCCGAGGCGCGCGTCGCCGAGATCCTCGACCAGCGCGAGCAACGCCAGCACCGCGACGACCCCTGCCGAGATCCAGGCGGTGCGGTGCCCTTGGGGGCCGCCGCGCTCGACGGCGAGATAGCCGCAGGCAAGCAGGAGGAACGCGAGCGCCGCCGCCGGCGCCATCGGCGCGAAGTCGGCGCCGAAGTCGCGCAGGCGCGGCAGGCCCGCGGCCCAGCCCCAGATCGCCAGCGCGGCCAACGCCGCGACCAGCCCATACGCGATGAGCGCAGCACGACTCAGCCGGAAGACGAGCTTGTCGGCGTTCATCTCTCTGAGACTAATGGCGGTGGACGCGCAACGCTATCCACCGGCTGGGCGTCGCCGGTTCGCGACAACCGCCGACTTCAGGTCATACGCGCGGCGGAAACTCGCGCGCCGGGTATTCACGCGGCGCCTTGCGGTGCTGGAACTTCTGGATCAGGACCTGTGCAAGGCCCATCGGCGAGCCGTACTGCGCGCGCACGAACCACATGGCGCCGCTCACGAGCAGCCCGGCGATGCCGGTCGCCTTCGCTCTCGCCGCCCGCTCATGGCGCCTTTCCGGCGGACGCCTGCGACCCATGCGGCCGCCGACGGCGAATCCGAGGGCGAGCGCGCCGGCGAGCGTCACCGGCGAGGCAAGGCCATCGAGCGTGCGCCGGCTCGTCTCCTTGCCGACGCGCGTGATCTGGGTCTTGCGGCCGGCGATGCGCTTCTCGATCTGGACGATCTCGTCGTCGAGCTGCAGGTGCATGATGATCAGGTCACCGGGGGCGGCTCGCCGCGCAGCGAACGTACCAAGGCATTGAAAGGCATCTCGCTGACGAGGTTTCGCATCCACCACGCCAGCGCACCCGCGCCGACGAGGTTGAGCACCGCGGCAATGGCGAGCGCCAGCGGCCAAGGCGTGCCCTGTCCGAGGAGAAGCACGATGCCGCCGGCGATCAGCGCCAGCCAGGCGGTCACGACCAGCACCGCCGCGATCAGCACCGTGCCGAGCAGCCAGGCGAGCCGCAGGGCGGCGCGCCGGGCGTCGAGGACGGCGAGCAGCGCATAGTCCGAGACGAGCGACTTTGCCTCGCCGAGCAGCCGACCGAGGAGGTCGGCGAAGCCCGGAGCGCGCGCGCCGGGAGCCGGATTCAGTCCCGGCTCCGCATGATCACGCTGAGCAGATAGCCCGTGGCCACGGCGATGCCGAGCGCGGCCACCGGATGGTCGCGCACGTAGTCGCGCCCGGCTTCCAGCCAGTCTTCCTTCATTTCCATCAGCTCATCGGCCTTCTCGCCGAAACGATCGGCGATCGCGCCGACCCGGTTTGCCGCGGTATCGACCGCGCGATGCGCGCCGTCGCTGACGCGATCGATCTGGTGCTTCTGCGTGCTCTTGGTGTCCATGGTGTCTCCGTTATGAATGGCAGTCGGGGAAAAGCAACTCCTATGCCGCGTCCCGCGTTTCGAAATCCGTGTTCGCCGCCCGCCGCTCGCCGCCCTCGCTCTTGTAGACGGCGAGGCGGTTGTAGAGGGTCTTCAGGCTGATGCCGAGCATGTCGGCCGCCTTGCGCTTCGAGCCGCACTCGGCGAGGGTCGCCTCGATCAGCCGGCGGCTGACCTCGTCGAGCGTGCTGCCGACGCGCACGGTGAGAAGCGGCGCCGATTCGGGCGCGGCGACGCTCGCCGGCGCCAGGTTCTCGTCGATCACGTCGTCGGCGAGGATGTAGGCGCGCTGCACGTAGTTCTTCAGCTCGCGCACGTTGCCGGGCCAGCTGTGCGCGTAGAGCGCGGCGATGGTGCCCGGCGCGAACGACTTCGAGGTCGACTCGCGCTTGTTCAGGATGTCGAGGAAATGCTGCGCCAGCAGCTCGATGTCGGTGCCGCGCTCGCGCAGCGGCGGCATGGCGATCGGAAAGACGTTCAGGCGGTGGAACAGGTCCTCGCGCAGCTTGCCGTCGTTGATCGCCTGCTCCGGGGAGCGGTTGGTGGCGGCGATCAGGCGCACGTCGGCGCTGATCGGCTGCGTCGTGCCGACCCGCGTGAAGGTGCCGGTTTCCAGGACGCGCAAGAGCTTCACCTGCAGCTCCTGCGGCATCTCGGTGATCTCGTCGAGCAGCAGCGTGCCGCCGTTGGCGCGCTCGAAGTAGCCCTTGTGCTGGCGATCGGCGCCGGTGAAGCTGCCCTTCTCGTGGCCGAATAGCTCGCTCTCGATCAGCTGCGGCGAGACGGCGCCGCAGTTGAGCGGCAGGAACGGCGCTTTTTTCCGCCGGCTGAGGTCGTGGATCGTCTGGGCGGCGAGCTCCTTGCCGGTGCCGCTCTCGCCGCACAGCAGGACCGTCGCCGAAGTGGGCGCGACGCGGCCGAGCGCGTCGTAGAGCTTCTGCATCGGCGTCGAGGAGCCGAGGATATGGCCGAAGCGGCCGAGCTTGCGCAGCTCGTCGCGCAGCTCGCCGATTTCCTGGCGCAGCTCACCGCTGCGCGGCACGCGGCGCAGGATCGCCTTCAGGCGCTCGACGTCGACCGGCTTCACCATGTAGTCGGTGGCGCCCAGGCGCAA
>JAXDQC010000125.1:0-7043 GCA_034668045.1 Betaproteobacteria bacterium | reverse complement strand
ATGCAAAACCTCGCACGCTCGAGGAGGCGTTCCCGCTGCTCGAGCGTCCGGGCGCCCGCATCCTCGCCGGCGGCCAGAGCCTCATCCCCTCGCTCAACATGCGGCTCTCCGCGCCGGAGCTCCTGGTCGACATCGGCGGCCTCTCGCGGCTGAGGGACATCTCGGTGCAGCCCGGCGGCCTGCGCATCGGCGCGCTCGTCACCCACGCCGAGATCGAGCGCTCGGCGGAAGTGCGCAGGCTCGTGCCGCTCCTCGCCGAGGCCGCGCCGCATATCGCCCATCCCGCCATCCGCAACCGCGGCACGCTCGGCGGCAGCCTCGCCCTCGCCGATCCGGCGGCGGAATACCCGGCCTGCGCCCTTGCCCTCAATGCAACCCTGATTCTGCAAAATCGTAAGACCGAACGGCGCGTGCCGGCGAGCAGCTTCTTCAAAGGACTGTTCGAAACCGACATTCGCCCCGGGGAAATCCTCGTCGCCGCCGAGTTCCCGCGCGTCGATCGCTCGGTGTTCCTCGAGCTGACGCGCCGGCACGGCGACTACGCCATCGTCGGCCTCGCCGGCGTCGCCGATGCTTCCGGCAAGCGCATCGCCTTCTTTTCCGTCGATTCGAAACCCGTCCTGGCGAAAAGCGCTTCCGCCGCCAAGTCACTTGAAGAAGGGCTCTTGGGTTTGAAGAAAGATCTTTCGCCCAATCCCGATCTCTATAACTCCGCCGCGACCAAGCTGCACCTCGCCGGCGTTCTCCTTTCGCGCGCATGGAACACGCTCTCGAAGCCACACTGACGGTCAACGGCACCAAGGTGACGCGGCGCGTGCAGCCCCGCACTCACCTGGTCGACTTTTTGCGTGAAGAACTGGGATTGACGGGCTCGCACATCGGCTGCGAGCACGGCGTCTGCGGCGCCTGCACGGTGCGCGTCAACGGCGAGATCGTGCGCGGCTGCCTGATGCTCGCGGTGCAGGCCGATGGCTGCACAGTCGACACCATCGAGGGCTTGTCGGATTCGAAAGAGCTCGCCGCTCTGCAAAAAGCGTTTCATGAGCACAACGCCTTTCAGTGCGGCTTCTGCACGCCGGCCATGCTGATGGCCGCTCAGGATCTGCTCCTTCACAAGAAATCCCCCACGCGGGAAGAAATTCGCGCCCACATCTCCGGCAATTACTGCCGCTGCACGGGCTACCAGGCGATCGTCGACGCGATCGAATCGGTTGCCGGCAAATGAAGGCCGAGCTTCCCCTCCACGCACCGGGCACGCAGCTCGACAAGGGCTATATCGGCCAGCGCGTGCCGCGGCCGAACACGCAGCGCCTGCTGCAGGGGCGGGGCACGTTCATCGACGACATGCGCTTCCCGCGCCTCGCGCATGTGGCGTTCTTCCGCAGCCCGCACGCACACGCCAGGATCAAGAAACTGGATTTCTCGAAGGCGATCAAGTCGCCGGGCGTGCTGGCGGTCTTCGACGGACCCAAAGTCGCCGAGTACTGCACGCCTTGGGTGGCGGTGCTCGCGCACCTGAAGGGCATCAAGTCGCCGCCGCAGCACGCGATCGCCATCGATCGCGCCTGCTGGCAGGGCGAGGCGGTCGCGGCGCTGGTCGCCGAATCGCGCTCGCAGGCCGAGGACGGGGTAGGGCTCATCGAGGCGGAGTGGGAAGAGCTGCCGGTCGTCGTCGACATGGAGGAATCCCTCGCCGGGAAGCAAGTCATCCATCCGCAGTTCGAGGACAACATCTGCTTCAAGCGCGAGCACGACACCGGCGGCGTCGACGAGGCGTTCAAGCAGGCGGACGTGGTCGTCGAGGACACCTTCCACTTCGGCCGGCATACGGGCGTCTGCCTCGAGGGGCGGGCGATCCTCGCCGACTACAACGCCGCCGAGCATTCGCTGACCGTCTATCACGCGACGCAAGCGCCGCACATGATGCAGGACATCTTCTCGCGCCACCTCAATATCCCCGAGGCGAACGTGCGCGTGATCGCCAAGGATGTCGGCGGCTCGTTCGGCATCAAGGTGCACGTCTACGCCGACGAGATGGCGACCGCGGCGATCTCGGTGATCATGCGACGGCCGGTGAAGTTCGTCGCCGACCGGCTCGAGTCCTTCCTCTCCGACATTCATTGCCGCGAGCACCGGGTGAAGGTCAGAGTCGCAGTGAAGAAGAGCGGCGAGATCCTCGCCTTCGACCTCGACGACCTGACCGCGATCGGGCCGTACTCGGTCTACCCGCGCACCAGCGGCATCGAAGGCAACCAGGTGGTGAACCTCACCGGCGGGCCGTACGCCCACCGGCAGTACCGGGCGAAGATGCATTGCGTCTTCACCAACAAGAACGTCACCTGCCAGTACCGCGCCGTCGGCCATCCCATCGCGGTGGCGCTGACCGAGGGCATCGTCGACCTGGCGGCGCAGAAGATCGGCATGGATCCGGCCGAGTTTCGCCGCATCAACCTCATTGGCGATGATGCGTACCCGTACACGTTCCCGTCGGGCATCAAGTTCGAGAAGCTCTCGCATCATCAGACTTTGGATCTGCTTTTGAAGACGATGAACTATCAGGGCCTGCGCGAGGAGCAAAAGGCCCTGAGAGCCAAAGGCATCTACCGCGGCATCGGCCTCGCCGCCATGATCGAGGTGACCAATCCCTCGCCGGCGTTCTACGGCGTCGGCGGCGCGCGCATCTCGGCGCAGGACGGCGCGACGCTGCGGTTCGAGCCCACCGGCATGGTGACGGTGATGTCCAGCGTCACCGAGCAGGGGCAGGGAACCGAGGCGATCTTCGCCCAGATCGCCGCGAGCGCCGTCGGCGTGACTCTCGACAAAATCAAGGTCATTACCGGCGACACCGGCGTGACGCCCTACGGCGGCGGCACCTGGGCCTCGCGCGGCGCCGGCATCGGCGGCGAAGCGGTGCTCCTCTCCGGCAGAGCATTGCGTGCCAACCTTCTCGAGGTTGCCGCCAGGATTTTGAATCTTGATAAAAATGAAATTGATATTCTGAATAATGAGGTCGTCAACAAGCTCACCCTCGAATCGAAGCTGCCGCTCGCCGAGCTCGGCCGCGTGGCCTATTTCCGTCCCGACACGCTGCCGGTCGACTTCCAGTCCGAGCTGACGGTCACGCGCCACTACACGCCGCGCCAATACGGCTTCACCTTCACCAACGGCATCCAGGGATCGCTTGTCGAGGTCGACCCGGACACCGGCTTCGTCAAGCTGCTCAAGCACTGGTGCGTCGAGGATTCGGGCACGGTGATCAACCCGATGCTGGTGGACGAGCAGATTCGCGGCGGTGTCGTCCAGGGGATCGGTGCCGCGTTATACGAGGAATGCCTCTACGGGCCCGACGGGCAGCTCCTCAACGGCAACATGGCCGACTACCTGGTGCCGATGAGCGGCGAGATGCCCGACATTGTCTGTGCCCACGTCGAGACGCCCACCAAGCAGTCGCAACTGGGCGCCAAGGGGGTCGGCGAGGCCGGCACCGCCGGGGCGCCCGGGGCGATCATGAACGCCATCAACGACGCGCTGCTGCCGCTCAACGCGCGCGTCACGGCGATGCCCTTCACCCCCGAACGCATCCTCAAGGCGCTGAAAAAGGTATGAAAGACGCGAAAGTCCAGTCGGCGATCTCGCATTGGGCGCCGCGCTTCGTCTCCAACGGCGTGCTGCTCGCCGACTTCGAGGAGGTGACCGGCAAGCTCGAGCGCTGGGACGACTGGTGCGAGGCGTGGAGCCGGCGGGCCGAGATGCACGGCAAGCTCGGCCAGGCTGCCTTCAAGGACGGCCACAAGCTGACGGCGAGCGAGCATTTCATCCGCGCCGCCATCTACTACCACTTCGCCAAGTTCGTCTTCGTGCAGGACAAGCAGCAGATGCACGCCGCGCACATGAAGGCGGTGCAGTTCTACCAGGACGGCATCGCGCTCGCGCGGCCGCCGGGCGAGCGGGTCGAGATTCCGTTCGAGGGCAAGACGATCAAGGGCGTCCTGCGCGGCAAGGGCGGTCCCGTGCTGATCATGGCGCCGGGGCTGGACTCCACCAAAGAGGAGATCCACGCCTACGAGGAGCCGTTCCTCGCCCGCGGCTTCACCATCCTCGCCATCGACGGCCCGGGGCAGGGCGAGGCCGAGTACGACATTCCGATCTGCGGCGACTACGAGCGCGCGGCAAAGGCCGTGGTTGACTGGATCCAAACCAGAAAAGATCTATCCCATGAAAAAATTGCCATCTGGGGCGTGAGCCTGGGCGGCTACTACGCGCCCCGCGCCGCGGCCTACGAGAAGCGCATCAAGGCCTGCATCGCGCTCTCCGGCCCGTTCGAGTGGGAAAAGATCTGGGACGCGCTGCCCGACCTCACGCGCGAGACCTTTACCGTGCGCAGCCATTCGAAGGACCAGGCCGAGGCGAAGCAGAAGACCCGGGCGCTGAGCATGGTCGAGGCCGCGCCGCGCATCACCTGCCCGATTTTCATCGTCGCCGGCCGCCAGGACCGCCTGGTGCCGGCCTCGCACGCCGAGCAGCTCGCGAAAAGCGTCTCCGGCCCTGTGGAGCTTTTGATGGTGGAGGACGGAGGGCACAATGCCAATAATCGTCCCTACCGTTATCGCAGCCAGTCGGCGGACTGGCTGGCGCAGCAGTTCGGATTGCCGAAGTCATAAAAGGAGGATGTCCATGAGAACCTTTGTTTTTCTGCTTGGAATCGTAATTTCGGGATCGGTTTGCGCCCAGCAATTTCCGACCAAGACCGTGCGCTTCGTCTCCGGCGTCTCGCCAGGCAGCGCCTCGGACACCATGGCGCGCATCCTCGCCGACAAGCTGCAGCAGCAGTGGGGCCAGCCGGTGATCGTCGAGAACCGGCTCGGCGCCGGCGGCCTGGTCGGCGCCAAGTACGTGGCGCAAGCGGAGCCCGACGGCCACCTCATCATGATGTACGCCTCGGCGTTCACCGTTTCGACCCTGCTCAGCCCGGAGGTGCTCAACCCGAAGGATATGCAGGCGGTGGCTACGGTCGCCACCATCCCGACGGTGCTCGTCACGCAGCCGGAGAAGTACAAGACGATCAAGGATTTCGTCGGCGCCGCGAAAGCGAATCCCGGCAAGCTGGTGTGCGCGGACGCCGGCATCGGCAGCGCGACGCACATGGCGTTCGAGCGCTTCCGCTTCGCCGCCGGCATCGAGCAGGTGCTGAACGTGCACACCAAGGGGGTCGGCGAGGCGCTCACCGAGGTCCTCGGCGGCCGCGCCGACTGCTATTTCGCCCTCGTCTTCCAGGCGAAGAAGATGGTCGACGCCGGCAAGCTCGTCGCGCTCGCCACCAGCGCACCCAAGCGCAGCGCGCTGATGCCGGAGGTCCCCACCACCGACGAGCTCGGCTACCCGAATTCCAGCTACAACTTCTGGGTCGGCGCGCTGGTGTCCTCGAAGACGCCGCGCGCGATCGTCGACAAGCTGCACAAGGACATCACCGCGCTGGTCGAGTCGCCCGAGATCATCGACCAGATCAAGAAGCTCGGCTGCGACCCGCTGCCGATGTCGGTGAAGGAGTTCGAGGCGATGATCGCCAAGGAGCTGAAGGAAAACGGCGAGCTGATCAAGAAGGCCGGAATTAAGGCAAACTGAGTGAACATGTTCAGCTTGAAGACGCTGCTCGCCGCTCTGCTGCTTTGCACCACGACGGCATTCGCCCAGTCGTTTCCGTCCAAGCCGCTGCGCATCATCGTGCCGTTCCCCGCCGGCGGCACGACCGACATCGTCGCGCGGCTGGTGGCGCAGCGCATGCAGGAGTCCATGGGGCAGGCGGTGCTGGTGGAGAACCAGGGCGGCGCCGGCGGCACCATCGGCGCCGCCACGGTCGCGAAGGCGGCGCCCGACGGCTACACGCTGCTGATGCACAACGTCACCTTCCCGATGGCGTCGGTGGCGGCGCAGCTCGGCAACCGCGCGACCTATGACGTCGACAAGGATTTCGCCGGCGTCTCGATCGCGGTTTACGTGCCGCTCGTCATCACCGCGCATCCCAGCGTGCCGGCAAACAACCTCAAGGAATTGATCAGCCAATTGAAGGACAAGAAGGAGCACTACACGTACGGGTCCACCGGGCCGGGCTCGTTCATGCACGTCATGGGCGAAGCGCTTCGCATCCGCACCGGCGTCGAGATGACGCACATTCCCTTCAAGGGCGCCGCGCCGCTCAAGCAGGAGCTGATCGCCGGCCGCATCAACATCGGCGGCGACCAGCTTTCCTCGTCGCTCGCCGACATCAAGGCCGGCAAGATCAAGGCGCTCGCGACCAACGCCTCGAAGCGCGTGCCCGAGCTGCCGGACGTGCCGACGACGCGCGAGCTCGGCTTCGACTATCTCGAGGCCGACGGCTGGAACGGCCTGTTCGTGCCGGCGAAGACGCCGCGCGCGATCATCGAGCGGCTGCAGAAGGAGACGGCGGCGGCGGTCCGCAATCCGGAGACGGCGAAGCGCCTGGTCGACATCGGCGCGCAGCCGGTGGGCTCGACGCCCGCCGAGCAGGACGCGATCCTCAAGCGCCAGGTCGAGCAGTTCAGGCCGATCATCAAAGACATGAAGATCGAGGGCTAGATGAAAAAAGCATTTCTCGTAGCGCTGTTCGCCTGCGGCAGCGCCTTCGCGCAGAGCTATCCGGCCAAGCCGGTGAAGCTGATCGTCAGCTACCCGCCGGGCGGCAGCTCCGACCTGATGGCGCGCGTGTTCGGCGCCAAGCTCACCGAGCTGTGGGGCCAGCAGGTGATCGTCGAATCCAAGCCCGGCGCCGCCGGCGCCATCGGCACCGAGTACGCCGCGCGCCAGCCGGCCGACGGCTACACCTTCATGATCGGCAACAGCGGCCCGGTGGCGATCAACCCGCTGCTCTCGCCGGTGCCCTACAACGTCGAGAAGGACTTCATCCCGGTGTCGCAGATCTCCGCCGGGCCGAACGTGCTGGTCGTGCGGGCCGACGCGGATTTCAAGTCCCTGAAGGACATCGTCGACTACGGAAAGCAGAATCCCGGCAAGCTGAACTACGGCAC
>JAXDQC010000124.1:0-4925 GCA_034668045.1 Betaproteobacteria bacterium | reverse complement strand
CTCGTCGGGGAACAGGTCCACTTTCACATGCTCGAGGAACTCCTGCGGGTCGCCCGACTGATGCTGGATCTCGAGCAGCGACTGCAGCCAGCGGTGCGTCTGCTTCTGCAGCTCGGAGAGCTTCTCGGTGTCGTCCTTGTAGAGCCAGTGCGAGGCGACGCCTGATTCGGCCAGGCGGTGCATCTGCGCCGTGCGCACCTGCACCTCGACCGGCACCCCGTAGGGACCGATGAGGTCGGTATGGATCGACTGGTAGCCGTTCGCCTTCGGGATGGCGATGTAGTCCTTGAACTTGCCCGGGATCGGCTTGTAGAGGGCGTGCAGCGCGCCCAGCGCCAGGTAGCACGCCGGCACATCCTCGACCACGACGCGGGCGCCGAAGATGTCGTGCACCTCCGAGAACGAGAGGTGCTTCTCGATCATCTTGCGGTAGGTCGAGTAGACGTGCTTCTCGCGCCCGAACACCTCGGCGCGGATGTTGCTCTCGGCGAGCTTGCGCTTGATGGCGTCGAGCGACTTGCCGATCATCTCGCGCCGGTTGCCGCGCGCCGCGGCGGTCGCCTTCGACAGCACCTTGTAACGTCCCGGGTAGAGGTGCGAGAAGGCGAGCTCCTGCAGCTCGTGGTAGAGCGTGTTCAGGCCGAGCCGGTTGGCGATCGGCGCGTAGATCTCCATCGTCTCGCGCGCCACGCGCCGGCGCTTGGCCAGGCTCACCGCGCCCAGGGTGCGCATGTTGTGCAGGCGGTCGGCGAGCTTGATCAGGATGACGCGCACGTCGCGCGCCATCGCCAGCAGCATCTTGCGGAAGTTCTCCGCCTGCGCGTCCTCGGCCGACTGGAACTCGATGCGGTCGAGCTTGGAAACCCCGTCGACCAGGTCGGCGACGGGCCTGCCGAAGGTGTCGGAGATCTCGTCCTTGGTGACCGAGGTGTCCTCGGTGACGTCGTGCAGCAGCGCCGCCATCAGCGTCTGGCCGTCGAGATGCCACTCGGCGAGGATCTCGGCGACCGCGAGCGGGTGCGAGATGTAAGGGTCGCCCGACTGGCGCGTCTGCCCGGCGTGCGCCGCCTCCGAGAAGCGGTACGCCTCGGCCAGGCGCGCCACGTCCTTCGGCTTCAGGTAGGCGAAGCGGGCGGGGTCGGGGAGCTCTACTACGGCAGCCATGAGGTCAGGTTACCCGACCCCACTGTTTCTACAAGCTGGGCGCGGCGGGCGGCGTCGGGTTGCGCTTCAGCACTTCGGTGCCGATCTTGCCCGTGGCGATCTCGCGCAGGGCGATGACGGTCGACTTGTCGCGGTTGGGCTCGACCAGCGGCGAGGCGCCGGCGCTGAGCTGGCGCGCGCGATAAGTCGCGGCGAGCGTGAGTTGAAAGCGGTTGCTGATGCGCTTGAGACAGTCGTCAACGGTAATCCTGGCCATGGGGTTTCGTTCGTTCCTTCCGGATGATTTCCGCCAGCTCTTGTTTGGCGGTCTCGAAGTCTTTGTTAATGATAGCGTATTTGAACTCGCCCGCATGGGTTAATTCGTCGCGCGCGGCGTCCAGCCGGCGGCGGATCACCGGCTCGGCATCCTGGCCGCGGGCGCGCATGCGGTGCTCGAGCTCTTCCACCGAGGGCGGCAGGATGAAGATGCCGATGCAATGCGGGTAGATCGAGCGCACCTGCCGCGCGCCCTGCCAGTCGATCTCCAGGATCAGATGCTCGCCGCGCGCCAGGGCGTCGGTGATCACCTTCTTCGAGGTGCCGTAGCGGTAGCCGTGCACCTCGGCGCTCTCGAGGAACTCGCCGTGCTCCTTCATGGCGAGGAACATGCCGTCGTCGACGAAGTGGTAGTCGACGCCGTTCTGCTCGCCGCGCCGCGGCGCGCGCGTGGTGTAGGAGACCGAGACTTTGAGGCTCGGATCGTCGCGCATGATGGCGTCGATCAGCGACGTCTTGCCCGCTCCCGAGGGCGCCGTGATCACGAAAAGTTTGCCACTCATTCGATGTTCTGCACCTGCTCGCGCATCTGCTCGACCAGGAGCTTGAGCTCCAGCGCCGCTTCGCTGACCGCCGCGCTGGCGGCCTTCGAGGCGAGCGTATTCGCCTCGCGATTTAGTTCCTGGGCCAGAAAATCCAGCCTCTTTCCGGCCGCGCCGCCCTGCTTGAGCACGCGCTCCACCTCGGTGAGGTGCGTGCGCAGCCGCGTCAGCTCCTCGTCGACGTCGACTTTCTGGGCGAAGACCGCGACCTCGGCGCGGACGCGTTCGTCGTCGGCCGAGCCGATCGCTTCCCGAAGCCGCTCCGTCAGTTTCTCCCGGTACGCCGCGACCGATTGCGGCATGAGCGGCGCGACCGCCTCGACGCGCTTGCGCATCGCCGCGGCGCGCTCGCCGATCGCGGCGGCGAGCTTCGCGCCCTCGCGCGCGCGCGCCGCGACCAGCTCGTCGAGCACGCGGCGGCAAAGCTTCTCGGCCAGCGCGCGCAATTCCCGCTCGTCGCTCGCCGCGCCCGTCACCACGCCCGGCCAGCGCAGCACATCGGCGACGCGCAGGCTGCCGGCATCGGGGAATGCCTTGCGCGCCTGCTCGGCGAGCGTCTTCAGCTGGCCGAGCGCGGCCTCGTTCAGTCGCTGTGCACCCGCGGGCGCGCTGCCCTCGACGACGAACAGCCGGCAGTCGACCTTGCCGCGCGCGAGTCGCTCGGCGATCAGCTCGCGCAGCGTCGGCTCGAGTGCGCGCAGCTCCTCGGCGATGCGCATCTGCACGTCGAGGAAGCGCGAGTTCACCGAGCGCAGCTCGAGCGCGAGCGTGCCGCGCGCCGACTCGGCCGTGCTCGCGGCGTAGCCCGTCATGCTCTGGATCATTCGCTATGATAACGGCCGTGCAACTGAACCTGCCACTGCAGGTCGGCGCCCGGCTCGAGAACTACCGCATTCTCCGTGTCCTGGCCGCCGGCGGGTTCTCCTTCGTCTATCTCGCCCACGACGAGAACGACGCCCCGGTGGCGATCAAGGAATACCTGCCCGCGACGCTCGCGCTGCGCACCAATGGAGATGCGCAGGCCCATCTTCCGGACGCGGATCGCGGCCGCTTCAACGCCGGACTGAAATGCTTCTTCGAGGAAGGCCGCTCGCTCGCGCACCTCGCGCATCCCAACGTGGTGCGCGTGCTGAACTTCTTCCGCGCCAATGAGACGGTGTACCTGGTCATGCGCTACGAGCGCGGCCGTACGCTGCAGGAGCACATCCAGGCCCGCCGCGGGGCGCTCGAGGAAGCCTGGGTGCGCTCGACCTTCGCGCAGCTTCTGAACGGGCTGCGCGAGGTGCATTCCAACAAGCTGCTGCACCTGGACATCAAGCCCGCCAACGTCTATGTGCGCAACGACGGCTCGCCGCTGCTGATCGATTTCGGCGCCGCCCGACAGCAGTTCACCGCCGAAGGGCTGAAGCTGCCGCCGAGCTACACGCCGGGCTTCGCCGCGCCCGAGCAGCACACCGGCTCGGCGCCGCTCGGCCCCTGGACCGACATCTATGCCGTCGGCGCGACGCTGTACGCCTGCTTCGCCGCCGGCGAGCCGCAGCCGGCGGACGCGCGGATCAGGGATGACCGGCTGGTGCCAGCCCGAGCCGCCTGGAAGGGGAAATACTCCACACAGCTGCTCGAGACGGTCGACTGGTGCATGAAACTTTCACATCTTGACCGGCCGCAGAGCGTTTTCTCGCTGCAGAAGGCGCTGATCGGCGAAAGCCCCGGCAGAATGGCAGGCACATGAAGTTCACGCTCGCCCAGGACACGCGCATCGGCAACCGGCGCTCCAACCAGGACCGCATCGGTCACTGGCGCACGCCCGAGTGCCTGCTGCTCGCGGTCGCCGACGGCTTGGGCGGCCATGCGTACGGCGAAGTCGCCGCGCAAATGGCGATGGAGCAGCTGGGCGCGGCGTTCGCCCAGGAGGCAAAGCCGAAGCTCGCCGACCCCGGCGCGTTTCTTTTCCGTGCCATGGGCGGCGCGCATGCCGCCATCCTGCGCGAGGCCGACAAGCAGCGCCTCGACGACACGCCGCGCACCGTGCTCGTCGCCTGCGTCATCCAGGACGGCCGCGCCTGCTGGACGCACGTCGGCGACTCGCGCCTTTATTTCCTGCGTCAGGGGCGCATCCTGCATCGCACCCGCGACCACACGCTGGTGCAGCAGCTGATCGACGAAGGCCGCATCCGCGAGGAAGCGGTCGCCACGCATCCCGAGCGCAACCGGCTGCTGCAATGCATCGGCGGCTATCAGGCGCCGCGCCCTGACCCGGCGTCGAACGCGCCGCTCGAAAAGGGCGACGTGCTGGTGCTCTGCTCCGACGGCTTCTGGGGACCACTCACCCAGCGCCACATGCTGCATTCCCTGCTAACGCGCCCGCTCGACAAGGCGATTCCCGAGCTCGCCGAGCTGGCGGAGGCGCGCTCCGGCGGCCGCAGCGATAACGTGTCCGTGCTCGCCATGACCTGGAACGAGGAAGCGCTGAGCGAGGACCGCACCCCGGCGGGGGCGACCGACACCGAGATCCGCGACCTCACCGCCACCGACATGGACTACCTGCGCATGACCGACGAGGACGTGGAGAAGGCGATCGCCGAGCTGAAGACCGCGCTGCGCAAGAACGCGCCGCAATGAGGCCGTCGGGGCGCAAAGCCGACGAGTTGCGCGCCGTGCGCATCCAGCGCGGCTTTACCAAGCATGCCGAAGGCTCGGTGCTGGTCGAGTTCGGCGACACGCGCGTGCTCTGCACCGCGAGCGTCGAGGAGCGCGTGCCGGGCTTCCTCAAGGACTCCGGCCGCGGCTGGGTGACGGCGGAATACGGCATGCTGCCGCGCTCGACCAATACGCGCACCGATCGCGAGGCGGCTCGCGGCAAACAGAGCGGGCGCACGCAGGAAATCCAGCGGCTGATCGGCC
>JAXDQC010000123.1:0-3606 GCA_034668045.1 Betaproteobacteria bacterium | reverse complement strand
GAAACGGAAGCTCACCATCCGCTTAGGAGTCCTCCCCAATGCCTACCTCCCCAGACCCCCACCACGCCCGCCGCTGGCTCATCCTCGCGGTGATCGGCATCGCGCAGCTCATGGTCGTCCTCGACGTGACGATCGTGAACATCGCGCTGCCGAGCGCCCAGGGCGACCTCGGCTTCTCCGACGACTCCCGGCAGTGGATCATCACCGCCTATGCGCTGTCCTTCGGCTCCCTGCTGTTGCTGGGCGGACGCATCGGCGACCTGTTCGGCCGCAAATGGACGTTCATCGGCGGCCTGATCGGCTTCTCGGCCGCGTCGGCCATCGGCGGCGCCGCTGATTCGTTCGGCATGCTCGTCGCCGCCCGCGCGGCACAGGGCGCGTTCGGCGCCATCCTCGCGCCGTCGGCGCTCGGCCTGCTGGCAGCCACGTTCACCGATCCTGCGGAGCGCGGCAAGGCATTCGGCATCTTCGGCGCCATCGCCGGCGGTGGCGCCGCCGTGGGCCTGCTGCTCGGCGGCATCCTCACCGAGACGCTCACCTGGCGCTGGTGCATGTACGTGAACCTGCTGTTCGCGATTCCCGCCGCGGTGATGGCGTTCCGGCTGCTCGTCAACCGGACCGCAAGCGGCGCGCGCACGAAGCTCGACGTACCCGGCGCCGCGCTGGCCACGAGCGGCTTGTTCGCGCTCGTGTACGGCTTCTCGAACTCCGAGACGCACTCCTGGGGGCATCCGATCACGATCATCATGCTGTCCACCGCGGTGGTCCTGCTCGGGCTGTTCGCGTGGGTCGAGACCCGCGTCGCGCATCCGATGCTGCCGCCCCGGGTGATCGCCGACCGCACGCGCGGCGGCGCCTACCTGGCGATCGGGATCGCCGGCATCGCGATGTTCGCGTGCTTCTTGTTCCTGACGTACTTCATGCAGCAGACCAAGGGGTTCTCGCCGATCCAGACCGGCCTGGGATTCCTGCCGATGACGGCCACGATCATCACGACGTCGATCCTCGCCAACGTCAAGCTGCTGGGGAGGTTCGGCCCGCGCCGACTGCTCGTGTTCGGCATGTCGATGGGCGCGATCGCGATGGTGTGGTTCGCGCAGATCGACGCCTCGTCGAGCTACGTCGGGCACATCCTCCCCGGCCTGATCGTGCTGGGTCTCGGGATGGGCAACATCTTCGCCCCCGCGTTCTCGAGCGCCACCTACGGCGTCGACCCGCGCGACACCGGCGTCGCGTCGGCGATGGTCAACACCATGCAGCAGGTCGGCGGTTCGATCGGCACCGCGCTGCTGAGTTCGATCTTCGCCAGCGCCGCTTCGTCGTACGCGGACGGCCGCGTGCCGACCCCGCAGCTCGCCGGTGAGGCGGCCGTGCACGGCTACACGGTGGCGTTCGCGGTCGCGGCCTGCGTGTTCGCCGCCGGTGCGTTGATCGTCGGGACGATGATGCGGACGGTGAGGATCAAGGAGGTCGACCCCGCCGCCCACGCGGTGGCGGCTTAGGCGCGAACCATACGGCCGGCGGCCTTCACCGCGCCTTCATGTTAGAGCGACCAGTGGTGGTAGCCGCCCTTGGACCACAGCCACATCGCGGCCAGCGACGCCCAGCGCGGCTGGTAGGGCGAGTGCTTGCGGTACGGGGTGTGCTGCCACGTCACCGGCATGAACTGAAACAGGCCGGCGGCGCCGGAGCTCGAGTTGGTCGCGTGCGGGTTCCAGCGCGACTCGCGGTAGGAGATCGCCAGCGCCTGGGCCTTGGACTGGCCGTAGTGAGCGGCGGCGCGCGTGATGAAGCAGCGCGACACGTTCGCCCGCTTGTCGAAGCGGCGGCAGCTCTTGGCGCCGGGGGCGTCCCTGGTGCAGAACTTGTTGGCACAGGCCACGGCGCCCGATCTGGACTTGCCCTTCGCATAGGCGGGGGAACCAGCAGCAATTGACACGGCGAGCAGACACACGGCTGCGGCCGCAAACACGTACTTCAGCATGGGGGGATACCTCCGAAGGCCCGCGCATCCGGCGCAGGCGGGGGGTCGCTTCAGGCGGTCAGCGGCACGTCGTCAGACGCGCAGGGCGACCGCAGGAACAGATGAGACTAGAACGGGTGTTCGCTTTTATGTGTGACGCTGGTCACGGAAGCGACAGGCGCAGGATCTTGCGCGCGACCGACAGATACTGGCGCCCCAGGCGCCCCGTGTTGTACGGGAGACCGTGCTTCTCGCACACCGCCCGGACCCGCGGGGCGAGCTCCGCGTAGCGGCTGGCCGGGATGTCCGGGTACAGGTGGTGCTCGATCTGGTGGGACAGGTTGCCCGTCATCAGGTGAAAGAACGGGGTGCCCTCGAGGTTGCAGGAGCCGATCAGCTGGCGGTGATACCAGCCTCCGCGGCACTCGCCGTCGAGGCGCTCCTCGGTGAAGGTCTCGGCGCCGTCGGGGATGTGACCCATGAAGACGATGGTGTGGACCCAGAGGCTCCGCGTCAGGTTGGACACGAGCACGGCCGCCGCGGTCCGGCGGGCGTTGCGGCCGGCCAGTGCGGGGAACAGCACGTAGTCCTTGGTCACCTGCTTGGCCGCCTTGCGGCCGAACTGCTTGAACTCGTGGCGGGCCTGCTCCTTGGACTTGCGCCCGTCCTTGACGGCGTCGAGCTCCATGTCGTAGAGCGCGATCCCCCACTCGAACGTGAACGCCATCAGCACGCCGTAGATCGGCTGGAGCAGGTAGACCGGATGCCAGGGCTGCTCGGGGTCGACGCGCATCGCGCTGTAGCCCAGATCGCGGTCCTTGCCTACGATGTTGGTGTACGTGTGGTGCTGATAGTTGTGCGAGTACTTCCACGACTTGGCCGTCGACGCGGCGTCCCACTCCCACGTCGTCGAGTTGATCACCGGGTCGCCCATCCAGTCGTACTGGCCGTGCATGACGTTGTGGCCGATCTCCATGTTCTCGAGGACCTTGGAGAGCGTCAGCAGGGTCGTGCCCGCGATCAGGTTGCGCTTCTTGCGCGGTCGCAGCAGCAGTGCGCGGCCACCGATCTCGAGCAGCCGCTGCGCACGGATGACGCGGCGGATGTAGCGGGCGTCGCGCTCGCCGAGGTCGGCCTCGACATCGGCCCGGATCGCGTCGAGCTCTTCGGCTAGCGCGTCAAGGTCCAGCTGCGCCGGTGCGGCGCCGGTTTCGGGAGCGATCAGGGTGGTCACGGATCATGCGTCGAAGAACTCTCGCGAGTCCGGCCCTTGGTACCCCTCCGCGAGCGCCGTGATGGCATCAACCGTCCGGCGCAGCTCGTCGACCGCAGGACCAGCGTATACGCCCATGCGCGTGCGCTGTTGTTCGAACGCTCGAACAAGTTCGCGGTAATACACGCGCGTTGCGAGTCCCTGTCCCTGCTTGAAGCGCGCCCAGACATCGTCGCCGTGGGTGCGGTAATCGATCAGGATCGAGCGTGCGTTGTGCAGCTTGTCGGCGAGGCTGACGCGCAGCTGGGCCGGCGTCTTGTGCGCGAACGCATCGATGTAGGCGCGTTTGCGCTCCCACCAGTCGCCCTTCGGCTCGTCGACGCGGTCGGAGTTGGCGAGCACGATGTCGGCCACCTTGTCGCCGAAGCGC